>NZ_JBCFQL010000009.1:0-189614 GCF_041729725.1 Flavobacterium zubiriense | reverse complement strand
GTATACCGTTGTTTACGAGAATCTATTAAGAAACTATTTTGTATATCAAAATAGCCTTCAAAAATTGAATGCTCGTTTTTAGGAATGCCCTTCGATTTTAAAGATTAAAAATCAAGGCGGAGTAACGGTGATATAATGAGTAGTCTTTTTCATAAATATGGTGCAAAACTAATTTTTTTAAAACAAAAATGCAAACAATAAGCAAAATTTACTCAAAAACTTAAAAATAATTTAAAGTTTTAGAAACTTCTTCTAAAACTTTAAATCTACATAACAGACTATTAAACAACTAATTAATCAAATAAAAACCAACGATTTTTTTCAAGAATTGCAAAAGTAAGTTTTTTTTAAGACCTCAATTAAATTAGCTACACGTCAAACATATTGTTGTCTAAAAAGCCACGAATTCAGGAATTATTCTAAAAACTGAATATAATACATGAATTCGTGGCGAAATTGACTCAAACATTTAACCCGAAAATACAAAATCCGAAAAGTTAGCTCCAACAAAAGTCCTGAAAATAAAGATAAATATGTAAAATAGATTTTTTAACTTCGTTGCCGCAATGAAAATAAGTACCTTCATATTATCCATTTTAATACTTGTTTTATCTTTAAAACCTTGTTCTGACGGAAGTAATGCCGAAGACCTGAAAAAAGATAATATCAGTCTTGCGCACAATCATCAGGAAGACCATGATGATTCTTGTCCTGTGACTTGTATTTGCAGCTGTTGCGGAATGTCGGTAACTTTTGAAAGCATTAAAATCTTTACTTTTAGAATCCATACGGAAATTTCTAATGTAGTAGTATCTTCTTATCAATCAAATTATCAATTTGATTCTGTTGCTGCTATTTGGCAACCTCCTCAATTAATTAGTTAAAATACCAAGACAACTCGTCTAATTTTTAATTAATTAAATTTCATTTCAAATGAATAAACTCATTTTGAGCGCGTTGCTCATATTATTATCATGCCTTGAAATAAAGGCACAAAAAAGTGATGTCCAAATCCAAATCCTTTCTGAAAACGAAGCCGTAATTGGCGCCAATATTTATCTCGAATCAGACCAAAAATCGGCTGTTACAGATGCTGAGGGAAAAGCCCAGTTTTCAAATATTTCCAATGGCAAGCAAACGATTATCATTTCTTATTTGGGTTTTGAAACCTTAAAAAAAACCATCCAAATTCCGAGTCAAACCGTTTTTGTTTTTCATTTAGAACCCAATGAAAACGAGCTCGACGAAGTCATTTTACAAACGTCTCGTACCAGCAGAACCGTTAGAAAAATTCCCACCCGAATTGAATTTATCAATAGCGAAGAATTAGAAGAAAAAGCGACGATGAATCCCACCAATATTTCGATGGTTTTGCGCGAAAGCACGGGAATCCAAATGCAACAAACCTCACTGAGCAGCGGGAATTCGAACATTAAAATACAAGGTCTTGACGGACGTTACACCCAACTTTTAAGAGATGGTTTTCCTTTATATTCCGGTTTTTCCAGCGGATTGAGTATTATGCAAATTCCGCCTTTGGATTTACAACAATTTGAAATTATCAAAGGAAGTTCGTCTACACTGTATGGCGGTGGCGCTATTGCCGGTTTAGTGAATATGGTTTCGAAAACGCCCGATGAAGAACCGGATTTAGACATTATGCTAACCCAAACGCATGCTTTAGGAAGTACGGCGAATGTTTTTTATAGCAAACGAAATGAAAAATTTGGAACAACGCTTTATGGTTCGGCACATTATCAAAAAGCCTATGATCCCGAAGATGATGATTTCAGTAATTTACCCCAAACAAAATCCATTTCTTTTAATCCAAAATTCTTTTATTACCCTTCCGAAAAAACTACTTTTTGGCTAGGCGTTAATGGAACTTACGATGACCGAATTGGAGGCGATATGACTAAAATTAAGAGTCAGCAAAACGGCATTCATCAATACACCGAAGACAACGTTTCTAAACGTTTGAGTTCTCAGGCAGTATATAAAACCCAACTGGATTCGCTGAGCAATTTCAATATCAAGAACAGTATTTCTTATTTTGATCGTTCGTTGCAAGTGCCTGATTTTAATTTTAGCGGAAAGCAAATCAATACGTTTACCGAAGTAAGTTACGAAAGAGCCAATGCTAAAACCGATTGGATTTTGGGTGCAAATGTGTATTCAGTTAATTTTGATGAAGCCGACGAAGCGGTATTGCAACGCGATCAAAAAGAACTGACCTACGGTTTGTTTGCCAATAGCATTTTTGATATTAGCGAAAACTGGATTTTAGAAACAGGTTTGCGTACGGATTATAATACCAATTGGGGATTCTTTACTTTGCCAAGAATTTCCTTGTTGTACAAAAACGAAAATGGTTTTTCAAGCCGAATTGGCGGTGGATTAGGCTATAAAATCCCTGATGTTTTTACAGAAGAAGCCGAATCGATTAATTTCGAAAATGTATTGGGCATTGACAAAGACAATCTAAAAGCCGAACGTTCTTATGGTGTGAATTATGATTTTAATTACCAAACGCGTTTGGGTGAAATTGGATTCTCAGCAAACCAACTTTTCTATGTTACCGCTATTCAAAACGCACTATTATTAAATAGCTCCGGAACCAATTTCAAATTTGAAAATGCTGCTGAAGTCATTTTAAGCAAAGGTGCCGAAACCAACATCAAGTTCAATTACAAGGATTTTAAATGGTTTTTAAACTATGCTTTTATTGATGCTCGTTTGCATTATTTAGCGGGAAACCCACAAAAACCGTTGACTCCCAAGCACAATGTAGGCAGTGTAATTATGTATGAAAGTGAAGCCTGGCGCATTGGTTTTGAAACCTATTACACAGGACAACAATTATTATCGAATGGAACTAAAACCACTGATTTTACTACCATGGGATTTCTGTTGATGCGAAATTTCAAATGGGGCGCACTCTTTAGTAATTTTGAAAATTTTACTGACCGAAGACAAAGTCGCTTTTCACCGTTAGTTTTACCTACACACGACCGACCCGTTTTTCCAGAAATTTATGCTCCTACTGATGGATTTATTTTCAGCATGGGAATTATCATAAAGCCTTTTGGAAATAAAGTACATTAATTTTTCCACTGTAAATTCACAATTATTTCATTCTAAACTATTTTTCAAAAAGAGCACTTTTTTATATTGGCAGAATTGATCTCAAATTCCTTAGATTCAGATTCAACCTTCATCACTATTGAATGTCAGAAAAATAAACTTGATGATTTCAAAATTATAAGTGATTTAGACTTTTTTTATTGAAGCAAAAAACAAGTATTTTTGTTCTATATTTTAGTTTTTTTACATTAAACAGTAGTGCTACAGAATAAAAAACAGATGAAATATGGGGAAAGACCATTTTGCAGCTAATTGGGAAAAGTTTACATCACTTTATTTTGGCAATTATTACTATTATTATCTTAATCAGTTATTTACTTTTCATTTATAAATTTGTATGAATATTGAAAAATAATAAAAATTAGTTCATGTCTGAAAAACAACGTCTAAAAGAACTTGCTCAACTTTTTCTAAAATTAGGATTTATTGGTTTTGGTGGTCCTGCGGCGCATATAGCCATGATGCAAAATGAAGTAGTTGTGAAACGAAAATGGCTCGACGAACAGCATTTTCTAGATTTATTAGGTGCTACCCATTTAATTCCAGGACCAAATAGCACTGAAATGGCGATTCATATTGGTCATGAAAGAGCAGGAGTAAAAGGCTTGATAGTTTCAGGACTTTGTTTTATTTTGCCTGCCGTTTTCCTCACGGCTGGCTTTGCCTGGCTGTACAAAGAATATGGTCAATTGCCCGAAATTCAACCCTTTTTATACGGAATCAAACCAGCTATTATTGCTATTATTTTAGGAGCTATTTTTCCATTGGCAAAAAAATCATTAAAAACCATTCCGTTAGTAATTATTGGCAGTATTGTTTTAGTGCTTTCACTTTTGCATTTCAACGAAATTGCTTTACTTTTTGGAGCAGGATTTATGTCGTTATTTTGGTTTTCGATACAAAATAAAAATTCGGTGAAAAGGAATTGGATTCCGCTTGTTTTTTTGCCTGTTTCTCAAACTACTTTGATGGCAGCCAGCAATTGGAATTTATTTCTGATATTCTTAAAAATTGGTTCCATTCTCTACGGAAGCGGTTATGTTTTATTTGCTTTTTTGGATGCCGAATTAGTTGCCAAAGGCTTACTGACACGAACCGAATTGATTGATGCCATTGCTGTGGGACAATTTACTCCTGGTCCTGTTTTTTCATCAGTAACATTTGTAGGCTATCAAATTAATGGATTTTCGGGTGCTTTGGTTTCCACGATAGCTATATTTTTACCTTCTTTTATATTTGTTGCTTTACTGAATCCATTGGTTAAAAAATTACGAAATTCTAAACCCTTTTCCATTTTTCTGGATGCTGTAAATGTATCTTCGGTAGCTATAATTATTTCGATTTGTATCCAAATGGGAACGGACACCATTACTGATTGGCGTTCTATTTTAATTGCATTGGTGAGTATTTTGATTGCTTTTAATTACAAGAAAATAAACAGTGCTTTCATTGTGATTGGTGGTGCATTTTTAGGGTATATTTTAAGTTTTTTATAATCGTTGGAAATTATCAAAAAACATAAAAGCCATCTCGTTTTTTTAAAACAAGATGGCTTTATGAATATATAACCTAATTTAATTCTGGTATGAGAATTAAGCTTATTGCCATCCACCGCCTAAGGCTCTGTACAATTGAATGATAGCATTATCCTGTTGGAATTTATTCGAAATTAAACCCAGTTCGGCATTTAATGCAGCATCTTTAGCAGTCAAAACTTCAAGATAATTAGCCAAACCGTAAGTTAACAATTCGTCAGAAAAATCAGAAGCCGATTTTAAAGCATCAACTTGTTTTTCTCTGATAGTCAATTTATAAGTTTCATTATTGTATTGTGCCAATGCATCCGAAACTTCTTTTCCTGCATTTAATAAGGATTGTTCAAATTGTAAATAGGCTCTTTCCTGATTTGATTTTGCAATTTCAAACTTGGTTTTTATTTGCCTTTGATTAAAAATGGGTTGTGCTATTCCTGTAACCACATTACTGAAAAAAGAATTCAAACTCAACCATTCCTTAATATCAATACTTTGTAAACCTCCAGTAGCTGTAATTTTTAATGTTGGGTAAAAACTACTTTTTGCTGCATTTGTCATCTCAAAATTCGTTATCAAATTGTATTCGGCAGCAATTACATCGGGTCTGTTTCTCAATAAATTTGCAGGAACTCCCAGCGTGATATTAGGTTGCAGTGTATGAAGATTAAAGTTGCTTCTCTCTATTTTTTGAGGTGCTTGCCCTAAAAGAATACTCATTTTGTTTTCTAAAAGAACACTGTTGATTTTTAAATCGGCTAAAATAACTTCGGTGGCATACTTTTGTGCTTCGGTTTGTTTGACACCCACTTCAGTAACGTTTCCTGCTTTTTTAAGCGCAACAATGGTCTCGATACTTTTGTCTCTGTTAATTAGCGTTTTTTCAGCCAATTTAATTTGGGCGTCTACAGCTAATAACTGAAAATAAGTCGAAGCAATTTCCGAAATCAACTGGGTTTTTACCGCCTGATTTGCTGAAATACTTTGAAGATAACTCGCATTAGCCGCACGTTTGTTGCTTCTAATTTTTCCCCAAATATCAGCTTCCCAACTTAGTGTTCCTGTTAATTGATACTGATCTGTACTTCTGTTTGGAACAATTGCTCCAAATTGACTATTCTTAGAAAGTTGTTGATGCGTCCAATCAGCACCAGTAGACAATGTAGGGAAAAATCCTGCCTTACCTTGTTTCATTGAAGCTTCGGCTGCAGCAATATTTTGTATGGCTATTTTAATATCTAGATTGTTTTCTAATCCTTTTTTAATGTAAGCTTGTAAAATAGGATCAGTAAAAACCTTATCCCATGACAGATTGGCTAATGAAGTAGTGTCGGTTGATACGACTTCATTGCGGTATAAATTTTCAGTTTTTAACTCGGGACGTTTGTAATCTTTGGCAACAAAACAGGATTGCATTAGTACAGCCGAAACTCCTAAGAGTACAATTTTATATGTTTTATTTTTCATTGTTATTTTCTAAAAGATTAACATCTGATACAGTTGTTGTTGGTAAAGGTTTTGTAGAAATACGTTCTTGTAAATTTTGGAATATGATATACAAAATAGGCACTACAAATACTCCTAAAATAGTTCCTATTAGCATTCCTCCAATAGCTCCTGTTCCAATGGCTTTGTTACCAATAGCTCCAGCTCCTTGAGCCAGCATTAACGGTAATAAACCAAGAATAAAGGCAAAGGATGTCATTAAAATAGGACGCAAACGAGCCACAGAACCTTCAACAGCAGCTCGAGAAATACTCATTCCTTTTCTTCTTGCATCGGCAGCAAATTCGACTATCAAAATAGCATTTTTGGCGAGTAATCCAATAAGCATAATTAATGTAATTTGCAAGTAAATGTTGTTACTTACATTGAAAAAATAGGCAAAAATATAAGCTCCTGCTAAACCAATTGGCAATGATAATAATACTGCAAAAGGCAACATATAGCTTTCGTATTGAGCCGCTAATAAGAAATACACAAAAATCAAACACAATAAGAAAATGTACAAAGTTTGTCCACCAGCACTAATTTCTTCACGAGTCATTCCTGAGAATTCATATCCATATCCAAGAGGTAGATTTTGGCTGGCTACCTCTTCAACAGCTTTAATGGCATCTCCAGAACTAAAACCTTTATTTGGTGCTCCTGTAATTTTTACAGAAGTAAATAAATTGAAACGATCGATTGCCTGAGGACCAAATACTTTTTCCAATTTCACAAATTCCGAAATAGGAGCCATTTGTCCGCTGCTATTTCGAACCAATACTTTGTTTAAAGATTCAGGATCTCTCCTAAATTGTGGCTCTGATTGATAAACCACACGGAATTGTTTTCCAAATTTATTAAAGTTTGAAGCATAAACTCCACCATAATAGCCTTGCATGGTTCCTAAAATATCAGTTACTGTTAAGCCTGATTTTTTGATAGCAGCCACATTCAAATCAATTCTATATTGAGGATAGTTTGGAGAGAATGAGGTAGTAGCATATTGTATTTCAGGACGACTATTTAAGGCAGCCAAAAATTTGCTATTCACTTCACTCAACTCTTGAATACTTCCTCCTTTTTGATCTTGCAACTGGAATTCAATTCCATTAGAATAACCAAAACCAACCAATGTAGGACGAGCAAAAAACAATACTTTAGCGTCTTTTACAGCAGCAGCACGTTTGAATAATTCTTGAACTACAAGGGTAATTTCCTGATTAGCATCTTTACGGTCGGCCCATGGTTTTAATTTTACAATTACCATTCCGTAGTTACTACCCGTACCACTAATTAGACTTCGACCAGAAATACGAAGCAATTCTTGAATTTCAGGAATATCTTTTACTTTTTTTTCAATTTCTAATAATACTTCCTCGGTTCTTTCTAATGAAGTTCCAGGTGGAAGTGATACATCTGAAAGAATGGCTCCGGTATCTTCACCAGGTACAAAAGCCTTGGGTGTAATATTTAATAATAAAACAAAAATTCCAGCAAAAACGGCGATTCCTAAAAAGGACAACCATTTTCTTTTTATTAAAAATTCTACTGATCTTTTGTATTTAGATGTGGTAGTTTCAAATCCTGTATTAAAGGCGGTGTAAAAACGTTGTAAAAAGCCTTTTTTCTTTTCTTCGCCATGTGGTTTTAAGAAAATAGCACATAGGGCAGGAGAGAGCGTCAATGCATTAATAGCAGATAAGACAATGGAAACTGCTAATGTCAAACCAAATTGTTTGTAAAAAACTCCCGCAGAGCCGCTAATAAATGAAACTGGAATAAATACGGCCGACATTACTAAGGTGATGGAAATAATAGCACTACTTATATCACCCATCGCACTATAAGCTGCTTTTTTAGGATCGTGTTCTCCCGCTTCCATTTTAGCGTGAACGGCCTCGACGACCACAATGGCATCATCGACCACAATACCTACGGCAAGTACTAGTGCAAACAACGTTAGTAAGTTGATGGTAAAACCAAATAAACTAAGGAAAAAGAAGGTTCCTACAATAGCAACCGGCACTGATATTGCAGGAATAAGCGTGGACCTCCAATCTTGTAGAAATACAAAAACCACAATAAATACTAATATAAAAGCTTCTATTAAGGTGTGAATTACTTTAGAAATAGACTCTTCTAAGAAGTCATTTGCGTTAATTAAAGTGGTGTATTTTACTCCTTTTGGAAAATTAACCACCGATTCATCCATTACTTTCAACGCACCTTTAATTACATCCTGAGCATTTGAACCTGCGGTCTGTGCAATAGCAATAGCGATAGATTGGTGCCCATTTGTAAATGATTTACTGGCATAATTTACTGCACCCAATTCAATTTTAGCTACATCGCCTAATTTTAACACTTCACCACTTGGGGTAGAACGCACAATAATTTCTTCAAATTCTTTTGTGCTTTGTAAACGTCCTTTATATTTTAATGTATACTGAAAAGATTGATCGCCACTTTCTCCTAGTTGTCCAGGTGCAGCTTCAATATTTTGTTCAGCCAATAATGCGCTAATATCCGAAGGAACTAATCCATAAGCTCCCATAACATCTGGTTTCAACCAAATACGCATCGAATAATCTCTTTGACCAAATATTACGGCTTCTCCAACTCCTGCAACGCGTTTTATTTTAGGTAAAATATTAATGTTGGCATAATTTTGAAGAAACGTAATATCATAATCCGGGTTTTCACTGTACACCGATAAAATTAAAATATTATCACTTTGTCTTTTGGATGTAGTAACTCCCGCTCTGGTAACTTCTTGTGGCAATAAAGGCGTAGCACGAGAGACACGATTTTGCACGTTTACTGCTGCTAAATCAGGATTAGTACCTAATTTAAAGTAAATATTTACGGATGCTGAACCATCATTATTTGAAGTAGAAGTCATATAAGTCATGTCTTCTACACCATTAATTTGCTCTTCTAGCGGAATAACTACCGAATTCATTACTACTTCGGCGCTGGCTCCTTGATAATTAGCCGAAACCGTTACTGTAGGCGGTGCTATTTCGGGATATTGAGAAACAGGAAGCGAGATTAACCCTAATACTCCCAATATAACGATGATAATAGAAATCACCGTTGACAAAACGGGTCTGTCAATAAATTTTGAAAACATAATGTACTTTTTATTCGATTGTTAGTTAACTGCTTTTTCTTCAGAATTGATTATTGTAGCATAATCAACTAATTCAGGTTTGATTAAAGTCCCTTCTGAAACTATTCCAACACCTTCAATAAGTATTTTATCGTTTTCTTTTAATCCTTTATCCACTACAAAAAAACGACCTCCAGGAACGGCACGTACTTCAACAGGAACCGCTTTTACTTTATTGTCTTTGTCAGCAACTAAAACAATACGTTTGTCTTGCATTTCTAATGTGGCATTTTGTGGGATTATAATAACTTCATTCAGGTTAGTTGGAATTTGTATTGTTCCACTTCCTCCAGAACGCAACAGCTTGTTTGCATTTGGGAAACTGGCTCTCACATTAAATGAACCCGTTTGTGTATTGGCTTGACCACTAAAAGTCTCAATTTTTCCAGTATTTTCATATTGCATTCCATTGCTTAGAATCAAATTAACACGAGGCATTTTAGTGATTTTTTCCTGAAATGTTTTTCCAACAGCATTCATAGTTATGTCCAATTGCTGTTTTTCATTCATTGAAAAATAGGCAAAAATGGTGCTAACATCTGAGATACGAGTTAAAGGTTCTGCAGTTTGGCTACTTACATAACTTCCTAATCTTAGCGGCAAAGTTCCTACGATTCCGTTTACTGGACTTTTGATTGAAGCATAGTTTATTTTTGCAACAATACTTTGATACGTACTTTTAGCACTGGCTAAATTAGCTTTAGCTGTTTCTAGTTGTACATCACTAATAATATTGCGTTCTACTAATGGAATTAATCGATTGACTTCTACCTGAGCTGCAGCAACTTTAGCTTTAGCAGCACTAGCTTCTTGATTTGCGGTTTGAGTTTCTAGTTTAAAAAGCAATTGTCCTTTTTTAACTTCCTGACCCTCTTGAACATATATTTTTTCGATATAACCGTCCACTTTAGCGCGAATGTCAATATCTGTAATTCCTTCTAATGTAGCAGGATACTCGGCTAATAATGTAGTATTTGATTGAGTTACTGCAACAACCTTGTATGGCATTACAGGAGGAGTAGTTTTTTCTTCTTTTTTTCCACAGGCAACTAAGAGTACTAAACTTATAATGGATAATGAAAGTTTTTTCATTTGATGGATTATTGATTGTTATTATTACTTATTTCTATTTGTTTGAAGTTGTTGATGGTTTTAATAAATAATTTCCCAACCTCGGTAACGTGTGTTCTATAGGCTTTTACGTTTTCTAAATTGCATTTTTCCTCGGGGCAAGAAGCAGTTACTTCTCTATAATCGACTAGTCTGTTGATGATAATCATTTCCGAATCAATTAATTTTAGAAAATTAGCTAGACGCTCACTTAAATTGGCTGCTTTGAAATATTTTTTTCGATCTCCTGCTTTAGTGAAGTAGGTTATTTTATCCATTTTTAAAAGCAGATTTAAATTAGTCGAAATAGAACTTTTACTAGCACTCATTTTTTCGACTAAAGTTTCAAATGTTAAGCCTGTTTTACAGCCGTCAATAATTAGAGTTCCTAATATTCTTCCAGCTAGAGGAGGAATATTGTATAATTTTTCGAAATAATTGCCAAACAACTCTATTATTTCTTCTCTTTCTTTTACAACATCCATGATGAAATTTTTTGCAAATTTACAATTGGTTCGGTAATTACCGAACTAACCGAACTTAATTTTATGTTAATTTTCTGTAAACTATTTTAATTATCAAGAACCCAATCGTGCTTTTTGTCTGAGAAAGAAAGATTTATGATTTAAATAGTACTTTGAAAAATTAAAAATAAGTTGTTGAAAAAATGATTAATATTGAGATTCAAACAAATACTAACAAACTCAAACCAACATATTTAATTATGAAATTTAAAAATTTGAAATATTCATTTTTAATGGTAAGCCTGTTTTCTGCTACTGCGGCTATGGCACAACATCAATTTGTAAACACTCCGCCTGAGGTTTCTCCAATGCCTATGAAACCCGAAATGACAGAAATATGGGAACCAGAAGTAAAAATAATTACACCGGCAAAAATTCTGGGTAATGCACCTTCAGATGCGATTATTTTATTTGATGGTGAAAATTTAAATCAATGGGTAAGTAAAAAAGACGTTAACAAAGCTGCTACATGGAAAATAATAAACAATGATTACATGGAAATTGTTCCTGGTTCTGGCGATATTCAAACCAAAATGACTTTTGGTGACTGTCAGTTGCATTTGGAGTGGAGTGCTGCAGATGTTGTTTTAGATGGAGGACAGGCGAGAGGCAATAGTGGTGTGTTTTTCCAAAATAGATATGAATTGCAAATTTTAGATTCTTACAATAACCGAACCTATAGCAACGGTCAGGCGGGAAGTATTTATAAAGATCATGCACCATTAGTAAATGCTGTAAAAACACCATTAGAATGGAATATTTATGATGTGATTTATAAAGCACCACGATTTAAAGCAGATGGAAAAATTGATGCACCAGCCAGAATTACAGTATTTTTAAACGGTGTTTTGATACAAAATAATGTAACAATTAATGGCTTAACGCTTTATATCGGTTTACACAATTATCCGTCGCCTCATGGTGATGATGTTCTTTCGCTTCAGGATCATGGTTCTAAAAATCAATTTAGAAATATTTGGATTAGAAAATTGTAAAAATGGTACTTAGCAGTTCAAGCTCATTAATTTTTTTTTGCCACAAATTACACCAATAAGCACAAATTAAACATCGTTTTTAATTACACTAATTATTAAGACAGATAGAATTTTTTAATTTTGATTAGAATTAGTGACAATTGGTGTAATTTGTGTCTAACTTTTTCTATAAAGTGAACACCTTGGACAATTAGTAATTTTACTTTTTTTACAATCTAATTTACTTATATTTGTCAACCTAAAATTCAAGTTGTAGTGAGTCAAATCAATAAATTAAAAATATTCAACGATCCCATTTACGGGTTCATTACCATACCTAACGCTTTAATTTATGACTTAATACAGCATCCCTATTTTCAACGTTTGCGTCGAATTACACAAATGGGTTTGTCTTATTTAGTCTATCCAGGAGCAAATCATACTCGTTTTCATCACGCTTTAGGATGTATGCACTTGATGCAAAAAGCAGTTGATGTTTTGCGTTTTAAAGAAGTATCTATTTCTGAAGAAGAAGAAAACGCACTTTACATTGCTATTTTATTACATGATATTGGGCATGGACCATTTTCGCATGCTATGGAAAAAAGCATTGTAGAAGATGTACATCATGAGGAAATTTCGTTATTGTTTATGCGACAATTAAATGTGGAATTTAAAGGACAATTAAGCTTAGCCATTAAAATATTCGAAGGTGATTACCATAGAAAATTCATGTTGCAATTGATTTCGAGTCAATTGGATATGGATCGAATGGATTATTTAAAACGCGATAGTTTTTACTCGGGTGTGGCCGAAGGAAATGTCAATTCAGAGCGTTTAATTCAAATGATGAATGTGGAAGATGATTTCTTAGTTATTGAAGAAAAAGGAATTTACTCTGTTGAAAAATTTTTAATGTCTCGTCGATTGATGTATTGGCAGGCATATTTACACAAAACCAGTTTAGTGGGCGAATTGATTTTAACTAGAATCTTAAAGCGTGCTAAAGAGTTGACTTTAAAAGGAACTAATTTACCTTGTAGCGAGCCGTTGCAGTTTTTTATGCAAAATAAAATTATATTAGAATCCTTTGATACTTTTACTTTAGATTTGTTTTCTCAACTTGATGATTTTGATATCATTAGTGCATTAAAATCTTGGCAAAGACATGATGATTTTATTCTCTCATCGTTGAGTAAAATGATTATCAATAGAGATTTATTGAAAATAAAATTGACCAGTGAGAAAGTAGCCATCGATGATTTAAATCCGTTAAAAGAACGTTTTGCATTAGAAAATAACATTAGTATGGCTGATACAAATTATTTTATTTTTAAAGGTAAAATTAAAAATCAGGCTTACGATAAAGAGGCTGAACCCATACGGATTTTGAAAAAAGACCGAACGGTAGAAGATGTAATAGAATCATCCGATCAGTTGAATTTAAAGTCTTTATCAAAATCAGTGACTAAATATTATATCTGTTTCCCAAAACAACTGATATAAATCCACATTTGAAATCTATTTTTTTTATATTTTTGTCGGAATGAAATTTACAGCAGAACAAATAGCGGGTGTTTTAGGAGGCGAAGTCGTAGGGAATCCTCTGGCTGAAGTTCACGAGCTTTCTAAAATTGAGGAGGGAAAAGTGGGTTCTTTAACTTTTTTATCCAATCCGAAATACAATAACTACATTTATACTACCGAAGCTACCATAACCATTGTCAACAAAAGTTTCATTCCTGAGTCTCATTTAAACACTACATTAATTAAGGTAGAAGATGCTTATTTAGCTTTTTCAAATTTATTAGAATTTTATGATAAAGCAAAAAAAGCTAGTAAACAAGGTATTGAACCGCATACGGTACTTTCTGAAGATACAAAATATGGTGAAAATTTTTATTTGGGTAGCTTTAGTTATGTTGGGACAAATGTAAACATTGGTGATAATGTAAAAATTTATCCAAATTGTTTTATTGGTGATAATGTTGTCATTCGTAATAATGTCACTATTTTTGCCGGCGCTAAGATTTATTCTGAATCCATAATTGGTAATAATTGTACCATTCATGCAGGAACTGTTATAGGATCGGATGGTTTTGGCTTTGCGCCAAATACAGATGGGAGTTATAAAAAAATTCCTCAAATAGGGAATGTTATTCTTGAAGATGATGTAGAAATAGGTTCTTGTACCACAATTGACAGAGCTACTTTAGGATCAACAATTATAAGAAAAGGAGTTAAGCTAGATAATCAAATCCAGATAGCTCATAATGTAGAAATAGGTGAGAATACCGTAATTGCTGCTCAAACCGGAGTTGCTGGTTCAACAAAAATTGGTAAAAATGGAATGATTGGTGGGCAAGTAGGGATCTCTGGTCATTTAACAATTGGAAACAATGTTAGAATCCAAGCCCAATCTGGAGTTGCAAGGAATATAAAAGACAATGAAGTTTTGCAAGGAAGCCCAACATTTGGCTATAATGATTTTAGTAAATCGTATGTACATTTTAAAAATTTACCTAAGATTATCGCAGAAATTGACGAATTAAAAAAACAAATATTAAACCAAAAAAATGGAAAAAATGGTTAAACAGAAGACCATCAAAACAGAAATATCGTTAACAGGGGTTGGATTACACACAGGTAAAGAAGTTAAAATGACTTTTAAACCTGCTCCAGTAAATAATGGTTTTACTTTTGTTAGGGTAGATTTAGAAGGACATCCAATTATTGAAGCTGATGCTAATTATGTTGTAAACACACAACGCGGAACTAATTTAGAAAAATTAGGAGTCAAAATTCAAACACCAGAGCACGTTTTGGCGGCTTTAGTAGGTTGTGATTTGGATAATGTAATTATCGAATTGAATGCTTCAGAACTGCCTATTATGGATGGTTCTTCAAAATATTTTGTTGAAGCTTTAGAAAAAGCAGGAGTAGAAGAACAAACGTCTAACCGAAATGTTTATGTAGTAAAAGAAGTGATTTCGTTTACTGATGAAGCAAGTGGTAGCGAAATTCTAGTCATGCCTAGCGATCATTATACGGTAACTACAATGGTTGATTTTGGTACTAAAATACTAGGTACTCAAAATGCAACGCTTAAAAATATTGATGATTTCAAAACAGAAATTGCTTCTTCTCGAACTTTTAGTTTCTTACATGAATTAGAATCTCTTTTAGATAATGGCTTGATTAAAGGCGGCGATTTAAATAATGCTATTGTTTATGTAGACAAAGAAATTTCGGCTACTACGATGGAGAATTTAAAAGTAGCTTTTGGTAAAGAAACAATTAATGTAAAACCAAATGGAATTCTTGATAATTTAACTTTACACTATCCTAATGAGGCTGCAAGACACAAATTATTGGATGTAATTGGTGATTTAGCTTTAATTGGAACAAAAATTCAAGGAAAAATTATTGCAAACAAACCTGGGCATTTTGTAAATACACAATTTGCTAAAAAAATGGCAAAGATGATTAAAATCGAGCAACGTAATTACGTTCCTGTTTACGATTTAAATCAAGAACCTTTGATGGACATTCATAAAATCATGGCTGTTTTACCTCATAGACCTCCATTTTTATTGATTGACAGAATTATTGAAATGTCGGATAATCATGTTGTGGGAATGAAAAATGTAACCATGAATGAGAATTTCTTTGTTGGACATTTTCCAGATGCTCCCGTTATGCCAGGTGTTTTAATTGTAGAAGCTATGGCACAAACTGGAGGAATCTTAGTTTTAAGTACTGTTCCTGATCCAGAAAATTATTTGACTTATTTCATGAAGATTGATAATGTTAAATTCAAACACAAAGTATTGCCTGGAGATACTTTAATATTTAAGTGTGATTTGATTACTCCTATTAGAAGAGGAATTTGTCACATGCAAGCGAATGCTTATGCTAATGGAAAATTAGTTGCTGAAGCCGAATTGATGGCTCAAATAGCTAAGAAACAGTAATTTTTTTGTTGATTTGGTTAATCGTTTATTCGGTTAATCGATGAAACACTTAAACGAATAAACGATTAAATAAAAAATATGAATCAACCATTAGCATACGTGCATCCAGGCGCAAAAATCGCCAAAAATGTGGTTATTGAACCCTTTACAACCATTCACAATAATGTAGTTATTGGTGATGGTACTTGGATCGGTTCTAATGTAACCATTATGGAAGGCGCAAGAATTGGAAAAAATTGTAATATTTTCCCGGGTGCAGTGATTTCGGCGGTTCCTCAAGATTTAAAATTTGGTGGTGAAGATTCATTAGCAATCATTGGTGACAATTGTACTATTAGAGAATGTGTAACCATCAATAGAGGTACAAATGCATCCGGACAAACGGTTATTGGAAATAATTGTTTAATAATGGCAGCGGCTCATATTGCTCATGATTGTGTAGTAGGAGATAATGCTATTATTGTAAATGGAGTACTATTAGCTGGTCACGTAATTGTGGGTAAATATGCCGTATTAGGTGGTTTGGCAGCTGTTCATCAATTTATTAATATTGGAGATCATGCTATGGTTTCTGGTGGTTCGTTAATTCGTAAAGATGTTCCTCCATATACTAAAGCGGCTAAAGAACCTTTGTCTTATGTAGGGATTAATTCTGTTGGATTAAGACGTAGAGGTTTTGCAACCGAAAAAATAAGAGAAATTCAGGATATTTACAGAATTTTATATCAAAAGAATTACAATACAACTCAGGCTTTAGGAATTATTGAAGCCGAAATGGAAGCCACTCCAGAAAGAGATGAAATTATCGATTTTATTAGAAATTCTTCTCGTGGTATCATGAAAGGGTACAGCGGAAATTATTAAAAGAGAATAGAATAAAGAAGAAAGAGAAAAGACTGGGAGTTTTAATTTGAATTAGTCTTTAAAAAAAATAAAAGCTTAATCGTTTATTTGTAAAATCGATGAATCGATGCGAACAGATAAGCGAATTGACAAATAAACGAATAAACAAATAAACAATAAAATGGCATCTACATCAGATATTAGAAACGGACTTTGTATTAAATACAATCACGATATTTATAAAATTATCGAATTTTTACATGTTAAACCAGGAAAAGGACCTGCTTTTGTAAGAACAAAATTAAAAAGTTTAACCACTGGAAAAGTATTGGATAATACATTCTCAGCAGGACATAAAATTGAAGATGTTCGTGTAGAAACACATACATACCAGTATTTATATGCTGAAGGAGATCAATTTCATTTCATGAATAACGAATCCTTTGAGCAAATTACTTTGAATAAAAGTATTCTTGATAACCCAGATTTATTGAAAGAAGGTACTAATGTAATGGTTCAGGTGAATACTGAAACTGATTTGCCTTTATCTGTAGATATGCCCGCTTCAATTATTCTTGAAGTAACGTATGCTGAACCAGGAGTTAAAGGAAACACAGCAACAAATGCTACTAAATCAGCAACTGTTGAAACAGGAGCTACGGTTAACGTACCTTTGTTTATTAATGAAGGGGACAAAATTAAAATTGATACTGCTTCAGGTTCTTACATGGAGCGTGTTAAAGAGTAGTTTAATTGAAAAATTTAAAGATTAAAAAATGAAATGTTTTTAAGCTTTAAATTAACAATGGAATTTTTTAATCTTTAAATTTTTCAATCTTTAAATTAATTTATGAAATTTACAAAAGCATATTCTTTAAAAGAAATTGCAGGTTTACTGAATTGTGAATTTGTAGGGAACGAAAATTTTGAAGTTTTGGGCATGAACGAAATTCATGTGGTAGAAAAAGGAGATATTGTTTTTGTAGATCATCCTAAATACTACGAAAAAGCTTTAAATTCGGCAGCTACAATTGTTTTAATTAATAAAAAAGTGGATTGTCCTGAAGGAAAAGCGTTGTTGATTTCAGAGGATCCATTTAGTGATTTTAATAAATTAACAAGGCATTTTAAACCTTTTCAATTCTCAGGAGTTGCTATTTCTCCCTCAGCTGTTATTGGTGAAGGAACTGTAATTCAGCCGAATTCTTTTATTGGAAATCATGTTGTTATTGGTAAAAATTGTTTGATTCATTCTAATGTTTCTATTTATGACTATACGGTTTTAGGAGATAATGTAATTATTCATGCAGGAACCATTCTGGGTGCAGATGCTTTTTATTATAAAAAACGTCCTGATGGTTTTGATCAATTGCTTTCGGGTGGGCGAGTAGTTATTAAAGATAATGTTGGAATTGGCGCTTTGTGTACCATTGACAAAGGAGTTACTGGTGATACTACTATTGGCGAAGGAACAAAAATTGACAATCAGGTTCATGTAGGACATGATACTGTAATTGGAAAAAAATGTTTGATTGCTTCTCAAACCGGAATTGCAGGATGTGTTATCATTGAAGATGAAGTAACTATTTGGGGACAAGTAGGAACAACTAGCGGAATTACCATTGGTGAAAAAGCAGTTATATTAGGTCAAACCGGAGTAACTAAATCGGTCGCGGGTGGAAAAACCTATTTTGGAACACCTATTCAGGAATCCAGAGAAAAATTGAAACAATTGGCCAATATCAAAAAGATTCCAGAGATTCTAGAGAAATTAAAACAATAAATAAATGGGGTAAATTATTGCATTTTGTTAAAAAGTCAATAATTTGTGTTGAAGCTAACAAATGAGTAAAATAACAGACTTTTTTTTGATAAGAAAAGAGCTCAAATAATTTCGAAAACCTTATTTTTGCATTACAAATTTAAAAATCACATAAAATATATATCATGAGTGTTTTAGTTAACAAAGATTCCAAAATAATTGTTCAAGGTTTTACAGGAAGCGAAGGTACTTTCCACGCTTCTCAAATGATTGAATACGGTACTAACGTTGTAGGTGGTGTAACTCCAGGAAAAGGAGGGTCAACTCATTTAGATCTTCCAGTTTTTAATACAGTTAAAGATGCGGTTGAGAAAGCAGGTGCTGATACTTCTATTATTTTTGTACCGCCAGCTTTTGCTGCTGATGCTATTATGGAAGCTGCTGATGCTGGAATTAAAGTAATTATTGCAATTACTGAAGGTATTCCTGTTGCTGATATGATCTATGCAAACAACTACGTTAAAGAGAGAAATGCTAGATTAATTGGACCTAACTGTCCAGGTATCATCACTCCAGGTGAAGCTAAAGTAGGTATCATGCCAGGTTTTGTTTTCAAAAAAGGAACTATTGGTATTGTTTCTAAATCAGGAACTTTAACTTACGAAGCTGCTGACCAAGTAGTAAAACAAGGATTAGGAATCACTACTGCTATCGGTATTGGTGGAGATCCAATCATTGGAACAACTACTAAAGAAGCGGTTGAGTTATTGATGAACGATCCAGAAACTGAAGCAATTATCATGATTGGTGAAATTGGTGGACAATTAGAAGCTGATGCTGCTAAATGGATTAGAGCTGATGGTAACCGTAAGCCTGTAATTGGTTTCATCGCTGGAGAAACTGCTCCTGCTGGTAGAACTATGGGACATGCTGGTGCTATTGTTGGAGGTTCTGATGATACAGCTGCTGCTAAAAAACAAATTATGAGAGACAACGGAATTCACGTTGTTGATTCACCAGCTGAAATTGGTAAAAAAGTAAAAGAAGTTTTAGGATAATCTCTAAAACCGAATTTAAATACATTAAGCCTCACATTTGTGGGGCTTTTTTAGTATAAAACAGAATTAAAGAAATACATTTGCACTCGATTAAAATTAGGAATACTAATTTTGTTTGAAATAAATAAAAATTAATAATTGGTTTCAAAAAAACAGGCTTTTATTTGCCCTCTTTTTGAAAATCCAATTCAAAAGAGATTACTATGTATAAGGAATTAGAAGGATTCACAGTTAAAAATCAGTTTTCATTAACAATAGAAGATAGCTTAGAAGAAGTTTGTAATGCTACTGAAGGTTCAGGTATATTTTTAGTTTATGATGTTGCTGATACAAAAGAATTAATCATGGTCGGTTCTACAGGAACAGTACAAAATGATGGTACTTTGAAAACTAAAAATGGTGGATTGTATGACAAAATTGTAAACGGTCACCAATTTGCAAAAACAGGAAGAAAATATTCTTGGCCTGCACAAATGAAAAAAGAAGAAATTAGCCGTTTAGAAGTAGTTTGGTACGAAACATTTAATGACGATACTAAAGTGATTCCAACTTTTGTGGAAGGACAAGTTTTACAAAATTTTTTGAACGAAAACGCTAAATTGCCAAGATGGAATGTAGCTTTCTAGTTCATTTTCAATGCAATAAAATAATATTAGGAATAGCCTTGCTTCGGTAAGGCTTTTTTTATACCATAAATTTTATAAAACAGCTAAATCGTTTATATTTGTATCTCAATTTAGTAAATAAACTTATATCATAATATGAAATTACTCGAAGGAAAAGTAGCTATCATCACAGGCGCAAGTCGCGGAATAGGAAGAGGAATTGCAGAAGTATTTGCAAAACATGGTGCCAATGTAGCTTTTACTTACAGCGCATCTGCTGAATCAGCTTTGGCTTTAGAAAATGAATTAAACGCTTTAGGCATTAAAGCCAAAGGATATAAATCCAATGCAGCTGATTTTAATGAAGCACAAACTTTAGTAGATTCTGTTTTAGCTGATTTTGGTACAGTTGATATTTTGATCAATAATGCTGGAATTACAAAAGACAATTTATTAATGCGTATGTCCGAAGCTGATTTTGATCAGGTAATCGATGTGAACTTGAAATCGGTTTTTAATATGACGAAAGCCATTCAAAAAACATTTTTGAAAAAACGTGCGGGTTCAATCATCAATATTAGTTCAGTTGTAGGAGTTTCTGGAAATGCAGGACAAACCAATTATGCTGCGTCTAAGGCTGGTGCTATTGGATTTACAAAATCAGTAGCTTTAGAATTAGGTTCTCGTAACATCCGTTGCAATGCTATTGCACCAGGATTTATTGAAACTGAAATGACTGCTAAATTAAGCGAAGATGTTGTAAAAGGCTGGACTGAAGGAATTCCGTTGAAACGTGGTGGAACTACTGAAGATGTAGCCAATGCTTGTTTATTCTTAGCTTCAGACTTGAGTGCTTATGTAACAGGACAAGTATTGAATGTTTGCGGAGGAATGCTTACTTAATATTCATTCAAAGATTTAATGATTTAAGAATTTAAAGATTTTTTATATTCGTAAATGTTTAGAATTTTTAAATTATTTAATTTTTCAATCTTTAAATTAAAAAATAAATGACAACTAACACCATTCTACTGATTATACTTTCTTTAATAGTAGCAGTTGGGTTGTCTTATTTTCAATATTATTACAAAGCCAAGAGTACATTAAAAGTTAATTTGCTCTTGGCTTTTTTACGTTTTTTAGGTATTTTTGGTTTGTTATTGTTGTTGATTAATCCATTGATTACAACTAATACTACTGTTGTTGATAAACCGAATCTCGCCATTGTTGTTGATAATTCGAGTTCGATTACGAATTTGAAAGCAGATAATGTAGCAACCGAATTGCATTCGAAACTTACATCAAATAAAGATTTAAAAGAAAAATACAATATTCAATCCTATCAATTTGATTCGGAATTTTTGCCTTTTCAGAAATTAGATTTTAAAGGAACACAAACCAATTTAGACGGAATTGCTAAAGGATTAAAAGCTATTAATCGAAATAATTCTTTCCCAACGGTATTGATTAGTGATGGTAATCAAACATCAGGGAATGATTATGTTTATAGTTTTGATGCTTCTAATAAAGTTTTTCCTGTAGTTTTAGGAGATACGACGAAGGTTTTGGATTTGAAAATCAACCAACTGAATGTCAATAAATATGCTTTTCTAAAGAATAAATTTCCTGTAGAAGTGTTTTTACACTATTCTGGTACAAAAAATATAACTGCTGATTTTCAAATTTCGCAGGGAAATTCCGTTTTAAACAAACAGCGTGTTTCTTTTTCTCCAACTAAAAATACAGCGGTTGTAAATGTACTTTTAACTGCAAATAAAATAGGAACACAGTTGTATAAGGCGAGTTTAATTTCGGCTGAAAAAGAAATAAACAGCTATAACAATCATAAAAATTTTGCTGTCGAAATCATTGATCAAAAAACAAATGTTGCTATAGTTTCATCCATAAATCATCCTGATGTAGCAGCTTTAAAACGAGCCATTGAATCTAATGCACAACGTAAAGTAACTGTTTTTAACACTAAACAAATCAATCAATTAAATGATTACAATGTTTTGATTTTATATCAGCCTAGATCTGAATTTAAAGCTATTTTTGACTCGAATAAATTGGCTCGAATCAATACATTTATTATTACAGGCACACATACTGATTTTGGATTTTTAAACCAACAACAGAACAATTTAGAATTTAAAATGACTTCACAAAAAGAAGATTACTTGGCGGGATTTAATTCGCAATTCAATCTTTTTGCTCTTGATAATATTGGTTTCGAAAATTTTCCACCTTTGCAAAATCCGTATGGAAAAATTAAAACCAATGGAAGTACCAGTATTTTGCTTTCTTCAAAAATTAGAAATATGGAGACCGAAGCGCCTTTGCTTGCTTTTGGTGAAAACCAAGGAAGCCGTTCTGCATTTTTGTTAGGAGAAAACAGTTGGAAATGGCGTTTAGAAAGTTATATTCAAAATGAATCTTTCGATAAGTACGATGTTTTTATTGATAAAATCGTTCAGTTTTTAGCGAGTACTAATTCTAAAAAATCATTGGTTGTTAACCACGAAAGTTTCTATAATTCAGGCGATGCTATTGAAATTACAGCGCAATATTTCAATAAAAATTATGAATTTGACGAAAAAGCACATTTGAGCATTGCATTGGTCCATTCGAAAACTAAAAAAACTACAACTTACGATTTATTGAAAGGTAATAATGCTTACAAAGTTAATTTGGACGGTTTACCAGCTGGAACATATAATTTTACGGTAAAAGAATTGAATTCAAAATCGACGTATTCGAGTCATTTTGAAATTTTAGATTTTGATATCGAAAAACAATTTGTAAATCCAGACTTGGATCGATTGAATCAATTAGCTGCATTGACACAAGGAAAAGTGTGTTTTCCAAATCAAATGGATGCGTTAATCCAATCACTTTTAGTGGATGAAGATTATAAAACGATTGAAAAAAACAACATCAGTCGTTCGCCTTTGATTGACTGGAAATGGTTGTTGGTTTTAATTTGTAGTTTTTTTGCCATCGAATGGTTTGTTCGAAAATACAATGGTTTATTGTAACTAATTTTAAATTTTAATACAAAAGATTTCTCTTGAATAAACAATCAAAAATTTTTCCTGAAAACGGAATCTTTAATTTCGAAAAACATAGCAGAGTACAGCAGATTATTTTTGTTAGTTTGCTTATCGTTTGCTTGACAGGAATAATAAGTCCGCCCATTGCATTATTGCTTGGATTATTGGTTGCTAATATCTCAGGACATCCCTGGTTGCATTTAAATCATAAAATCATTCACGTTTTACTTCAGGTTTCGGTAGTGGGTTTGGGGTTTGGAATGAATGTTACCAATGCTTTACATTCGAGCAAAGAAGGTTTTATATTAACGGTTGTCACTTTGTTTAGTACCATTTTATTGGGAACTTTTTTAGGAAAATGGCTCAAGACAGATAAAAAAACGTCTCATTTAATTTCGTGTGGAACTGCTATTTGCGGAGGAAGTGCCATTGCAGCGATTACTCCAGTTATTAAATCGGATGAAAAGCAAACTTCGGTAGCTTTAGGTGTCATTTTTATTCTGAATTCGATTGCATTGTTTTTATTCCCAACAATCGGACATTGGTTGGAATTGTCTCAAGAAGATTTCGGGTTGTGGTGCGCCTTAGCTATTCACGATACGAGTTCGGTAGTAGGAGCGGCTAATAAATATGGTTCATTGGCTTTGCAAATTGCAACTACAGTAAAACTGGCGCGTGCTTTATGGATTATTCCTATTGTTTTATTAACGAGTTTCTTGTTTAAGAATAAAACCAGCAAAATAAAAATCCCATATTTTATAGGATTTTTTATATTGGCAATGATTGTAAATACTTACGTTCCTCAAGCAGCAATTGTAACGCCACATATTGTTTCAATTGCTAAAATTGGATTAACGATTACTTTGTTTTTTATTGGTTCAGGACTAAGTAGCTCCGTTTTGCTAGCCGTTGGAATAAAACCTTTAATACAAGGTGTTTTGTTATGGGGATTTATTGCATCTTTGTCATTAATTGCTATTTTGTATTTGAATTAAAAAAAAAATTATGAACGACGCACATTTACACCTGTTAGTAAACCATTTTCCAATTGTTGGAACTATTTTGGGATTATTGATTTTATTAGGAGGTTTGTTTTTTAAAAACAATTCGGTAAAAAACACTGCTTATTTTTTATTTATTGTCGCAGCCGTTTTTGCCGCATTTAGTATGGCTACTGGAGAAGGAGCCGAAGAACTGGTAGAAGATATGCCTAATATTGGTCACGAAATTGTTCATAATCATGAAGAATTAGCTGAAAAATTTGCCATCATCATGTATTTACTTGGAGTTGTTTCCATTATTGGATTGATAACCAATATCAAAAAACATCCAAAAGCGAGTTTCTTTTCTTATGCAATTCTAGTTATAGCAATAGTTGCCGTATTTTTTTCTACAAAAGTGGGAACTTCTGGAGGAGAAATACGTCATACTGAAATTCGTCCTGAAGAAACGGTTCAGAATAGTAATGTTGAGAGTCCGAAATAATTGGTTAATAGAGTTAGAGTCACTTTAAAATTAATTTCCCTTATTCCTAAAGGGTATAATTTTGATGAATTTTAAAGAAATTTTTCACCCTTTAGGGACGGGGAAAAAGAAAATTTCTTTTTTAATATTTTCGAAACATTTAGTTAAATTAAAAATTTGGTTGTAACTATTTTATCACTTATATTTGCAGCACAATTTTAAGATTAATACAAAATCATAATGTTATCAAATCAATTGCATCATCATCATTCACATTATTGCTCTCAAGCGATGTGTTAATGGTATGCGTGTAAATCATCATATTAATAAACCCGTTTGAGTACATCAAACGGGTTTTTCATTGTGTGTTAAGTCCTTTGTACTCAAACACATTCAATAAAACATAAAAAAACAAAACAATGAGTACGCTAAAAATTGCAATTCAAAAATCAGGTAGATTAAACGAAGAAAGTATCCAAATTCTTAAAGATGCGGGGATTTCTATCAACAATGGTATTGATCAGTTAAAGGCTGAAGCATCAAATTTTCCATTAGAAGTTTTGTATTTAAGAAACTCCGATATTCCTCAATATTTAATTGATGGAGTGGTGGATATTGCTATTGTAGGAGACAATTTATTAGTTGAAAAAGGAAAAAACATTGAAGTAATTCAAAAATTAGGTTTTTCTAAATGTAAAGTTTCTATTGCCGTACCTAAGGCGTTTGAGTACAATTCAATTCAGGATTTGAATGGTTTGCGTGTGGCAACATCTTATCCAAATACGGTGATTGATTATTGCAATTCAAAAGGAGTAACCGTTGATATTCACCAAATTTCTGGTTCAGTTGAAATTGCACCAAATATTGGTTTAGCCGATGCCATTGTAGATATCGTTTCCAGCGGAAGTACGTTGTTTAAAAACAATTTGAAAGAAGTAGAAGTAATCTTTAAAAGCGAAGCCGTTTTAGCGGTTTCTCCAAAAGTTTCTGCTGAATCACAAGAAATAATTAATACGTTAAAGTTTAGAATCGAATCGGTATTAAGAGCTCGTAAATCAAAATACATTTTGATGAATGTGTCTAACGATAAAATCGAAGCGGTAAGCAGTATTCTTCCAGTATTGAAAAGTGCTACGGTAATGCCATTGGCTCAGGAAGGTTGGAGTAGTGTACACACCGTAATTGACAAAGATACTTTTTGGGAAGTGATTGACCAATTGAAAGCAGCAGGAGCTGAAGGGATTTTGGTTTGCCCAATTGAGAAAATGGTACTTTAAAAAGTTAGAAGTTGGGAGTTGGAAGTATTCAAAAAATCGAATAACAACTGACACTTAACTCATAACTCATAGCCCATAACCCATAACTTAACAACATGAATAAGATATACAATCCAACGCCAGATATCTGGGCTTCTATTTTAGAAAGACCAACTAAAACGGTAAACGATATCGAACAAACGGTAAAAGAAATTTTTTCGGCTGTTCAAAAAGACGGAGATGTGGCTGTTGCCCAATACACGACGCAGTTTGATGACGTAAGTTTTGAAAACATCGAAGTTACTACTGCCGAAATCGACGCTGCTGTTGCAACTTTGCCTAATGATTTAAAAGAAGCAATTGCTTTGGCAAAAGCCAATATAGAAAAATTTCATCAAGCGCAAAAAACCACTCGTGTTTCTGTTGAAACGACTGAAGGCGTGCAATGTTGGCAAGAAAAAAGACCAATTCAAAAAGTAGGTTTGTACATTCCTGGCGGCACAGCACCTTTGTTTTCTACTGTTTTGATGTTGGCTGTTCCTGCTAAAATTGCGGGTTGTAGTGAAATCGTTTTGTGTTCGCCTCCCGATAAAAATGGAAATATCAATCCTGCTATTTTGTATGCTGCTCATTTATGTGGTGTGACTAAAATCATAAAAGTTGGTGGAATTCAAGCAATTGCGGGAATGACCTTTGGTACACAAGCCATCCCAAAAGTGTATAAAATTTTTGGGCCTGGAAACCAATATGTAACGGTAGCGAAGCAATTAGCGACGCAGTTTGGTGTAGCCATTGATATGCCTGCTGGCCCATCTGAATTGTTAGTTGTGGCTGATGACACGGCTGTGCCTGCCTTTGTAGCTTCGGATTTATTGTCGCAAGCAGAACACGGAACAGATAGTCAGGTAATTTTAGTTTCAACTTCTAAAGCGATGATGGATGCAGTTGAAAACGAAATTCAATTACAATTAAATGTTTTGCCTAGAAAAGCGATAGCTGAAAAAGCGATAGCCAATTCGAAATTGATTTTTGTTGAAAATGATGCTATTGCATTGGATTTAATCAACGAATACGGCCCAGAACACTTTATTGTTTGTACTGCCAATAATGATTTTTATGTTGATGGAATCCAAAATGCAGGTTCAGTTTTTATAGGTAATTATACGCCAGAAAGTGCCGGAGATTACGCTTCGGGAACCAATCATACCTTGCCAACAAATGGTTATGCTAAGAATTATAGCGGTGTGAATTTGGATAGTTTTATGAAATCGATGACATTTCAAAAAATCTCTGAACAAGGAATTCAAAACATAGGAAAAGCGATTGAAAATATGGCAGAAGCCGAAGGTTTACAAGCGCACAAAAATGCGGTTACTTTGAGATTGAAAAGTTTAGAATAAAAAAGATAATAGAATATAGATAAAAGAGAATAGATAGAAATTTTAGAATCATAGTAAAGTCTATATTCTATGCTCTATTTTCTTTATTTTTTATAAAATAAGAAAATGAAAAATTTCGATATAAATAGTTTAGTTCGTGATAACGTAAAGGTGTTGAAGCCTTATTCGTCAGCACGTGATGAATTTGAAGATTTTGACACTGCTAATATGGTGTTTTTGGATGCCAATGAGAATCCGTATCAAAATGGAGTAAACCGTTATCCAGATCCACAACAAGCGAGCGTAAAAGCAGTTTTAGCTAAAAATAAAGGGTTAAATACCAATCAAATTTTGCTTGGAAACGGAAGTGACGAAGTATTGGATTTGTTGTTCAGAGCTTTTTGTGAGCCAAAAGAAGACAATGTAATTTCGTTGCCGCCAACTTACGGAATGTATGGTGTTTTAGCCAATATTAATAATGTAGAGCATAAAGAAATTTTGCTTTCTGAGAGTTTCCAACCCAGAGTAGAAGCGATTTTAGAAGCGGTAACTGCAAACACTAAAATTATCTTTTTGTGTTCACCGAATAACCCAACTGGGAATTCATTTACCGAAGAAAGTGTTACTACCATATTAGAAAAATTCAATGGTTTTGTAGTCATTGACGAAGCTTATATTGACTTTTCAGATAAGGCAAGTTGGTTAGCCAAATTAGATCAATATCCTAATTTGATTATTACACAGACCTTATCTAAAGCGTATGGTTTGGCAGGAATTCGTTTAGGAATTTGTTATGGTTCACCTGAAGTTATTGCAGTTTTGAATAAAATCAAACCTCCGTATAACGTAAACGAATTGACGCAACAAAGAGCATTAGAAAGATTGAAAGATCAATCAAAAATTGATAACGAAATCACCTCAATCATAGCACAAAGAGAAGCTTTATTACAAGTTTTAGATCAAGTATCTTTTGTGGAGAAAATCTATCCAACAGAGGCAAATTTTATCCTGGTAAAAGTAGACGATGCCAACAAACGTTATGATGAATTAATCGCTAAAGGAATCGTAATTAGAAACAGAACTACGCAGCCTTTATGTGAAAACTGCTTGCGTTTTACTATTGGAACGGAAGAAGAGAATAAGAAGTTGATGGAGGCTTTAAAAGAGATTCGTTAATTTTTTTAAATATACTTGACCAAATATTTTAATCGAATTACTAACCCTTCTAGGGTTTCAAACCCTAGAAGGGTTAAATACTAAATAAATAATGAAAAAAGTACTTTTTATAGATCGTGATGGAACGATTGTTTTAGAACCAGAAGGATATCAATTAGACAGCTTGGAAAAATTAGAGTTTTATCCAAAAGCATTTCAATATTTGGCTAAAATTGCTACCGAATTGGATTATGAATTAGCAATGGTAACCAATCAGGATGGTTTGGGAACAGCTAGTTTTCCTGAAGATACCTTTTGGCCAACACAGGATTTTATTCTGAAAGCGTTTCAAAACGAAGGAGTGCTTTTTGATGATATTTTCATTGATCGTTCTTTTCCAGAAGACAATGCGCCTACACGCAAGCCACGCACAGGAATGTTGACTAAATACATTGATAATCCAAACTACGATTTGGCAAACTCATTTGTTCTTGGTGACCGACTAACTGATATTGAATTGGCTAAAAACCTTGGTGCAAAAGCCATCTTTTTGAATACTACTGACGGAGCTGGAAGTAGCGAAATCAGTGCTAAAAGAGAAGAATTAGATGTTGTTATTGCATTACAATCTACGGATTGGAAACAAATATACGAGTTCTTGAAATTAGAAGCACGTACCGCTTCGATTACCAGAAAAACACACGAAACAGATATTTATATCAAGTTAAACCTGGATGGAACGGGAAAAAGCAACATCGATACAGGAATTGCTTTCTTCGACCACATGTTAGACCAAATTTCGCGTCACGGACAAATGGACTTGGATATCAAAGTAAAAGGAGATTTGGAAGTGGATGAACACCACACCATTGAAGATACTGCGATTGCTTTAGGAGAAGTGTATGCAAAAGCCTTAGGGAATAAATTAGGAATTGAGCGTTACGGTTTCTGTTTGCCAATGGACGATTGTTTAGCGCAAGTAGCTATTGATTTTGGTGGAAGAAATTGGTTGATTTGGGAAACCGAATTCAAACGTGAAACGGTGGGTAAAATGCCAACAGAGATGTTTTTCCACTTTTTCAAATCATTTTCTGATGGGGCAAAAGCCAATATCAACATCAAAGCAGAAGGCGATAATGAGCATCACAAAATTGAAGCTATCTTTAAAGCTTTTGCAAAAGCGATAAAAGTTGCTGTAAAACGTGATACAGAAAAAATGATTTTACCTTCAACGAAAGGAATGCTTTAAAAGTTTATAGTTGTCGGTTGATAGTTGTTGGCTATCAACCGACAACCGACAACTAACAACTAAAACAATGAAAATAGTAATCATAAATTACGGAGCAGGAAATATTCAAAGTATTCTATTTGCCATAGAAAGGCTCGGATATTCTGCTGTGTTAACCAATAATCCTGAGGAAATAAAAGCTGCGGATAAAGTCATTTTTCCAGGCGTAGGAGAGGCAAGTTATGCCATGAAAATGCTAAAAGAAAGCGGATTAGATACTTTGATTCCCACGCTTACCCAACCTGTTTTGGGAATTTGTTTGGGAATGCAATTGATGTGTAAACACACGCAAGAAGGCGATACGACTGGTTTAGGGATTTTTGACGTAGATGTGATTAAGTTTACGCCAAAAGTAAAAGTACCACAAATGGGTTGGAATACCATTTACAATCTAAAATCGGATTTGTTTAAAGATGTTTCTGAAAAAGAATACATGTATTTAGTACACAGTTTTTACGCACCACTTTGTGACGAAGCCATTGCAACCACTAATTACGAAGTAGAATACGCTTCAGCATTAGAAAATAATAATTTTTACGGAACTCAATTTCACCCTGAAAAAAGCGGTGATGTGGGGGAGAAAATTCTAGGGAATTTTCTTGAATTGAAAAATTAAAAGATTTAAAGATTTAAGAATTAGGCATCACCGATAGCATAATCTTTTAATCTTTAAATTCTTCAATCTTTAAATAAAAATAAATGAGAATAATACCAGCAATAGACATCATCGACGGAAAATGTGTTCGTTTATCCAAAGGCGATTACAATACCAAAATTATATACAACGAAAATCCGCTTGAGGTTGCCAAAGAATTTGAAGCACACGGAATCGAATATTTGCATTTGGTTGATTTAGATGGAGCTAAATCAAGCAAGATTGTAAACCATAAAATTTTGGAACAAATTGCTTCTCAAACCAAATTAAAGATTGATTTTGGTGGTGGATTAAAAGCAGATTCTGATTTGAAAATTGCTTTCGAAAGTGGTGCAAACCAAATTACAGGAGGAAGTATTGCGGTAAAAAACCGTGCTATTTTCGAAAAATGGATTGCTGAATATGGTGCAGATAAAATTATTTTAGGAGCTGATGCTAATAACGAAAAAGTAGCTGTTTCTGGTTGGTTAGAAGATTCTAACGAAGATTTAGTTCCTTTTATTCAGGATTATCAATCTAAAGGAATTGAGTATGTAATTTGCACTGATATTGCCAAAGACGGAATGTTAGAAGGCCCAAGTTTTGATTTGTATGCTAAGGTTATAAAAGAAGCTAACGGAATAAAATTAATTGCTTCAGGAGGAATTTCTACTTTTGATGAATTGCCTAAATTAGCCGAATTAGGTTGCGAAGGAACAATAATTGGAAAAGCAATTTACGAAGGAAGAATTAGTTTGAAACAATTGGAACAATATATTTTAAGTAAATAATTTGAAAATTAGATAATTTGGAAATGTAACAATGAATTTTCAAATTGATTAATTTTCAAATTTTCAAATTATAAAGAATGTTAACAAAAAGAATAATCCCTTGTCTCGATATTAAAAACGGAAGAACCGTAAAAGGTGTTAATTTCGTAGATTTGCGAGATGCAGGAGATCCGGTGGAATTAGCTAAAATTTATTCGGATGAAGGTGCGGATGAATTGGTGTTTTTAGATATTTCAGCAACTGAAGAAAGAAGACGTACTTTGGTTGATTTGGTTCGAAAAGTAGCCGCAACTATCAATATTCCATTTACTGTAGGTGGTGGGATTTCGGCAGTTTCTGATGTAGAAGTGCTGTTGCAAAATGGAGCTGACAAAGTTTCGATTAATTCATCGGCAGTAAAAAATCCGCAATTGATTAATGATTTGGCACAGAAATTTGGTAGCCAATGTATTGTTGTTGCTATTGATGCCAAGCAAATTGATGGAGAATGGATTGTACATTTGGTAGGTGGAAAAGTGCCAACAGAAATCAAATTATTTGATTGGGCACAAGAAGTAGAACAAAGAGGAGCAGGAGAAATTCTGTTTACGTCCATGAATCACGACGGAACTAAAAATGGTTTTGCTAATGAAGCTTTGGCTAAATTGTCAACTTTAGTCAATATTCCAATTATTGCTTCGGGAGGAGCAGGAAACATTCAGCATTTTGCAGATACATTCATTGATGGAAAAGCAGATGCAGCCTTAGCAGCAAGTGTTTTTCATTTCAAGGAAATTGAAATCAAAACCTTGAAAAAGGAATTAAAAAAGAGTAATATAGCAGTTAGAGTGTAAGGGTTAGAAGTTATATGTTAAACGTTAAGAGCTAATGTTTAACCTACTCAATACCTAATAACCCCTAACTCATAACTAATAACTTAAAAAAAATGGAAATAGATTTTTCAAAATTGGCACACGGGTTAATTCCTGCAATTATTCAAGATAGTGAAACAAAAAATGTTTTGATGTTAGGCTACATGAATGCTGAAGCCTACCAAAAAACAATTGAAACAGGAAAAGTAACTTTTTACAGCCGTTCTAAGCAACGTCTTTGGACTAAAGGGGAAGAAAGTGGTCATTTTTTAAACTTGGTTGATGTTAAAAATGATTGCGATGGAGATACCTTATTGATACAGGCAAATCCTGTTGGACCTACTTGTCACACAGGTGCTGATACTTGTTGGCAAACGCCAAATGAAAACAGTTACGGATTTATTTCTCATTTAGAAGATACTATTCAAAGCCGAAGAGAAAAAGCCGATTCAGAACAAAGTTATGTAGCTTCTCTTTTTGCAAAAGGAATTAACAAAATTGCTCAAAAAGTAGGTGAAGAAGCGATAGAAGTGGTAATCGAAGCTAAAGATTCGAATGATAATTTATTCTTAAGCGAAAGTGCCGATTTATTATTTCATTATTTGATTTTATTACAAGCCAAAGGATTTAAGCTGGATGATGTAATTTCGATTTTAAAAGACCGTCAGAAATAGCAGCCTTATTTTTTGTGTTAATTTACTTAAAAACGAGTCTATTAGGGAATAAAATTGATCTCTAGACTCGTTTTTTCTTTTACCCAAAAAAGCAATCCGCTATATTTACCACATAAATAAAACACTTAGAAATAACCCCTTATGATTTTTGATAACACTCATTTTTCAGAAGATTTAATTACCACTAAAATAAAAACAGGATTACATATCATATTAACAACTGACGAAGATGACTCTCGTCCAGTTTATATTTCAGGAAATTTCAATGATTGGCTTACCCAGGACAAAAATTTTGTGATGGAAAAAGTAGGTACTGGATTGTATCATTTTAAATTTGCACATGATTTTGTATTGCCCAATACGATTTTGTATAAATTCACCAAAGGAGATTGGAGTGCGGTAGAAATTGATGCTATTGGTGAACGAACAGAAAATCGTTCTACAAATAATCACACAGGAATCCAAAAAGAGCATGTATTTCGCTGGAGAAAAAATTGGTTGCCTTTTAAGCCTAATTTCTTACCTCAAATCCAATTGATTTCGGATGAATTTGAAATACCGCAATTGAATACTACACGCAAAGTTTGGGCGCTTTTACCACACGATTACGATTATTCTAACGAAAGTTATCCCGTAATGTATTTACAGGATGCTCAGAATTTATTCAATGAAAATTCAGGATATGGCAACTGGCAAATTGACAAAAAATTAGCGGTAATGTCAGAGTATAACGTGGGTAAAATTATTGTTATTGCTGTTGAACATGCCGAAGAAGATCGATTAAAAGAATACAATGTTGGGAAAACAATTTTGGGAAAAGGACAGGGCAAAAAATACATTAAATTTTTAGTCGAAACACTCAAACCTTATGTTGATGATCATTTTAGAACCAAAAAAGAAAGAGCATTTACTGGAATAGGCGGAAGTTCTATGGGTGGATTAATCAGTATTTTTTCAGGTTTAAGACATCCAGATGTTTTTGGGAAATTGATGATTTTTTCTCCATCACTTTGGGTTGTTCCTAAAATGGAGTTGAAAACTTATGAAAATTCAGAAGCTACAAAAATCTATTTGTATGCTGGTGGCGATGAAAGTGAAACGATGATAGAACATGTAGAAACCTTTAAAAACAGTATACTCGAAAGCGAATTTGTTGCTGATAAAATGAAGATTAATTTGAGCATCAACAAATTAGGAAAGCATAACGAAACGTATTGGAGTGACGAATTCCCCAAGGCAATAGAATGGCTCTTTTTTAACACTAAAGACAATTAAATGAAAATAACAACGATTGATAGTTTAGATAATTTTTCAGGAACTGTTTTAGTTCCCGTTTTTGAAACCACTGCTAGAAATTTGATTCCTATCGAATTTGATGGCGTAGTAATAGCTTCTAAAGTTTTTTTTGGGAAAAAAGACACTCATTATTTAGCCGAAAAAAATGATAAAACTTATATTTTTATTGGTTTAGGAAAATCAATTGACTACAAATCATTAAAAACAATATTTAGAAGAATAGCAACTAAAGAAAAAGACACATTTAGCCACAATGTGTCTTTATTTTTACCAGATGACTTTACCGAAGAGCAAGTAGAAGCAGCTATTTCAGGCTTGTATTTAGGAACCTATAATTTAGGACATTATAAAAAACAAGAGTTTCATCCGTTTTTAAATGTGGAATTTGAACTTAAAATTTTAGCTGCAAAAGAGTATTCAACAGTAATAGAAAAAGCTTTAAAAATTGCAAAAGCACAACTGGAAACTTTTACATTAGTGGATTTACCTCCAAATGTAGTTACTCCAAAATATTTAGCTAATTGGGCACAAGAGAAAGGAAATCAATATGGTTTTGACGTAAAGATTCTAGGATTAGAAGCGGCAAAAAAAGAAAATTTAGGCGCTTTTGTGGCTGTTGGAAAAGGCAGTGATAATGAAGCTCAATTTGTAATTATGAATTACAGCCCTAAAGAAACTATTGCTAATTTAAAGCACGTAGGTTTAGTTGGTAAAGGAATTACGTTTGATACAGGAGGATTGAATATCAAAACCGCAGGAATGGTTCACATGAAATGTGATATGGCTGGCGGCGCTGCTGTTCTTGGAGCGATGCAATTGATTGCCGATTTACAATTACCTATAAAAGTGACTGCAATTGTTCCTTGTGCAGAAAATTCAGTCGATAGCAAGTCTTTTTTACCTAGTGATGTTATTTATAGTTACAGCGGAAATTCGATTGAAATTATCGATACCGATGCCGAAGGCCGATTGGTTTTAGCCGATGGATTGTCGTATTTAATTAAAAATTATAATCCTGAATATATTGTAGACATTGCCACACTTACCGGAAGTAGTGTAGCTACTCTAGGATATGAAGCGGGTGCTTTGTTTACCAATAATGAATTGATTTCTAAAAAAATTCAAGATGCAGGAGATTCAATAGGCGAACGATTGTGGCCTTTACCCTTGTGGGATTCGTATAAAAAAGACATTGAAAGCGATATTGCCGATGTTAAGAATTTCAGTGGAAAACCAGCAGCTGGAGCTATTAGTGCCGCTAAGTTTTTAGAGTTTTTTATACAAGAACATACTGCCTGGGCACACTTGGATATTGCTGGTGTTGCGTTTGGTGATGATGAATTTGCAAAAAGTAAACATGCAACTGCGTATGGTGTACATTTATTGATTAAATTCATAGAAAATTTATGAATTTATGGAAAGTGCTAAAAGCTTCGTTTGTATTTCAAATTATTTTAAAGGAACTGACTTTTTAATTCAGTTAAAAAAACAGGGAAACAAAGTCTATCTCGTAACCAGCGAAAAGTTAAGAGATAAGCCTTGGCCACATGATTACATAGACGAAATTTTCTACATGCAAGGTTCAGATACCGAATGGAATTTAGAGCATTTGTTGTTAGGTGTTGGTAATTTAATGAAATCAAATACGGTTGATGCCATAGTAGCATTAGACGATTTCGATGTTGAAAAAGCAACTTACCTAAGAGAAAATCTTCGTATTGATGGTATGGGACAAACTACCGGGCGTTATTTTAGAGATAAATTAGCAATGCGAATGAGAGCTAAAAGTTGCGGAATTCCTATTCCTGCCTTTTGTTCGTTATTCAACGACCATGATATCAATACTTTTGCCGATACGGTTTCGCCTCCATGGGTTTTAAAACCGCGTTCAGAAGCTTCTGCATCAGGAATTATTAAAGTTTTTGATAAGGAAAATTTGTGGATTCACATTAACGAAATGGGAAATAATCGTTTTAAATATTTATTGGAACAATTTAAACCTGGTGATGTGTACCATTGTGATAGTTTGATTTTAGATCGTAAAATTCTGTTCAGTTTGACTTCAAAATATTTAGCTACACCAATGGAAATTTCGCAAGGCGGAGGCGTTTTTAGAACTTCCAATATTCCTTATAATTCAGAGGATGACATCGAAATCAAAAAGGTAAACGAAGCAGTTTTAAAAGGCTTTGGTTTAAAGAATGGAGTGGCTCACACCGAATTTATAAAATGCAAAGAGGACGGGAAAATCTATTTTCTGGAAACTTCTTCTCGTGTAGGCGGTGCTCATATTGCTGAAATGGTAGAAGCAGCTTCAAATATCAATCTTTGGAAAGAATGGGCTATAATCGAAGACGCTTTAGTTAAAGAAAAAAAATATAAATTACCAAAAGTAAAAAAAGAATATGCGGGTATTGTTTTGACTTTGTCTAAATATCAGCATCCTGATTTATCTTCATTTTCAGATCCCGAAGTTTGTTTTAGAGTGCCTTTAGATTATCATGCGGGTTTAATTGTAAAATCAGACAATAACGATCGAATTTTAGAATTATTAAATCATTATGTAGATCGTTTAGTTACAGATTATACTGCGGTTGTACAACAAAACAAAGTGACAAAATTGCACTAAATTCTGGATTAATTCAACTACAACTTATTTAAAAAAGACTATAAAATTTATGAGGATTCTTTGTCTTTTCATTATCACAGTATGCTGCGTTTTAAACCCAATAAAAGCACAATCCCTTTTAGGTAAACAAAATAATTCGTTTACTAAGCAAGACAGCATGCGTGGAAGTATCACTAAAGAAAGGTCTTGGTGGGATTTAAAACAGTATCGATTACATGTAAAAATAAATCCTTTAGATAGCACAATTACAGGCTCTAATACTATTAAATATAAAGTAGTACAAGACTATAATGTAATGCAAATTGATTTACAAAATCCTTTAGAAATCAGCAAAATTGTTCAAGATGGAATTGAATTAAAATACAATAGAGAAGGAAATGTATATTTTGTAAATTTAGTTGCTGTACAAAAAAAAGGCTCTACAAAAGAACTTAGCGTTTTTTATGGTGGTAAACCCAAAGTTGCCGTTAATCCGCCTTGGGACGGTGGAATTACCTGGAAAAAAGACAGGAACGGAAAACCGTTTATAGCTTCTTCATGTCAAGGTTTAGGTGCTAGTGTTTGGTGGCCAAATAAAGACCACATGTATGATGAAGTAGAGAATATGTACATTAGTGTTAATGTTCCGTCAGACTTAATGGACGTTTCTAATGGTCGTTTGTTGAGTGTAAAAAAACATAAAAACGGCACCAAAACTTATAATTGGTACGTTTCAAATCCAATAAATAATTATGGCGTGAACATCAATATTGGTGATTATGTTTCTTTTTCAGAAAAATACAAAGGCGAAAAAGGAACTTTAGATTGTAGCTATTATGTTTTGAGAGACAATTTGGCAAAAGCCAAAAAACAATTCAAAGAAGTACCTAGAATGCTTGAGGCTTTTGAATATTGGTTTGGTCCTTATCCTTTTTACAAAGACGGTTACAAGTTGGTTGAAGTTCCTTATTTAGGCATGGAACACCAAAGTTCAGTTACTTATGGTAATGGATTTGAAAATGGTTATTTAGGACATGACTTGAGCGGAACCGGCTGGGGATTAAAATTTGATTTTATTATTGTTCACGAATCAGGACATGAATGGTTTGCTAATAACATCACTTACAAAGACGTTGCTGATATGTGGATTCATGAAAGTTTTACAAACTATTCTGAATGTCTTTTTGTGGAATATTATTACGGCAAAAATGCAGGATCTGAGTATGTAATAGGAACAAGAAAGCATATACAAAATGATATTCCTATCATTGGAAATTACAATGTAAATAAGGAAGGTTCGGGCGATATGTATTCGAAAGGAGGGAATATGCTGCATACTTTACGCCAAATTGTAAATGACGACAAGAAATGGAAAGCTATTTTAAGAGGTTTAAACGCTACTTTTTATCATCAAACGGTTACAACTAAACAAATTGAAGATTACTTGAGTGCAGAAACGGGAATGGATTTGAATCCGTTTTTTGATCAATATTTAAGAGATATTAGAATTCCAACATTAGAATATTATTTTGAAAATAAAAATTTAGTCTATCGTTGGACAAATTGTGTTTCGGGATTTGATATGCCTATTAAAATTTCTTTTAATGGAGTTGATAAATGGCAAAAACCAGAAACTAATTGGAAAAAAGAGACTAACATTGATGAAAATTCAAATTTAGTTGTTGACGTTAATTTTTATGTGAAAGGAGTCCACATTAGAAAATAAAATAGACTAATTTTATACAGTATTTCAGCACTGTCTAATCGAATATTCTATTAATATGAGACATCACTACTTTTTTCTATTGTTCCTTTTAGTTTTTTCTACCATTGGCTACAGCCAAAATAACACAGTTAATTCAACGGGATTAGAGACAATTTCAAGCATTGATTCCACTGATGTAGCTCCAAAGATAAATCTAGATTCGATACATTTTAAAGCATCAAGTGAAATGCTGGACGAAGAAAATTTTTGGGCTATTATTGAAAAATCAATACAAGAAACGACCAATCAAGAAGATCAGGAAATTTTTCTTATTTCTGAAATCGAGAAACTTTCACCCAAAGAAATGGTTGGTTTTCGATTAAGAACGGATAAACTTTTGTTTGACTCCTATACTTCAGATTTATGGTGTGCTAATTACATTATCAGCAATGGTGTGGCTGAAGATGGTTTTGATTATTTTAGATGTTGGCTAGTTTCAAGAGGAAAAGAAGCTTATTATAAAGTTAAAGAAAATCCTGATTATTTAGTAAATTTAGTTGAAAATGAACCACAAGTATATGATTTTGAAGGTTTTTGGCATGTTGGTTTAAGTGCTTTTAAAAACAGGACTGATAAAGAAGCTTATGCTTATATAGATTATGAAAATTTTAAAACAAACGATGAACATTATCCTATCTTAGAATTTAACTGGAACGTAGATGAACCTATAACAATGGAAAAAGTATGTCCTGTTTTATATCAAAAATTCTGGAAAAAATAAATTTTATCTTTCAAATAGCCCAATAGTTCCGCCCACCCAGTCTTTATCCTGATTGTATTTTACACCTATCATTTCACCGCGGCTTAAACGCACTAAATTACACAATAGAGTAGGAGCTTCATCTTCTTTTTTCCAAGTACAAAGCATTCTTACTTCGGCTTTTACCTTTCCGTCAGGAGATTGAACAATAGGTAAATAGTTGACTTTTTTCTGAAGTATATAGAGTTCTTTATCCACAACAGCTTCAATATCTTCTCGTTTTACATGAAAAATCACACCTGAACCCGAAAACGAAAATAATGGTTTTAGAACATAATTTTCTAAGTCGTTTGGAATTTCTTTTAAATCGCTTAATAGCGTAGTTTCTATAAAATATTTCCCTTTTAATAACGGTAAAATGAATTTACTGATTCTAAAAAACCAATTAGGATGACCTGCCCATTCTACATCTAATTCGTCTGAGAAACTAAAATTCAATTTTAAATCGGTACGCAAATCCAGTTCGTCAAAAATCACTCTGTTATAAATGCGTTTTATTTGGATTTCTTCGCCTTTTTCGTTTTTGTAAAACAATTGTTTTCCTTTTTTTATTACATCTGTAACACAAACAATGGTCAACCCGAGGTCTCTTTTGCAATAATAAAAATCAATTTTTGTATTTTGTTTTTCGGGTTCTATTTCCAGTAAAACAACATTTTCACTAGGATGATTGTTGCAAAGAACCGTTTCTAAATTTTCAAGATATTCCTGTGGCGTTAGCTCGTTCAAAAAAGGCGTTAACTCCTCTAGAAAAGGATATTGTTTTTTGAATTTTTCGAAAAGATTAATTTGGTAATTAAACAAAGAAGGAAAACCTTGTACTTCTATTAATTTGGGAACAACAGCTCCGTCTTCTTCACAAATTCCAAAATCTATAGCTATAAAAGTAGAATGGTCGTCTTCATTAGGAACTGTACTGTTTAATTCTAATGCTTTGTTTGTAAGTTCTTTAAAGTTGTTTTGTTGAATCAACGCTATAACATCATTACAGCCTTCTAACAATTGTTCTTTTAATTCGTTAGAAATAAAAAAAGGGGTTTCTGCTAATCGAAAAGTAGGAGCATAATTAAAATCAGCTGTTATATCTTCTTTTAAAGCTTGGTATTTTTCTTCTGTAAACTGCTCGTTGAATAATTTTCGATATTTTGAAATCATATAGATTTAATTATTAAAAAATGGGAACACAGATAATACTAATTCAACGGATAAAAAGAAATTTTTTAAATCTTTCTAAATAACAATACGCTTAATCTGTATTTCAATATTAGTTTGTGAAAATGATAATTGATTAATTAGACATGATTTTCTTAGTTCTCATCAGGTCAGTAATTGCAGAACGAAGGAAATTTGGGATCAAAGTTTCATTAGTGCGATATATTTTATCATCATCCACTAAGTCTTCGAGCATGTTTCTAAACTTTCTTTTACCTTTCATTTTTCTAATTTTCTCTTTCACATCTTTATTTCTCAAATGAGCAAGAAAACTGATTGGATCGGCTTCGGGATGAAATTGTGTTCCCACTAAGTGATCGGTGAAACGTACCGCCATAATGGCTCTTTCGTATTGCACATGATCTCTAATTTTTTCTAACGAAAGGATTTTAGCTCCTTTTTTAGCGAAAACACTCAATTTAGGTTGGATTACTTGATAATCTCTGGAATCAATAGCAAAAAAAGGATCAGCAAGTCCTTCAAACAATAAGTCTTTAAGACCATCTTTGGTTTTGTGGATACTCATGACCCCAAAGGAAGTATCATTTCGTTTTGTAATTTCGGCTAGACCAAAATGCTTACAGGCCATTTGGTACGAATGACAAATGAATAATACATGTTTTTTTATAGGATTTTCATTGTTCCATTTTACAATGGCATCAATAAAAGCATAATATTTTATATCCCATTCGCCATCACCTTCAAGCGGATTTCCAGGTCCCCCAGTAGAAATATAGATATCAAATTGATCAATTTCAGGTAAATCACACTTTCCTCTTACATCAAATATTTTAAAAGATACAAATGGTGTAAATCGATTTACAATATCAATGATACAACGCATCCCTTGATTGGGTTCGCCATTGTACATATCTAATATTGCTATAGTTATGCTTTTCTTTCTCATTAGTCCAACCTTTTTATAATATTTGCAAAGATAAGCTAATAATCTATAGCCCTTTAGTAAATTCGGATGTTATAAAATCAACTACTTTAGTTAAATCATTTGTCTGTTCAAAAATAGCCAATTGTTTGTCGGCTCCAGTACCGTTTTTCAGAATTTCGTGTGCATAATTAATGTGATCTCTGCTGCCCAATTCATCCACAACATCGTCAATAAAATCTAATAATTCTAGAATAAGCATTCTGGTTTCTACTTCTTTTTGAAGTCCAAAATCAATCATATTTCCTTCAATTCCATAACGAGCCGCTCTAAATTTATTTTCTTTTATCAGCGCTATACGATAGGTATTGAATTTTAAATTTTGTGTATTTAAACGATATAATTTAGCTACAATTGCCTGAATTATAGACACTATACACATGGTTTCTTCAACCGTTAATGCCATATCGCAAATTCGGAATTCAATGGTATCATAAAAAGGGTGCAAGCGTAAATCCCACCAAATTTTCTTTGGATTATCGATGCAATTGGTTTTTACCAAGGTTTCCAAAAACTTATCATAAGAAGCTACCGAATCAAAATATTCAGGCAATCCTGTTCTAGGAAACTTATCAAAAACTTTTGTTCTAAAGGATTTATAACCCGTTTGTCTTCCTTCCCAAAAAGGGGAATTAGTTGATAATGCAAAAATATGGGGTAAGAAATAGCAAGCTTGATTGATTAATTTTAAACCAATTTCACGATTTTCAATTCCCACATGGCAGTGCATTCCAAAAATCAAATTAGAACGTGCTGCATCCTGCAATTCGTTGATAATATTATGATAACGCGGATCATCAGTTATGGCTTGGTCTTGCCATTTTGAAAACGGATGCGTTCCAGCTCCACCTACAATAAGGTTTTGTTTTTCGGCTAGTTCAACAATCTTAGTTCTTAAAAATTTAATTTCGCATTCGGCTTCTTTAACGTTTTTACAAATATTAGTACCTACTTCCACAACCGATTGGTGCATTTCGGCTTTTACTTGCTCATTCAATAATATTTTAGCTCCATCCACAATTTTGGATAAGTGGGAGCGTAGATCTCTGGTTTCAGGATCTATAATTTGGTATTCTTCTTCAATACCCAGCGTAAAAACAGGCAACTTTCTCATTTAAATTCCTCCGATTGTTATTTTTATCCTACAGCCTCCTGCATAAATGTTCCCCAGGTTAGGTTGATTTTTCCTGGTTTTTGTTTTTTTGCTGCTGCAATTGCCATTTTAGCAGCTTCTTCAACCACCCATTCAAAGTTTTCAGGTCCTACCGAATTAATATCAGCATCTGGAGCTGGATTACCGAAATCGATAGCATAAGGAATACCATCACGAACGGCAAATTCTACCGTATTAAAATCATAACCTAAACCTTTACAAAGACGAATAGTGTAGTCTTTAATCGTTGCTAATAACTTTTTATCTACTGCTGGACCGTCGTGAACATAACGTAAATGAGGTTGGTTTCTAGGTTCGTATTGCATGATTTTAACTGCTTTGCAACCTAAACAATACACCCTAAAATATTCTGTAAAAACAATTTCTTCTTGCAATAACATTACTAATTGTCCTGTTTCCTTATGTTTTTCCCAGAATTCTTCTTTGTTTTCCAAACGATATACATTTTTCCATCCACCACCAGAATAGGGTTTCATATAAGCTGGAAATTTTACATATTCGAAAATACCTTCCCAATCTAAAGGAAATTTAAGGTTTCTAAACGAATTGGCTGTTGTATCTGTAGGATGTTCAGCTGATGGAAGAATTACTGTATTCGGCAACGGAACGCCAAGTGTATCAGCCAAGGCATTATTGAAAAATTTATCATCTGCACTCCACCAAAAAGGGTTGTTAATAACATTTGTTCCCGTTAAAGCTGCATTTTTAAGAAAGGCGCGATAAAAAGGAACATCTTGCGAAATGCGATCAATAATTACGGCATATTCGCTGGCTTTATTTTGAACAACCTTGTCAATAGAAACAGCTTCAGCAATAATTCCTTTTTCGTTTTTTGAATTTACTCTATCAATAAATGCTTGTGGAAAGGTGTCTTCCATTCCAAATAAAATTCCAATCTTTTTCATACTTTTATTTTTCTTTTATTTTTATACTGTTCTAAAAGCTGTTAGCTAAATTTAATTCGAGACAAATAATGAGGAAACATTTCTTTCCAAAGAGGCCAATCGTGTAGTTTGTCTTGTCTAATATCAAGCCAATGATCCATATTCTTATTCGCTATTAATTTGCTTATTTTTAAGTTGGCATCAAAACAAATATCCCAATTAGAAGTTCCCAGAACAATGTCCATATTCCATAATTCGTAATCATTTAATCCATGCAAATAATCATCTGGAGAATGATAAAAAACGGTATCGTTATGAAAACCGTCTAAATAGCTTTTGATATTAAAAATTCCGCTCATACTAAATAAATGACTCACATAACCAGGATGTCTAAAAGCAAAATTAGCCGCATGATACCCTCCAAAACTACAACCCGCAACAACTACTTTTCCCGATTGTGTATTATGTCTTACTTTTTCAACCACTTCATGACAAATCATTTTATCATACCAATCGTGATTTTCTATACGATGGACAGGATGGATTTGTTTGTTATAAAAACTGTCTTTATCTATACTGTCCGGGCAATAAATTTGTATTAATCCTTGTTCAATATACCATCTTGCCGATTCGATTAACCCCATGTCTTTATTTTCATGAAAACTTCCCATAGAAGTAGGAAATAAAATTACTGGATAACCTGAATGTCCAAATACAAGCATTTCGATATCTCTACTCAAATTTGGAGAATACCATTTCAAATAGTTCTCTTTCATAAACTTTGGTTTTAACAATTATAATGAAATAAATGATACTATGTACATAAATAAAATATAGTATTTTACTTTTAACAAAAAAACAATACTCTGTTTAAAAAAGCGGAATATTATTCACTATTTTGACTTAATACACTATGTTTTTAACCAATTTATTAACATAATCTAAAGACTTAAAATAGCTAAGTGGAATATTTTTTTTTTAAAAATAACCCATAAAAATTCCACTCTTTAAAAAGTTAATCTAAAATGAGATAGAATTTTTTTTTTTGAAGAGGTTTAGTTTTAATTTAAAAAATTAGGTGTTATTCAACAAGACTTTTTTCAAATAATTGTACCTGATTTTTTAATCTTTCGGTAAGCATATTCATCATTCGTTTGTTTAAACTTGATGAATTTTTAATATATAAAACATATTCATCGACTGTGAACAAAGCAATAATCATTCCTTTTAAAGCATTCCTGAATTTAATGTCTTTTTGAATTGCATTTTCAATAGTGGCTATTTTTTTTTCTACGCTGAGCGAATAGAAATCCCGTTTGTACTTGCTGATATAATTGTGAAAAGAAGCGATAAATAAATCATTTTGCAGTTTTAAAATGGGTCTCAAAACTTCATTTTGAAAAATTTCATCGGCTGAAGATTGGGTGCTAACACTACCTATAGGAGCACCACGGAATTCACTTAAAAATTGATCTCTTTGGCTCATCTTTTTTTCTTAAAAATAGAAAAAAAATCATCAAGGATGTCTTATTTTAGCATAAATAATTAAAATCATGAGATTTCATACTAGAAAATGGGTAAAACCCGAAGACCTTAATCCTAACGGAACTTTATTTGGAGGAAAACTACTGTCTTGGATAGACGAAGAACTGGCTTTGTACACCATAATTCAATTTGAGAATTCGAAAGTAGTTACAAAATACATGTCTGAAATTAATTTTACAAGTTCAGCAAAACAAGGAGATGTAATCGAAATTGGAATTGATGTGGTTCGTTTTGGAGTAACTTCGATTACTTTACAATGTGAAGTTCGCAATATGATGACTCGAGAAACAATTATTACTATTGATAGTACGGTAATGGTCAATTTAGGAGAAGACGGCAAACCAAAAGCGCACGGAAAAACGGAAATTGAGTTTGTAAAAAATCGTATCTAATATTTATGATTTAAAAAGCCACGAATTCACGAATTTAATTTGTGAATTCGTGGCTTTTATTCTTTAGAAAAAGTATTTTTCGAAGGAAATTCAAATACTTCAAGGTCAAAATAAGGAACAGCGGATATCACATGATCAAAAATATCTGCCATGACATATTCGTAATTTTCCCATCTTTTGTCGGTAGAAAAAGTATAAATCTCTAATGGTACTCCTTCTGCAGTAGATTGCAGCTGACGGCACATTAAAGGCATCTCTTGATTAATAGCTGGGTGATTACGAAGGTATTGAATAACGTATTTTCGAAACAAACCCATATTAGTCATGTTTCGCCCGTTTACTGCAATGGATTTGTCAATTCCTCTGTCAGTATTGTATTTATTAATTTCGGCTTGACGAGTGGTAATATAATCACTAATTAAATGGATTTTTTTCAAATCGGCTAATTCGGCTTCATTCAAAAAACGAATACTATTGGTTTTGATAAGCAGGTGTCTTTTGATGCGTCGACCATTAGATTTAAGCATTCCGCGCCAGTTTTGAAACGAATCCGAACTCAGGCTATAAGTAGGAATGGTAGTGGTAGTATTATCAAAATTACGGATTTTAACGGTGGTTAAATTGATTTCGATTACATCACCATCGGCACCAAATTTATCTATGGTAATCCAATCACCTATTCGAATCATATCATTCACAGCTACCTGAACGCTGGCTACAAATCCTAAAATAATATCTCTAAAAATTAAAATAATTAATGCCGAAACCGCTCCTAAAGTGGTAAACATGTTTTTAAAATCGATATTGAACAATTGGGAAACTAGAATTGTAATTCCAACTAACCAAAGCACAATCATGATGACCTGAATAAAACTATCTATTGGTTTGTCGCTGTAACGAGGTTTTTGCTTTAAATAATCACGCAGCGCGTTAAAAACAGTACGGATAATCCACAACACTAAAATGAGAATATAAATCCCTATCAATTTTTCAAAAACACCATCCCAATATTCATATCGTTCTAAAATAATAGGAACCGATTTGTAAACGAATAAAACCAGAAGTAACCGAGCGATATACTTAACTGTTTTGTTTGAAACCAGTAAATCGTCAAACTGCGTTTTGGTTTTTCGAGCCATAAAAATTATTAAACCAACTAAAAACTGTTTAAATACATAGTAAACTAAATAAGATAATAAACAAAGCAGCACAATATTTAGTATCAAACTAGAGTAAGATGCTATGGTATTATTCCATCCCCAGGATTTAAAAAGCGGATATAAAAAAGAGAATAGTTGGTTTAATATGTAGTACATATTAACAGTATTTTTTTTCTACATAAAAAGTACCAAACGGAATCAAAGAAGCCAATAGAATGATTCCAAAATCTTTAACACTCCATTTTTGAGGTGTTTTTAATAAAAATGCCAAAATGATATAAGCAATAAATAAAATTCCGTGACTCATTCCAATAGGATACAATAATTGGTGATAAAGTTCAAAATTATTTGGTTTGATAAAAAGCATATTTGAAAATAGAACTAAATACGATATTCCTTCAAGGATGGCAGTAATTTTAAAAATCTTAAGCATTGCTATTATTTTTTAATGTTTCATGCCAAAATTAAGGATTATCATTCGTTTTATAGGTATTAAAGCCCAAAGTAATTTACTTTTGTAATCATAAATTTTTTATAATGAGCAAAAGAGATTTAAAAAAATATTTGAGCGAACTTGATAAGGAACAACTCCAGGAACAATTGATTGAATTGTATGAAAAATTTACTGCTGTAAAGGAATTTTATGATTTTGTATTCAACCCAAAAGAAGATAAATTACTCCAAGAAGCCAAACTGAAAATTTCTCACGAATATTTTCCCGTTTCGAATACAAAAAAACGGAAGCGTCCAAAAATGCGTCGCTCAGTGGCTCAAAAATATATCAAACATTTTATCACGCTAGGAGTAGACCCATTTGTAATAGCCGATGTGATGTTGTATACTATTGAAATTGCTCAAACTTTTGCATCCGAAAATAACATTACACAGGACGCTTTTTATAAAAGTATGTTCAATTCTTTTGATCATGCCGTGCAATTTACAATAGCAAATGGCATTTTAAGTGAATTTATAAGCCGAATAAGAGCTATTTCTGAGGAAACTATTCAACAAAAATGGAAAAATAAAGGCGATTTCCTGCTAATTATTGAGCGAATTGAGGAGTAAGTCCCTTGTAAACCAAATTATTTCAAATTGAGTTAATATTTTAAATTAAATATAACAAGATAACTGTTTTTTAGACGTATTTTTGCAAAAATCCAACAAAAAACAATGTTCGAAAGTACAATAGAAATAGAAAAAGAAGAAAAAAAAGAACTTTATGCTTACCAGAAAGGAGATATTGATGCCATATTTGAGCGCATCGATAATGGTCCTGCACAACACCACCTGCTGTATCAATTGCCTACAGGAGGAGGAAAAACAGTAATATTCTCAGAAATTGTTCGCCGTTACCTATCCAAACACGATAAAAAAGTAGTTGTTTTAACGCATAGAATCGAGTTGTGTAAACAAACTTCTAAGATGTTAAAAGGTTTTGGAGTTAAAAATAAAATCATCAATTCTAAGGTTAAAGATTTACCCGATCAAAACGAATATTCTTGTTTTGTAGCCATGGTAGAAACGCTTAAAAACCGTATCAATGACGAAAAATTAATATTAGATAATATTGGTCTGGTTATTATTGATGAAGCGCATTATAATTCATTTAGAAAATTATTAAGTTCTTTTACCAATGCCTTTATATTAGGAGTTACCGCAACACCCTTAAGTTCGAATATAAAATTACCAATGAATCAAAGCTACGATGAATTAATCGTAGGAGATACTATTAGTTCATTGATAGAAAAAGGATTTTTGGCGAAAGCCACTACCTATAGCTATGATGTGGGTTTGACATCCTTAAAAGTAGGGATCAACGGAGATTACACAGTAAAATCGTCGGATGATTTGTATACGAACACTTTAATGCAAGAAAAATTATTGCATGCGTATACTGAAAAATCATTAGGCAAAAAAACCTTGATTTTCAATAATGGAATCAATACATCATTGTATGTATATGAAACTTTTAGAGAAGCAGGTTATGAAATTCGACACCTGGACAACACCAGCAGCAACGAAGAAAGAAAAGAAATTTTACATTGGTTCAAACACACTCCGGATGCAATTTTAACATCTGTAGGGATTTTGACAACTGGTTTTGATGAGCCCACAGTAGAAACCATTATATTGAACCGTGCTACAAAATCATTGACTTTATACTACCAAATGATTGGTCGTGGTTCTCGTAAATTACCTCTTAAAAACGAGTTTACCGTTATCGATCTAGGAAATAATGCCGCGCGTTTTGGACTTTGGAGTGAGCCGGTAAACTGGCAACACATCTTTAAATCACCTGAGTTTTATTTGGAAAATTTACGTGACGATGCTGAAATCGAGTTGTATTTTAAATATACTATGCCTCCAGAATTAAGAGCTAAATTTCCTAATACTGAAGACGTTACTTTTGATGTTGACGAAGAACACAAATTGGTCATAAAACAAAATCTACGTTCTAAGGTCGTTCTTGATAAATCGCTGGATCAGCACGCTATTATGTGTGTGTACAACACCGAAACGTTGCAAGAAGCCAAATTATTAGCTAAAGAATTAGATGATGATATCGAATGTCGTATCAAACGTTACGCAAAATGTCTAAGCCAATGCAGTAAAAATTACCGCGAATGGCTTGTAGATGATTACAAACTAAAATTAACCTTGTTATTAGGGAAAAAGTATCGTGAAAAAATCATGAACGAACCTGATGATGAAGATTAAAATAAGGAATACAATTTTTCATATAAATAATAAAATAATGTCCAAACAATTCTCAGATTTAGGAATTTCGACAGCTTTAGTACAAACTTTAAATCAGTTGAACCTTGTTGCCCCTACAGCTATACAAGAACAAGTGATTCCGTTACTTTTAGCAAATCAAACCGATTTGGTAGGATTAGCCAAAACAGGTACGGGAAAAACCGCTGCCTTTGGTTTACCAATTTTACAATTAGTTGATAGCTCAAAACCAAATGTACAAGCCGTAATATTAGTTCCAACCAGAGAATTAGGACAACAAGTTTTTAAAAATTTAGAAACTTTCGCTCAAAATCTTCCAGCAGTTTCGATTGCTGCTGTTTGCGGTGGAATTCCAATAAAACCACAAATAGAACGTTTAAGTAATCCTACTCATATTGTGGTAGCCACACCAGGACGTTTGATTGATTTGTTGCAACGAAAAGCCATCAGTTTAAAAGAAACTTCATTTTTAGTACTGGATGAAGCTGATGAAATGGTAAGCATTCTAAAAGAAAGCTTAGATGAAATTGTTGCCGAATTGCCTAAAAATCACCGTACTTTTTTGTTTTCGGCTACTATGCCAGGTACAATCAAACAGTTGATTCAGAATTATTTGCATAAAAATGTAGTGCAAATAAGTGCAAATATGGAAACTTCAGGAAATCAAAGTATTGATCATCAATATATTGTGGTTGATCCTATTGAGAAATTAGATGTTTTAATGCACTTTTTGAATTCCAGAGAAGGACAGCGCGGCATTATATTTTGCAAAACAAAAGCAGCCGTAAATAAATTAGCTAAAAATTTAGCTATCAATCGTTTTTCGTCGGGAGCTTTACACGGAAGTTTGTCGCAGGGAATTCGGGATCGAATTATGGAACAATTTCGCGAAGGACACATCAATATATTAGTAGCTACAGATTTGGCTGCCAGAGGAATTGACGTAAAAGAGATTGCTTATGTAGTGAATTATCATTTGCCAGATACTTATGAGAATTATGTTCATAGAAGTGGTAGAACCGCCAGAGCAGGAGCAAACGGATTATCATTAACTGTTTTACAAGCCGAAGAAGAAATAGAAATTGCTGATTTTGAAAAAGAATTAGGGATCCAATTCAAACCATTTTCAAAACCTTCAGCAACTAGTATTGAGGATAACAATACGTTGCTTTGGGCAAAACAAATTTTTAAAACGAAACCCAATCACGAGGTGGATTCCGAATTAAAAACAAAGATAAAAACCATTTTTCATCACTTAACTAAGGATGAATTAATTGAAAAAATACTAGCCAATCATTTATTACAAAATAAAACCCAAGTAGTAGAAAAACCAGTTAAAAAGCTAAAACAAAAAAAATAAAAACAATCCAAACTTCTTTTGCTGACTAACATAAGAGGTTATTTTAAAATTGTAAAATATGGAAATCGTAATAATCGGAGGCGGTTTTGCAGGAATGAATCTGGCAAAAGAATTATTAAATCAAGAGGGAGTTCACGTAACTCTGGTTGATAAAAACAACTACAACTTTTTCCCGCCGCTTATTTATCAAGTGGCTACGGCTTATTTAGAGCCATCAAGTATTAGTTACCCTTTTAGAAAATTTTTTGCAGGAAAAAAGAATCTGCAATTTCGTTTAGGAGAATTAGTGGAAGTAGTGCCTGCTGAGAATAAAGTTATTCTGAGTAATGGAGAATTAAACTATGATAAGCTTGTTTTTGCAACAGGAGCGGAGACGAGTTATTTTGGTATGGAAAACGTAAAAAAGAACGCCATTCCAATGAAAACCCTGAACGATGCCATTGTAATGCGTAATACTTTGCTTAAAAACTTAGAAAAAGCGGCTATTACAAAAGACATTCGTAAGCGTAGAAAATTATTGACGATTGTAGTTGCTGGAGGTGGTCCTACAGGAGTAGAGATCTCGGGAATGTTTGCCGAAATGCGTAAAAATATCCTTTTAAAAGAATATCCTGAATTAGGAACCTCAGTAAGTAATATCTATTTAGTAGATGGAGCACCTGCATTATTAACTCCCATGAGTAAGGAATCACAACAAGATACACTTAAAGAACTGACTGATTTAGGGGTAATTGTAAAACTGAACAATAATGTAGTGGATTATGTAGACGATACAGTACATTTTGCTAATGGAGAAACCATTCAAACTAAAAACTTAATCTGGGCAGCTGGAGTTACAGCACGTGAATTTAAAGGACTTCCAGCAGATAGTTACGGTCGTGGCAAACGTTTAACTACCGATGCTTTTAATAAAATTAACGGAACGGATAATATTTATGCCATCGGTGATACTTGTATTCAATCCAATGATGAAGCTTTCCCACATGGTCACCCACAAGTGGCACAAGTAGCTATTCAACAAGGAATCAACTTGGCTAAAAATTTTAAAAATGAGATTCAAAGAAAAGCTTTAGTCCCTTTTAAATATTTAGATAAAGGTTCTATGGCAATCATTGGAAAAAACAAAGCCGTAGTAGATTTACCAAAACCAAAAATGCACTTTAACGGATTTTTTGCTTGGATTATTTGGTTGTTTATTCACTTGATTTCGTTGATTACCTATAGAAATAAAATAAAGACTTTCTACAACTGGATGATCGCTTATTTCTCAAAAGATAATTCGTTACGAATGATTATCAGACCGGATAAAAAAACAAAATAAATTTAATTCTTCTCAATACAAAAGAAAACCGATACAGCGATTGTATCGGTTTTATATAGACAATGTTTTTTAAAATTGGTATTGAATGATGTTATTTAATAACACCTACAGAACCATTTTTGGTAGGAATTAATTCAAAAATAAAATTAGGTGCTAAATTAGGTTCACTGCGATGGGAAACAAACACAATAGTCATATTCGATTCTTGTTTTAGCAAATTAATAAGTTGGGTAACCATAGCTACATTTTCATCGTCTAAACCTTCAACTGGTTCGTCTAAAATAACCAATGGCGGGTGTTTCAAAACCGAACGTACAATCATAGCAAGTCGTTGTTGTCCTACAGAAAGTCGTTTGAACATTTTGTTTTTTAGGTGTTTCATCCCAATTAAGTCTAGCCATTGATCGGCAATGTTTTTTTGTAAAGTTGTTGGTAAGTCATACAGTCCAATGGAATCAAAAAAGCCTGATAAGATCATTTGTTCCAAAGTGTGGTTTCTTTGAAATAAACTGGTCATATTGGTCGCAAAATAACCGATGTTTTTTTTGATGTCCCAAACGCTCTCGCCACTTCCTTTTTTGTATCCAAAAAGATGTAAATCCTGTCCATAACCCTTAGGACTATCGCCATTTATTAGTGATAAAAGAGTACTTTTTCCCGAACCATTTGGTCCAATAAGTTGCCAAAATTCGCCTTGTTGAATCGTCCAGTTGATGTTATTGACAACAGCACGACCTTCATAACTTACGGTAACATTATTCATCTGAACCAGCATTTGCTGGTTGTATTTGATAGGATGCGCAGGCTGCGGAATTCCAGATTGTGCTATTATTTTAGTTTCGTGTGTTGAGGCAGTTATTTCTTCTAAAAGATAAGCATCCGAATTAATTTGGCGAGTATTAGAAATAAAAGCTAATACATCAGCAGCACGATTAATCAATTGAATAATCTTAATTTTAGAAGTCATTTTTTCCAGTAATTTTGATAATTCCACTCTAGAAACCTGGTCTAAATGATCCATTGGATTATCAAAAATGATGAAATCTGGATTTTGATTGATGCAATATTGAAGAAATTTCTTTTTGCGTTGCCCCGAAGAAAAAGTGCTGAGTTTTCTATTAGAATCAAGCGCGGTCAATTCGAGGTATTGAAATTCTTTTTGGATGAAATGATCAATGGCTAAATCAGAATAAAGAATTCCTTTTAAAATATTAAAAGGCGCTAATTCGGCTTGAGCATTTCCAGAAAGAATGGATTCTATAAACTCTTTTTTATTGATTTGATTGGATAATAAAATATTCCAATGTGTGGCAGTATTCATGAAAAAGGATTTGTTTTAATAGGATGTAAAGTTAATAAAAGAAAACTGAAGGGGTCAGGGTAGGAGACAGAAAGCAGAAAATAGATAAAAAATATCATCTAAAAGATCACTACCCGTTCTACTTGGCTTTCTTTTGATAAATACTTCCAAATGGTGTTTAACTCTTAAGGATAAGTGGTGAAAACTATATCATGTTCTATTTGGAAACGAGATCATGTTGTTTAAAACATTAACCTGTAGTTGTTTGAACTCATAGAGTTTCTTTTGACTTTACGACTTTAAAACTTTCGACGTACTTAGTTATTCAAGAAGCAGCTTTTTTTGAATAAATAAATTTTTTATAAAAAGAAATAGTCTAAATTAGTGATTCTATGGAGAATGATAATAAGATACTAATTGTAGGTGGCGGATTAGCTGGGCTTACCGCAGCAATTCACTTATCTAAAATAGGCTTGAAAGTTATTTTGATCGAAAAGAATGAATACCCAAAACATAAAGTTTGTGGTGAATACATTTCTAATGAAGTTGTATCGTATTTGAATTGGTTGGAAATAGATTGTGACGATTTAAAACCTACGCATATAAATAAATTTCAATTTTCTTTTCTCGATGGGAAAATCCTCGAAAGTAATTTGCCTCTTGGCGGTTTTGGTGTTAGTAGGTATTTATTAGATGATTTTTTATGCAAAAAAGCAGTAGAAAATGGATGCGAAATCATTCATGATTCAGTTGAAAAAATTTCTTTTTCAGAAAATAAATTTACGGTGACTACTGCAAAAAATGCTGTTTTTAAATCTGAAATTCTAATTGGAGCTTACGGAAAAAGATCTAGTATTGATCTAAAACTTGATAGAGCTTTTATTTATAAAAAAGCACCTTGGTTAGCAGTAAAAGCCCATTATTCAGGTGTTTTTCCAAATGATTTAGTTGGTTTACATCATTTTAAAGGAGGTTATTGTGGTGTTTCTAAAGTAGAAAATGAAATAATAAACATTTGTTATTTAGCTGATTACAAAACATTCAAGAAGTATAAAAATATTGAAGAATTTCAAATAAATGTAGTTTCTAGAAATCCTCATTTAAAATTTATTCTAGATAATTGCGTTCCAGTATTTGAAAAACCTTTAACGATAAGCCAAATTTCTTTTGACAAAAAAAAAGCGGTAGAAAATCATATTCTAATGATTGGTGATACCGCCGGATTAATCCATCCATTGTGCGGTAACGGAATGGCAATGGCGATACACAGTGCGAAAATTGTATCAGAGTTGATTGAGAACTATTGCAATCAGGAAATAACATCGCGATTGGATTTGGAAACTAAATATCAAAATGAATGGAATCATAATTTTAGTAACAGATTAAAAATGGGACGCTTATTAGCTACTGTTTTACAAAGACAAAAATTAGCAGCATTTTTTATGCAAATAATAATCAAGTTACCGTTTTTACTACCAGTAATAATAAAAAAAACACATGGAAAACCCATTAATATACAACCAAAATGTTAATCCGTACTAAATACAGAACAGAAATGCCCGAAACCATGGATGATTTTATGTTAGAAGGGGAAATTTTGCGGGATGCTTTAGATAAAATAGCTAAAATAAATCAGCTTTTGGGTGGAAACAAGCTAACTTTACTAGGTGTCAAAACCTTATTAAGAAATGTTCCTGCTAATACTGAAATTACAATTGTAGATATAGGTTGTGGTAATGGCGATATGTTGAGAATTCTAGCTGATTATGGTTTTCAAAACAATTTGAAATTAAAATTAATTGGTATTGATGCTAATAATTTTACCATAAATCATGCGATTAGTTTATCAAATAAGTATTCTAATATTAGCTATCAATGCGAGAACATATTCGATAAAGCTTTTGAAGCATTAAAATATGATATTGTATTATCAACTTTAGTGTTACATCATTTCAAAGAAGACGAAATTATTGAAATATTGAGCGTTTTTTATACGAATGCACGCCTTGGAATTGTTATTAATGATTTACAAAGAAGTTCAATTGCATACCGATTATTTCAGTTGTTGTGTTTTGTTTTTCGATTGAATACGATGTCTAAAAATGACGGATTGATTTCGATTTTAAGAGGTTTTAAAAAGGAAGAATTGATTCAATATTCTGAAGAATTAGATTTTAAAAAATATACCATTCACTGGAAATGGGCTTTTCGTTACCAATGGATAATCTCAAAAATATGAGTGTAAAAATACATACAGTTGCAAAACAACTGCCTAAATATTCTAGGACTACAGAGGAGATTATTCCTTTTTTAGACGCGTGGCTGGATGGTCATGAGGAACGTTTTATTCGAAAAGTAAAAAAAATATTTGAAGGTGCAGCCGTAGACAAACGTTATTCTATTATGGATCCTATCGAAGTTTTTACCAATACTTCTTTTGAGGATAGAAATGATATTTACGTTCGTGAAGTTATTGATTTAGGCGAAAAAGTCTTGAATAAAGCTTTGCTAAAATCCAAATGGAAACCTGAAGATTTAGATTATATCATCACCGTAAGTTGTACCGGAATTATGATTCCGTCACTAGATGCCTATTTAATTAATAAGCTGCAATTAAGGCAGGATATTGTGCGGCTTCCTGTGACCGAAATGGGTTGTGCAGCAGGAATTTCGGGGATTATTTATGTCAAAAACTTCTTGCAGGCTAATCCTGGAAAACGTGCAGCCGTAATAGCTGTTGAAAGTCCAACGGCAACATTTCAATTAGATGATTTTTCGATGGCAAATATGGTGAGTGCCGCCATATTTGGTGATGGCGCTGCCTGTGTTTTGCTTTCGTCACATGAAGACGATGACGGTCCGGAAATACTAGCCGAAGAAATGTATCATTTTTATGACAATGAACACATGATGGGATTCAAACTGACTAATTCAGGCTTACAAATGGTTTTAGATATTGAAGTTCCTGATACGATTATGGCTCATTTTCCAGCTATTATTCACCCCTTTTTAGAGAAAAATAACTTAAAAATAGCAGATATTGATCATTTAATATTTCATCCCGGAGGAAAAAAAATAGTACAAACTGTTGAAGATTTGTTTTCTGATTTAGGCAAAAACATTGATGATACTAAAGAAGTGTTGCGTTTGTATGGGAACATGTCAAGTGCTACCGTATTGTATGTTTTAGAACGTTTCATGGATGCTAAACCCCCAAAAGGTTCTACAGGACTAATGCTGAGTTTTGGTCCCGGATTTTCAGCTCAAAGGGTTTTATTACGGTTTTAAAATAAAAATAGAACAATGACGAATCAAAATATTTTATCCAAATTACCGTATGCCAAGCCTTTTTTGTTTGTCGATGAAATCATTCGTATTGATGAAAATGGAGTGGAAGGCTGTTATACTTTTGATGAAAACTTAGATTTTTATAAAGGTCATTTTAAAGATAATCCCGTTACTCCAGGTGTAATTTTAACCGAAGTCATGGCGCAAATAGGAGTAGTGTGTTTGGGCATATTTTTGTTAAATGATACAATTAACAGTAACGCTACAATTGCCTTAACATCAACAAATATCGAATTTTTAAAAGTGGTTCGTCCAAATGAAAAAATAACGGTCATTTCAGAAAAAATCTATTTTAGATTCGGAAAATTAAAATGCAAGATGATGATGAAAAACGAAAAGGAAGAAGTTGTTTGTAGCGGTGAAATTGCAGGAATGATTATTTAATTTTTTTTTTAAATTGATATTGCCATTGAAATTGATATTGAATTTTATATGAATAAACGTGTCGTAATAACAGGATTAGGTATAGTGGCTCCAAATGGAGTAGGACTTGATGCGTTTACAAACGCCATTAAAAATGGAATTTCGGGTATTAAAAAAGATGCTGAGTTAGAGCGATTACAGTTTTCCTGTCAAATTTCGGCTAAACCTGAAGTTTCTACTGAATTAGCATTGCGTTATTTTTCGGAGTTAGAATTGCGGAATTTCAATTCTTCAGGGATTTTATATGGCGTTATTGCAGGAATCGATGCTTGGAAAGACGCTGGATTGTCAATTGAACACAATGAAAAACCAGATTGGGATAGCGGAACTATTTTCGGGACAGGTACATCTGGAATTGATAAATTTCGCGAAAGCATTTATAAAATTGATGAATTTCAAACCCGTAAATTAGGCAGTACTGCTGTTGTCCAAACCATGAACAGCGGAATTAGTGCTTATCTGGGCGGGAAATTAGGATTAGGAAATCAAGTGACAACTAATTCATCCGCCTGTACCACAGGGACTGAAAGTATTATGATGGCTTTTGATCGGATTAAATCAGGGCAAGCCAAACGGATTTTAGCAGGAAGTACCAGCGATTCCGGCCCTTATATTTGGGGGGGATTTGACGCAATGCGTGTATGTACTTTTAAACACAACGAAACCCCCGAACAAGGTTCTCGACCAATGAGTGCTTCAGCATCTGGATTTGTACCCGGAAGTGGTGCAGGAGCAATGATATTGGAAGATTTAGAATCTGCATTAGCCAGAGGTGCACGAATTTATGCGGAAGTCTTAGGTGGAAACATCAATTCGGGGGGACAACGTGGATTAGGTACGATGACGGCACCAAATCCAATTGCGGTACAAAAATGCATTACGGATGCTATTGCAAATGCTAAAATAAGTGCTGATGCCATCGATGCTATTAACGGACATTTAACGGCTACTTCAAAAGACAGTTTAGAAATACAAAATTGGACCGAAGCTTTAGGTCGAAAAGGAAATAATTTTCCGTACATTAATTCCTTGAAATCTATGGTTGGTCATTGTTTATCCGGAGCAGGAAGCGTTGAAAGTATTGCTACAATCTTGCAATTGCATCAAGGATTTATTTTTCCTAATACAAATTGCAATGATTTGCATCCTGAAATAACCCGTTTAATTGATGCGTCCAGGATTCCACAACGATTGATTGAAACCGAATTGACTATTATTGCCAAAGCCAGTTTTGGTTTTGGAGATGTTAATGGATGTGTTATTTTTAAGAAATTTAAAGATTGAAAAAACAAAAAAGAAACTATGAGCAAACAAGAAATAATAGAGCATTTAAAAGCCATTGTAAAACCTTATATCCAAGATCAAGCAGCCTTTGAATCATTAACAGAAGAAACCGATTTCATCAATGATTTAAAGATAAATTCGGCCAATCTAGTGGATGTGATTTTAGATATTGAAGAACAATTTGATATTATAATTGATAATCAGGCAATGGAAAAAATGATTAACATTAAAGCTGCAATAGAAATTATCGGAATGCAATTGTCTGAAAAATAAGTACGTTGATTATAATTCTTTTGTCTTTATTAGTAAACTAAAAATGATAGGAAATGACATCGTAGATTTGGCTTTAGCCCGAAAAGAAAGCAATTGGAAACGAAAAGGTTTTTTGGATAAAATATTTACCCAAAAGGAGCAATGGCTTATTGCCAATGCCCAAAACCCAGAAGTTATGGTCTGGAATTTATGGTCTAGAAAAGAAGCAGCTTATAAAATCTACAATCGCGAAACTGGAATTCGAGAATATATTCCGATGCAATTAGTATGTTATTACGAAAACGAAACAACAGGAACGGTTTTTTGCAATGAACGTGTTTATTATACAGAAACTATAATTACAAATGTTTCTGTCTACACAATTGCGACAACTAAACTAGAACTTTTCAGTCAGATAAAGAAAATCAATTTGGATGATAAAGTTATTAAAACAAATGGAATTCCTTTTAGGATTGATTCTAGTATAGCTAGTTTAAATCCCGTTTCTATTACACATCATGGGCGTTTTTGGGAGGGTATAACACTATAAGTCTAAATCAACATATAAATCTATTTTAGTCCTAATTTCAATTTCAACTTTAAGAATAATAAAGCAATTTTGTATGCTTTTTCAGTTACCGAATCGCCGGCTGTAGGTGGGATTTTATAAAACTGAACTAACTCTTCTAAAGAAAATTCTTTGTCTTCAGGAAGTTCGTGTAGTTTTCGATGCATAATAGCAATATCCAAAGCATCATTGCGCAATTTCCCACAGTCTAAACGCTCTAAAGTGGCATTGATCATTGCCATGTCTGAGGCAATTTCATGACCAACTATAATTCCGTTTCCTAAATATTCTACAAAAGATTTTAAAGCTTCAGGTTCAGACAATTTAAGCAATTTACTTTCAATAATATATTCATTAGAAAGATGATTGTCATGCATAAAACGATATTGCAACAAAATAGTTTCAAAACTATCTTTAATCAAAACAGAATCATTCTCCACGGCAAAAGCACTAATGAAAGTAATAACATCTTTTTCAACAGAATCTCCAGTTGCTTCGGTTGATAATATAATGTATCGATTTGTTTTTTTAGAAAATTTTGCTAAATATTCTTTCCAAAATTCAGGATGTTCTTTATTAATATTTTTTAACCAGTCTAACATAAATTTATGAGAATTGTGTAAGTTGGAACTTATCTTTAATTAATTCTTCCAATTCTTTCATTGGAATCAGTGCATTTTTAAGTTTTTCTTTATCAATTTTTGATAGTTCTTCTAAGTTAATATATTGTCCTGAATTTTCATTTTTTAAACCCTCTAAAGTTCTAATTTTAGTTAGAAATAAATAAGCTTCAGCACAGTTGAGATAAATTTCGGAATGTTTGGGATCAACTATAGCCAATTGTTTGAATCGGGTATAGGTGTTATTGATTCCTTTTATCTCATAACTTAATGCAAAAAGTCGCGCACTATCAATTAGTGGCATTAATGCTCGAGTTTTGATATCAAATTTATCTTTATGAATTCCTTCTTCTTCAACAATGAATTTTTTGAAAAAACTCAAAGGGGAATTTTTTCTTAAAGCATCATTTCCTAAAAAATCAAAAAATAGCGTATTGTTGACGGCATTTTCAAAAACAATATTATTGATTGCTGTTTCTATTTTCTGTTCGCCTATAACCAACTCATAATCAAAGAAAATACTACTTAAATTAGTTGCGTTTTCTCTTGTAGCGTTCATCCAATTACCATATTGTTTTATCCAGTCTGTCAATGACTTACACCACATCATATTACTTGCCATGTGTCCTTGAGGACAAAGTTGGTAACCTATCGTTTCTAGCGTTGTAGTTGTTTTTTTTCCAAGCTTCAAAAAATAATCTTTTACCTCGATATACTTGTCTTGTGCTACATCTTCAAAAACTAAAATACTGTCTTGATCCGTTAATAAAAGTTGTTCCTTTCGTCCTTGACTACCAATACTTAACCAAGCAAATCGCGCAGGAGGGGAACCTAGTTCTAAAATAGATAATTCGACTGCCCTTTTTAATATAGCATAGTTAATTTCGCTAGCAATATTGGTAATATGGGTTAGTGGAATGTTTTTTTGAATCGATGACTGAATCAAATTAGTCAATCGAGTACGAATTCCTTTAAGTTCTTTTGAAGACAAAGAACGTTTGATTTCTTTGATCAAAACACCAGGATTACTGGCTTGAGCAGCAATTAAATCATGTTCAGAAATTACTCCTTTTATTGTAGATTTATCAGTTCCATCAATAGTTACGCACAAATGAGTGACATTGTTTTTTAGCATTAGGAGTTGGGCTTCTGCCAAAGAAACATTTTCTAAAACCGTAACCACTGGCGACGACATGATATTACTTACAGCTGTATGAATAGGATAGCGTCCAGTTGCAATTTTTGAAGCTAAATCAGCATGTGTTACAATCCCAATTGGGCCATTTCTTTCGAAAATGATAACATTATTCTTCAATGATTCTGCCATTAATTGGGCTACTTCCTGAGCAGTATTATCAGAAGTAGCCAAAAGTGGCGTGGTGTTATACGCTAAAGTTTGAAAAAATTGTGCTTCCGATTGTTTTTCAGAATAAAACATCCCATCTGAAACCAGATTTCCTTGAGACGAACGATCATCAGGTAAATTGCTGGCAAAATTCTCTAACAAAAAGTTTAAAACCTCCGAATTATTTGCCAGTAAAGGCTTAAAAACGGCAATAGGAATGGCATAAACCAGACTTTCTTCTCTGGCTTTAGCCATCATTTTATAATTATTTTTAGCAAAAAAAGGACGCAAACCAAAAATGGTACCTTCGTGACATTTACTGATAATACTTTCTTCAGCATCTGCAATTACAGAAATATTAACAACACCAGATGCCACAACATAAAAACTGTCGTGTAAGGTATCATTAATTTTAAATAAGGTTTGTTTTTTTTCTAAACTGACAACCCGAATATTACTAGCTACTTCAGCTAATTGTTCTGATGTAAGCTGATTAAAAGGCGCATAATTTTTTAAAAATTCAGCAATTTGTTCTGCAATTATATTCATGTTATATCAATAAAATATAGTACAAAATTACTAAATAAAAGACTCAAAAAGAATTTCATTACTATCTAAAAGTGTTGTTTGTAAAAAATGTTTTTTTTAAAACAAATACAAAGAGAATATAGAAGGTAATAGCATTTTCGACTTTCCGATAGTAATTGAAAATATTTAGATTAAACCAAATATTCTATTTTACATAATATAAATTATAGTTCAGAATATCACTATCGAAATTTATTGTTTTTCTGCTTATTAACTATGATTTTTTTTGCCAATCTTTATAATATTCTTCAAAAGTCATGTTATATCTCAGTAAATAATTCAAACCATCTATTTTTGTGAGTAAAAATTCTTTTTTAGAATTTGGAGTAACAATATCAAATTTGTAGGATCCTTCAATAAACACAGTTCTTTCATCAAACACATTAATTTCATTGTTTAAATTTTCAATTATTTTATTTGTAGCAACTGTAAATGTTGTATCTAATTTTTTTAAAATTGAATTATTCTTTAAATCGATAGAATAAAAATCAATTTCAATTTTATTGTCTTTTTTGATCAATTTAATTTCGGAATCAATGCGACTTACCAAACAACTATAATTTGTTATTAATAAATCAGCTGATTTTAGGTTTTTATTTTTTAAAACTGAATTCAAATAATAATAAAAATCTCTCACTGATTCGTTCTGGGCATTTGAAGGAATCAAAAAACAAAAATTGATTATAAAAAACAAAACTAACTTTCTCATAATGATTTAAATAAATGGATTTTCAAATGTAATAAGAATAGTAAAACGTAAATCCATTTCTTAAAATAAAAAACCCGACATAAATTGTAGCTTACATCGGGTTTTATACTTTAAAAACTATCTTTACTTGGATGTTTTATAAGTTGAATAACCATATAAAGTTACTACAGCCAAGCAAATTAACGGCAAAATAAACGAGAAATTCACTTCGGGGATAAATCCTAAAATTTGTATATCTGAAAAACCTGAGCCGCCCCAATCTAAAATACTTCCTTGTAAAACAGGCATTAATGCGCCACCCACAATAGCCATTACTAATCCAGCAGAACCAATTTTAGCTTCATCTCCCATATCTTTTAATGCAATTCCATAGATTGTTGGAAACATAATCGACATAAAAATTGAAATACAAACTAACGCTATTAACCCTGGCATTCCTTGTAAAACAATAGCTCCAGCTGCACATAAAACACCGCCAATCCCAAAAACCATCAAAATTTTAGAAGGATTAATACTTTTCATCAAGCCTGTTCCTATCCATCTACCAGCAAGAAATAATATCATCGCTGCAATATTATAATAAGTAGCTGTTAAATCTAATCCAAAAGTTTTATTGATGTTATCTACATATTGGAAAATAAAAGTCCAACACATAATTTGCGCTCCCACATAAAAAGCCTGTGCTATCACACCGTATTTGTAGTTTTTGTTTGCAAATAATTTTTTAAACGATTCTCCAATAGCCATTTTATCTTCATGTGCTGTTTTTGGCATTTTTGTTAAACTAATGGCAATCAGAATAACTAAGACAAAAATCCCTAATCCAATGTATGGAATGCTAATAACATCTAAATCATTTTCTCTAATTGCTGCCAACTCGCTTGACGATAAAGCTTTAAACGCTTCGGGTGAATAATCATCTGATTTGATCTTATCAATCACTAAAAACTGAGCCATGATTAATCCTGCTATGGCGCCAATTGGATTGAAAGCCTGAGCCAAATTCAGTCGTTGTGTAGCTGTTTCTTTGTTTCCAAGAAATAAAATCAATGGATTTGATGTAGTTTCTAAAAATGCTAAACCACAGGTAATTACCCATAACGAAATTAGAAAAAACGTATAACTTTGATAATGTGCTGCTGGATAAAATAAAAAAGCTCCTGTAGCATACAATATAAGCCCAACAATAATCCCCGACTTATAACTGAATTTTCTAATGAACAATGCCGCTGGCAAAGCCATAAAGAAATAACCAAAATAGAATGCAAATTGCACTAATGATGCCTGAACATTAGATAATTCGGGCATTACTTTTTTAAATGTAGAAACCATTGGAGTTGTCAAATCATTGGCAATTCCCCACAAGGCAAATAATATTGTGATGATAATAAACTGAAAAACATACTCTTTACTAACTACAGGTATTTTTTTAGATAGATTCATTTTTAATTAGTTTTTGGTTATTTTATTGAAAGTTTTGATTTCTAAATGATGGTATTTTGTGATTATTTTTGGCTAAATCCACTCAAAAACTCTTCAATTTCGAATGATGAAATTACTGGATTTGCTCCTTCATTTTGCGCTACAATTGCACCAATTGCGCTGGCAAAATTAATAGCGTATTGAGGGTCTTCTCCACTAAGTAACTTGGTAATTAATGAAGCTAAAAAGGAATCGCCTGATCCTACTGTGTCTACTACATTAACCTTGAATCCACAATTGTGGTAAAATCTATCATTGCAATACAACACTGCACCATGAGAACCCAGAGTTACACATACAATTTCGGTATTGGTTTCTTTGGCTATGAATTTTATATTTTGCTCTAATGATTTTTTGTTGGAATGTAAATCTTCGCAAATTTCATTTAATTCTTCATCATTAAATTTGATAAAATTTGCAGCTTGCAGTAATTCTAAAATATTTTTCTTTGTATAATGTGGTGATCTCAAATTGACATCAAATATTTTGTATTTGGCCACTTTTAAAAGTTCGTCCAATGTATTTCTAGAAACCGCATCTCTGGACGACAAACTGCCGTAAACAAAAAAATCAGCTTCTGCTACAATTGAAGTATTTACATTTGAAAGTTCAATTTTGTCCCATGCCGAAGGATAATTAATATCATAAGAAGCGTTTCCTTTTTCATTTAAAATAACATTCACCACGCCTGTTGGATAGTTTTCCTTTAGTTGAATTGCTGTTGTATTGATCCCTACTCCATTCAAATATTCTGTTAATTCCTTACCATTAGTATCATTTCCTATGGCACTAATCATAGCAACATCAATTCCTAAAGAGCTTAGTCTTGACGCTACATTTAAAGGGGCTCCTCCAATTTTTTTGTGCTCCAGAAAAATATCAAAAAGAATTTCACCAAAACACACGCCTGTTAATTTTTTTTTCATTTTTTATCTTTTTTAGTTGGATTTATTAGTTTTATCATACCATTTTTCGACCATCATTTTCATAAATAATAAGCTTCCTTTGGCCAAGTCTTCTGAATTGTATTTTGATGGTCTCCACAACGAAGTTGGTCCAATTAATTGGGTTATTTCAGAAGAAAAATTCTCGAGAACTAACGGCCCTTGGTAGTTAATTTCAGCCAAGGCTTTAAACAAATCATCCCAATTTACATTGCCTTCGCCCGTCATTCCTCTGTCTGATTCGGTGATATGTAGGTGATTTAAATAATTTCCTGCTCTAATGATTGGGTCATAAAAATTCCGCTCTTCAATGTTCATGTGAAAAGTATCCAAGTGCACTCCAATATTAGTTGTACCAATACTTTTAATCATTTTTAGAACATCATCTGCTTCAGTAAAAACATAGCTTTCATAACGGTTGATGGGTTCAATTCCTAAGTTAATGTTGCGTTCTTTTGCGTAAGCAGCAACTTCAGTTAAAACCTGATAAACAATTTGTTTTTCGTCTTCATTACAAGGATTTCTGGTAAATGTTCCAATAGCCGAATGCAAAACACCTCCCAAGAAATCACCATTCATTTCTGCCACTTTATCTAATGCCGATTTGATAAGGATAACAGCTTGTTCTGGATAAAAAGGAATGTGAGCATTTGCAGGTAAATTCAAACTACAACGTGCTGAAATTCCATATTGTTGTAATTGCTTTTGAATAGTTTTTGTATCAAAATCCATTGTGGAAGGCAAATTGATTTCGAGCATATCAAAACCATATTCTGCTGTTTTTTTAATGGCAAAATTACCTCCCTCACTACTCCATTTAGGAATAAACGATAAAATTGATGTTCCGAAAATTGGCATATTTCTATAATTTTAAATTAATTTTTGCGATTTAAAACAACCACCATTCTGTTCGAACACCAATGTAAGATCCCCAACGTTTTTGATTGATTTGTAAATAAGGAGAATAATTATGGTCTCGAGCATAATCATTGTATCTCGCTAAAGTGGCAACTAATCGAATGTGTGGTCGACTCCACGGATCTCTTTGTCCTAATGGAACAATTGTGGGTGCTAATGTACATTTCCACATGCTCGCTTCTGGATTATCACCGTCTTTTCTAACGGAATAATGAACCTCTTGAAGCAAATGAAACCAATTGGTCACATAATAAAAATTTCGTAATCCCACCACAAAATCGGTCTTGCGATTGTAGAATTGATTGCCATTAAAATATTCATCTGTATTAGTACTTGATGATCCACCTTTACTTTTGGTAAAAACACCATAACCATTGATACTGAATCTATTTGAAATATTTAATAGAAAATGTTCTACCATTGTAAATGAATAGGCTTTTGTATATTTTCCTGCATCGTCAGGCGCGCCATAAGTGGCCCAAGTAAAAGTGTTTCCGTTATCGCCACCGTTAGCTATTCCGGAGCCGTAACGAGCCGAAATTTGATTAAATGAACCTGGTTTTTCTGTTTTAAACGGACTGTTGTATTTTATTCCTGCCACCCATCCTTTATCAGAAGGGTAGTTTTTTGAAGCTTCATCTGAACTTTTAGAAACATAATGAAATTCGCTTAAAAGTTTGATGGTACTATTATTTTTTAAAGGAATACTGTGCTCTCCTATCCAAACCATTCGCTGACGAATCACTGGATTAGTAGCTCCAGCAACGGTTACTTCGTAATTATAAGGATAAACTCCGGTAGAATCAGATGAAGCAGGCATTAACATGGACAATTCGGTATTTTTATATTTTACACCAAATCCCTGAGCCGAATGATCATCAAAATAAAAATAATCGCTTATGTGTATATCATCATATCTACGAAAACGCGAACCAGCCCAAGCTGACCACTTGCTTCCTAAAATATTAGTAGCTTCGATATAAGCTTCGGGAAGAATAAAAGTCAATCCATTATTTGAACGACTACTCACATTACCTACAAATTGTCCATTTGCAGAATACATACCCAAACGCATTTGAAAAGTGATATTAATACTATCTTGTCCAATACTATTTGGTGTAAAATGGATCGCTGGTAAAATATCAATATAATCTACTTGTTCCATACGCCCTCCTAAAGAACCTTGTCCAGATAAATTTAACGGTTTCCAGTTGTTTCCCTCTCCATTTGGCGAAAGCCCAACTCCTATTCTACCCGTTGTGCCCATTGAAAAATTAGTATTATTGATGACAACTTGCGCTTTAGTATTTATGGCAATTCCACACAATAGAACAATCCATTTTGTTGTTTTTATACTGAAATGAGAACTGAATATATAATTTATTTTCACGATTTTGGGTTGGTTTGAAAAAATAACTATTAAACGTCTTTATGACTATTATTTTTCAAATGTATTATTTTATTTTAATTCAAAACAAAAAAAAAGGTATTTTTTTTTGTTTTTTACATATTAATGAAAAAAATATTACACATAACAAACTTATTGTATCAAAACATAGAGAATAGTACTTTTGTTATTATAACGTTATATATACGTTTAATCTAAAATATTGAAGATTGAGTAATTGGAATTAAATTGGTAAATTTGTTTTCTGCGATAAATCACTAAAAAAAAAATTGATGGAATTAAAACCAAAAATATGAAAGCCGAAATAATTCCAAATATATCTGTAGACTGTGTCATTTTTGGATTTGACAATACTACAAAATCATTGAATGTCTTATTAATTGAACGCTATTTAAAACTTAAAGATTCCGAAATTCCTGCTGTAAATGATTATGTTTTAAGAGGATTTCACACTCTTGATAACGAAACAATAGACGAAACAGCTAACAGAGTTTTGAAAGAATTAACAGGATTGGATCATTTGTATAAAAAACAGTTTAAGGTTTTTGGTGATCCGAACCGTTTGATGAATGAAAAAGATATCATTTGGGCTCAACACGAGCATTTTAACCAAAGAACCATTACCATCGCTTATTATATCTTACTGCCTACCGATGTAATTCAAATAGAAGTTAATCAATACAAACCAAAATGGTTTCCTGTAAATCAACTACCCGAATTGGGATTTGACCACCGAAAAATCATTAACGAAGCCTATGCTGATTTAAAAGAAAAAGTATTATACAAACCAATTGTTTTTGAATTACTGGCTGATAAATTTACTATAAAAGATTTGCAGGATGCCTATGAAGCCATTTTAGGTGTTGAAATTGACAACAGGAACTTTAGAAGAAAATTAATTACCAAAAAGTATATTATTGCGCTGGACGAAAAACAAGTGGGTGTTTCTAAAAAACCATCCCAACTCTATATGTTTAGTAAAGATGTATACCAAAAAATATACAAAGAGAGTTATTTAATTAGTATTTGATTTTTTTTATTACACACTAGCAATATAATAACATAGCGTTTCTTTGTAGTTATTTTTTTTTGTCTTGGTTTTCCATAAAAAATCAATTCATAAATAAAATTCGGAATTGTCGTGAACTTTATGGATTACAATTAGCAGCTTTTTTTCACCTCCTTGTTTCTTCTCTTTTTTTTATATAAGAAAGAAATTTTATCATAATATTAGGAACTTGGAGTCTATAAAATCTTTAATTTGCACAATGATGCAGAAATATTTGCGTTTACTTAAAAACTGTTTTAGAAGCGTTTTTTAAAGTAATCTAGTACTTTTTTTTAAGCACTACTTTATGAAATTACTCATTCTCCGGAATGACAACCAATGAAAAAAAGACAATAAATTTATGGACAAAATAAAAATACTTTGGGTTGACGATGAGATTGATTATTTAAAACCTCACATTCTTTTTTTAGAGAAAAAAAATTATGAAGTTACAACCTGCAATAATGGTCTTGACGCTATTGAAATATTCGAAAACGAGCAATTTGATATTGTTTTCTTAGATGAAAATATGCCAGGAATGAGCGGATTAGAAACGCTTTCGGAAATGAAAGAGAAAAAAAGCGCTATTCCGATGATTATGATTACTAAAAGTGAGGAAGAATATATCATGGAAGAAGCTATTGGTGCTAAGATTGCCGATTACCTGATTAAACCCGTGAATCCAAACCAAATTTTACTGAGTTTAAAGAAGAATTTGGATCATTCGAAACTGATTTCTCAAAAGACTACTTTGGATTACCAAAAGGAATTTCGAAAAATAGCCATGGAATTAGGCATGGTAAACAGCTACGAAGACTGGATTGAATTGTATAAAAAACTCTTGTTTTGGGAATTACAACTCGAGGATATCAACGATCAAAGTATGAGTGAAATTCTGGAATCGCAAAAAGTAGAAGCCAATTCGCAATTCGGTAAATTCATTGAGCGTAATTACGAGGATTGGTTTGCTACGCCAGTTCGCCAAGGCTCGGGCGAACCTAAAGCAGATAAACCCATTCTATCCCATACTTTATTCAAGGAATTAGTAGTTCCTGAATTGAAGAAAAAAGACACCCGAGGCGAAGCCGAACAGAGCAAAGCTAAACCTGTATTATTTGTTGTAATTGATAATTTGCGTTACGACCAATGGAAAGCCTTTGAAAGTGTAGTTGCAGATTATTATAAATTAGAAAAAGAAGTTCCCTATTATTCTATTTTACCTACTGCAACTCAATATGCGCGAAATGCGATTTTCTCCGGTTTATTACCCGTGGAAATGGAAAAAAAGCATCCTGAATATTGGAAAAATGATCCTGAGGAAGGCGGGAAAAACTTATTTGAAGCCGAATTCCTTTCGGCTCAATTAAAACGTCTTGGTTTAAATATCAAAGAAGATTATTTCAAAATTACCAATTTAGCTTCGGGGAAAAAGCTTGTAGAAAATTTTAGAGCTTTAAAAGAAAATGATTTGGTAACTATAGTTTACAATTTTGTAGATATGCTTTCGCACGCTAAAACAGAAATGGACGTAGTAAAAGAACTAGCAGCAGATGACAAAGCATATCGTTCATTGACATTAAGTTGGTTTAAAAATTCGCCTTTATTAGAGATTATTCAACAAGCTCAAAAATTAGGTTTCAAATTGATTTTAACTACCGATCACGGAACAATTAATGTTAAAAATCCATCAAAAGTGGTAGGCGATAAAAACACTAGTTTGAATTTGCGTTACAAAACCGGTCGCAGTCTGACTTACGAAAGCAAAGATGTTTATGCGGTAAAAGACCCAAAAAAAATAGGTTTACCAGCAATTAATATGAGTAGTTCTTATATTTTTGCAAAAAATGATTTGTTTTTGGCGTATGTCAACAACTACAATCATTATGTTAATTATTATAAAAATACCTATCAACATGGAGGAATTTCTCTAGAAGAGATGATTATTCCATGTTTGATATTTAATCCCAAGTAGGGATTTAGGCCTTAGTCCACAGTCCTTAGTTTTTCTCTAGATACTAAGGACTGTGGACTAAGGACTAAGAACTAGGTACTAAAAAACTAAAATTATGGAAATCACTTTTTCAATAAGCGAAATAAAAAACGTTGCCGAATTAATTGTAGCCTCTCGGCCAAATAAAGTAATACTTTTTAATGGAGAAATGGGTGCAGGAAAAACCACTTTTATAAAGCAATTGTGCCAAATTTTAGGCGTTAAAGAAGCTACCAGTAGTCCTACTTTTTCTTTAGTTAACGAATACGAAACTGCAAACAATCAGATAGTTTACCATTTTGATTTTTACCGTTTGAAAAATGAAATAGAAGCATTAGATATGGGGGTAGATGATTATTTGTATTCAGGAAATTGGTGCTTTATAGAATGGGCCGAAAATATTTCAAGTCTTATTCCCGAAACACATTCGACTATTAGTATTGAAGTTTTAGAAGACGGAAAACGTCTTTTGAAATTTAGTTAGATTGGCAAAAAAATATACTAGGTATTGATTATCAAAACGATAAATTGCAATTACTTAAAATTATACCGAAAATACTTCTTAACAAAAACACTAAAATGAGCTAAAAGGAAGCTTTATGTTAATAAAAAAATTCAATTGATTTTTTATCAGAATATAAAGCTTATTTTTTTAAACTTTTTGTGTAATTTTACTTTTTAATTGTACCAAAAACGATGTCAATATCAATAACTCCATTTACAAAACAACAGTTATTACCTCAGGAAGAGAAGCTGGAAGTAGCTAGAAAAAAAGGCGAACTATTTATTGGTATGCCAAAAGAAACTAGCTACCAAGAACGCCGTATTTGCTTAACACCAGATGCAGTGAGTTCATTAGTATGTCATGGTCATCGTGTTATGATAGAATCAGGAGCTGGAGAAAATGCCAGTTATTCAGATAGAGAATATACTGAAGCTGGTGCTGAAGTAACTAAAGATACTCAAAAAGTTTTTGGCTGTCCAATGATTTTAAAAGTAGAACCGCCTACGGTAGCTGAAATTAAGATGATGAACAATCAAACAATTTTAATTTCGGCAATTCAACTAAAAACGAAGAAAAAAGAATATTTTGAAGCCCTAACTAAGAAAAAAATTACTGCACTCGCTTTTGAATACCTTAAAGATGTTGATGACACCTATCCTGTTGTAAAATCGTTAAGTGAAATTGCAGGTACGGCTTCCGTTTTAATTGCAGCCGAATTAATGATTGCAAATGCTCAAGGAAAAGGTCTTTTATTTGGAAACATTACAGGCGTTCCACCTACTGAAGTTGTAATTTTAGGCGCTGGAACTGCTGGAGAATTTGCAGCTAAAACAGCTATTGGTTTAGGAGCAAATATCAAAGTTTTCGATAATTCGATTACCAAATTAAGACGACTGCAAAATAGTTTAAGCCAGCGTATTTTTACTTCGACCATTCAACCTAAGGCTTTAATGAAAGCGCTAAGACGCTGTGATGTGGCTATTGGTGCGATGCGTGGTCAAGAACGTTGTCCAATTGTTGTTACCGAAACAATGGTGGAACACATGAAAAAAGGAGCTGTAATTGTGGATGTTAGTATTGATACTGGTGGTTGTTTTGAAACTTCAGAAGTTACCACACACGAAAAACCTACATTTATCAAAAACGATATTTTGCACTATTGCGTTCCTAATATTCCTTCACGCTATTCTAAGACTGCCTCGCTTTCTATTAGCAATATTATCACTCCCTATTTATTAAAAATTGCGGAAGATGGCGGTATCGAAAGTGCCATTCGTTGTGATAAAGGTTTAAAAAACGGAATTTATACTTACCACGGAATTCTTACCAACAGAGCCATTGGCGACTGGTTTGATTTGCCTAACAACGACATTAATTTAATTGTGTTTTAAGTAAACTTTCAATTACCTTTGCCAAAAAAATAAATCCATGAAGTTTGTACAACGTTTTTCCTATTATTTAGTAGGCTTAGTATTAGGTTGCTTTTTTGTAGCGCTTGTTTTAAGTGGAAAAGATACCCGTTGCAATTATTTTCCTAATGCCAGAGTACTGAATGATCTTAGAAATAAACCGTTTCATTATTCTGAAAATGCAAATAAAGTTTTATCTGAATCTTGGGTTAACATTGCAGATATTAAAAACACTTTAGAATTTGGAGATGTTAACTTTGACAAGAGCGACACCGAATTTGGAAAAAACATTAAAATTTATATCATTGAAGGGAAAACCCTAAAAGGACAAGAAATCATTCTAAAAGTGAAAAACCAAGAAGGCAAAGCAACTTTAGAAGAAATTCTAAAAAAATAAAAAAACTGCAAATTCGCAAATTATAGTTTTGAACTTTTTTATCGCAAAGTTGTCATTCCGTAGGAATCTCATACCTATAATTGGCTTTACCTATAGATTCCTACGGAATGACAAACTTTGAGTCTTGTATTTTTCTCGTTACTTCAAAAATAATCCTAAACCAGAAATTAAGACCAATTAATTTCCGTTTTATGATTCGCTTTCAAATATTGATTGGTTTGACTAAAATGTTGGTTACCAAACCATTTTCCTTGATTTGCACTCATGGGTGACGGATGCCCCGATTCTAAAACCAAATGTTTGTTTCTGTCGATTTTACTTCCTTTTTTATGTGCAAATGCACCCCAAAGTAAAAACACTACATTTTCTTTTTCGTCTGAAATTTTTTGAATCACAGCATCAGTAAATAAATTCCATTTCAAATGTTTGTGACTATTGGGTTTGTCTTTTCGAACCGTAAGTGCTGCATTCAACAATAAAACACCTTGTTTTGCCCAGTGTTCTAAATTGCCAGAAGTTGGAAAAAAAATCGAATCCAAATCATCATTTATTTCCCTATAAATATTGCGTAACGAAGGCGGAATTTTAACTCCATCATTAACCGAAAAACACAAACCATTCGCCTCTCCTTCTCCATGATAGGGATCCTGACCAATAATTACCACTTTCACCTCTTTGAAACTACAATAATTAAAAGCCGAAAAAATCAAGTCTTTGGGAGGAAAACAGACGAACTCCTGATATTCTTTTTCTACTTCATGCAATAAATCATTGAAATAAGGTTTTTGAAAGTCTTCGGATAAAATGGCTTGCCAATCAGGATTTAAGGAAATTTGCATCTTTTCTTTAATTTATTCCGCAAAGATACACAGAGTAAACACAAAGACACATCAAGATACTTTTACAATTAGCCAAATATTTGTGAATCTTTGCAAAACCTTCAAAATCTTTGTAAAAAAATGACAAACCAAAAACACAGCAAGAAAACACAATTTTTAATTGAATCTCTGCAAAGAGTCTTTAGTATTAACTATTTTTGCATAAAAAGAAGCACTCACAAAGAATGATATCCATCACCGAAAAAACATTACAAGACCTTCAGTTCCCAACAATTCTAGAAACCATTTCTGAGATTTGTAATACCGAAATTGGAAAAGAAAAAGCACTTGAAATTACACCTTTTAGAGACAAGGAAAGTTTGATGCAGGCTTTGTTACAAACTTCTGAATATGTATCTTCTTTTCAAAACAACAATGCAATTCCGAATCACGGTTTTGATGCCATTACACACGAAATAAAATTCCTGGCTATTGAAGACAGTTTTCTTGAAGTCGGCAGTTTTAGAAAAATTGCAACCCTCTCTTCAACGGTAAATTTCTTGTTGAATTTCCTGAGAAAATTTGATGATTATTATCCAAATATCAATGCCAGAGCTTCCCGTGTTGAACTTACTAAGGAAATTGTAACGCTTATTGATACCGTTGTCGATAAATACGGTGAAATAAAAGACAATGCTTCTCCAGTTTTGTTAGATATTCGAAGAAGTATGAATCAAGTTAGAGGTAAGGTAAATCAAAGTTTTGGTATTGCTTTAACGCAATATAATGGTTTGGGTTATCTGGATGACATCAAAGAAAGTTTTGTACAAAATCGTCGTGTTTTAGCGGTTTTAGCCATGTACCGTAGAAAAGTTAGAGGAACTATTTTAGGAAGTTCTAAAACAGGCAGTATTGCTTATATTGAGCCTGAAATGACGCTGAAATATTCCAGAGAATTAAGCAATTTAGAATACGAAGAAAAGGAAGAAATTACCCGTATTTTAAAACAATTATCGAATGCTATTCGTCCATTTTTAACTACATTAAAAGAATATCAGGAATTTTTAAGTGATATTGATGTGATTGCCGCTAAAGCAAAATATGCGAATAGAATCAACGGAATTTTACCTGCTATTACTGAAGAACGTCGTTTGTATTTTAGAGATGCCTTCCATCCTATTTTGTATTTGACCAACAAACAAAAAAAGGAAGTTACTTATCCGCAAACCATAGAATTGCAACAAGAAAACCGAATTATTGTTATTTCAGGACCTAATGCCGGAGGAAAAACTATTTCGTTAAAAACGGTGGGCTTACTCCAATTGATGTTACAATCAGGAATGTTGATTCCGGTTCACGAACGCTCAGAAACTTTTTTATTCGATAGAATTTTAACCGATATTGGAGACAATCAATCGATTGAAAATCATTTAAGTACCTACAGTTACCGATTAAAAAACATGAACTACTTCTTAAAGAAGTGCAATAGTAAAACCATGTTCTTAATTGACGAATTTGGTACTGGTTCGGATCCTGAATTAGGAGGAGCTTTAGCTGAAATTTTCTTAGAAGAATTCTATCACCGAGAAGCTTTTGGAATCATCACCACGCATTATTCGAATTTAAAAATATTAGCTAACGAATTGCCATTTGCTACTAATGCCAACATGATGTTTGATGAAAAATCATTAGAACCCATGTACAAATTGGCTTTGGGACAAGCAGGAAGTTCGTTTACTTTTGAGGTAGCTCAGAAAAACGGAATTCCCTTTGGATTAATCAATCGTGCGAAAAAGAAAATTGAAGTGGGTAAAGTACGTTTTGACAAAACTATTGCAACACTCCAAAAAGAGCGTTCTAAGCTCGAAAAAACCTCTCAAAATTTAAAGGAAGAAGAAACCAGAGCGCGTGAGGAAGGGAAAAAGATGGAAATCATCAATGTAAAAATCAAACAGAAACTAGAAAGCTATCAGGAACTGTACGACAGCAATCAAAAAACGATTTACATTGGTCAAAAAATAGAGGATATTGCTGAAAAATATTTCAACAATAAAAACAAAAAGGAATTGATTGGTGAGTTTTTGAAAATAGTTGAAATCGAAAATTCGAAACGCAAAAAAGCTACTCCAAAAGAAAATAAAGCGATAATTGAGAAGAAAAAAGAAGTGATTGCTGAAGTTACAGTTCAGGTAGAAGAAATTCGAAAAGAGAAAAAAGAAAAGAAACTAAAACCTGTTATCGAAAAACCAAAACCGATTTTAAAAGTAGGCGATAGAGTGCGAATGCTAGACGGAAAAGCCGTGGGAAGTATTGATGCTATTGAAAAAAACAAAGCAACAGTCAATTATGGTATTTTTACTTCTAAAGTAAATTTGGATGAACTGGACTTGGTGGAAGCGGTGAAAAAGTAATCAGTTTGCAGTAAGTCATTGCGAGGAACGACCTGTCCGCCGTGGCGGAAGCAATCACACAATTTTGTCATTCCGACGAAGGAGGAATCTCCGTTAGATATTCCTCAATCTGAATAAAAAATATTTGAATTGATTGTGGAGTTACTTGCGGAGATTCCTCCTTCGTCGGAATGACAAACTAAACTAAAATTAAATCTCTAACCTGACGCAAAAATGCAAAACTTACCCAAAAACAAAAAAATAATCCTCTTTGACGGCGTTTGTAATTTGTGTAATTCGGCGGTGCAGTTTATTATTGCCCGAGATAAAAAGGATGTATTTCGGTTTGTGGCTTTGCAATCTGACTTAGGATTGGAAATTTGTAATTACATTGGCATTGACCCCAAAATAACCGATAGCATCATCTTGTATGAACCTGGAATTGCATATTACTACAAATCAGAAGCGGCGTTGAAAATAGCTTCTCAATTGGGCGGATTTTATGGTTTTCTAGCTAGTTTTAACTTTTTTCCAAAGAAAATTAATGACTCTGTTTACGATTACATTGCTAAGAATCGCTATAAATGGTATGGCAAAAAAGAACACTGTATGATTCCAACACCGGAATTAAAAGCAAAATTTTTATAATTAAGCATCTTTTATTCTTCGGTGACGCTCTTTCTTTATCATTTCTAATTCGCGAGTGGTTTGTCCAGCAACAGCTGTATTTTCCTGAGCTCGACGAATCAAATATGGAACTACTTCTTTAACTGGGCCAAAAGGAAGGTATTTAGCAACATTGTATCCATTGGCTGCCAAATTAAAACTTATAGTATCACTCATACCGTACAATTGCCCAAACCAAATTCGAATATCATTATTCGCAATGTTTTTTTGCTGCATTAATTCCATCAAATAATAAGTACTTTTTTCGTTGTGCGTTCCTGCATAAATAGAAAAAATGTTCAAACTATTAGTAATATACTCCAAAGCAGTATCATAATTTAAATCTGTTTCCTGCTTACTAGCACAAATAGGCGATGGATAATTCTGTTCTTCGGCACGCTCGTTTTCCTTTTCCATGTAAGCGCCACGAACTAATTTAATTCCAATAAAAAAACCTTCTGCCTGAGCTGTTTGATGTATTGTTTTTAAATAATCCATTCGATCCCAACGGTACATTTGCAAAGTATTGTAAACAATGGCTTTTTCTTTGTTGTATTTACGCATCATTTCCAGAAGCAATTCGTCAGCGGCTTCTTGCATCCAGCTTTCTTCGGCATCAATCATAACAGGAACACTTTTTTGATGCGCTGCTTTGCAAACTAAATCAAAACGCGCCACTACACTACTCCATTCTTCTTGTTCAACATTAGTTAAAACCTTCTTTTTGCCAATTTTTTCATATAAATCAATTCGCCCAAAGCTGCTAGGCTTAAAAACTGCAAATGGAATAGCTTGACGTTCTTTAGCAAATTCAATTATTTTGAGCAATTTTTGGAGCGCATTATTAAATTCACTTTCATTAGCCTTACCTTCTACAGCATAATCTAAAACAGACGAAACCCCTTTAGTATCAAGAATATCAACTACTTTGAGACAATCTTCTTCGTTTATGCCTCCGCAAAATTGATTAAAGATGGTTTTTCGAATTAAACTTTCTACTGGTAAATTCAATTGCAAAGCCAGACTGATAATTTTCGTTCCTATTTTGACCAATGGTTTCAGTGCCATCAATTTAAAAAGAAAATAAGATGCATTCAATTGGTCACTACTTTTTAAAGCAAAAGCAATTTGGGTATTATCGAATATCTTTTTCATTTTTTTTGTTATTTAAAACAAATATAGCCAGAGTTATGAACATTAATTACTAGAAATTACCTTATTTTGCATTTCAATTTAATTAATGACGATGCAAACAATTCAAGCCAATAACTACCCAATCTATTTTAACGAAAAAGGATATGAAGCTTTAAATCTTCATCTAACTGAGAACAAATATTCTAACATTTTTATAATAGTAGATAGTAATACAAATGAGTTTTGTTTACCAAAATTATTGCCTTACATTGAAACCGATTTGAATGTTGAAATTATCGAATTTGAAGCAGGAGAAGAAAATAAAAACATAGAAACCTGCGTTGAAATTTGGAAAGTACTTACGGAACTTGGAGGTGACAGAAAAAGTATTGTGCTGAATCTTGGTGGTGGTGTTGTTACTGATCTAGGTGGATTTGTAGCTTCTACTTTTAAAAGAGGTGTAGATTTTATTCACATTCCTACTACCTTGCTTTCTATGGTAGATGCTTCAGTAGGTGGAAAAAACGGCGTGGATTTAGGAAATTTAAAAAACCAAATTGGTGTTATTAATGTTCCAAATATGGTACTTATTGACACTGAATATTTAGAAACCGTTCCTCAAAACGAAATGCGTTCAGGTCTTGCCGAAATGTTGAAACACGGCTTGATTTATGATAAAAAATACTGGGAAGAATTTCTGGATATTTCTACAATTGATTTCAGTACACTTGACGAATTGATTTACAGATCTGTTGAAATTAAAAATGAGATTGTAAAACAAGATCCAACAGAGAAAAACATTCGAAAAGCATTGAATTTTGGACACACTTTAGGTCATGCCATCGAAGGTTATTTTCTGGAAAGTGAAACAAAGACAACCTTACTTCACGGTGAAGCTATTGCTGTGGGAATGATTCTTGAAAGTTACATTTCCTTAAAGAAAGGATTTATCTCTACAGAAGAATACATTCAAATTAAAACAGTAATAAAATCAATTTACGAAGACATCGTTTTTGAAGAAGAAGATATCCAACCTGTTTTAGATTTGTTGATACATGATAAAAAAAATGAATACGGAAGCATTCAGTTTGCATTAATTGAAGGAATTGGAAAGATAATAATCAATCAAGCTGTTGAGAATGAATTAATTCTTGAAGCCTTTGAAGATTACAAATCTTAACTATTTTTTTTATAAAAAAGGATTGCATCACTTATATTTTATTTTCTACATTTGCCGCAATGAAAAAAAATCAAAAACAAAGAAATTATAACTCAAATCAGAACGCCAACAATGATTCTTTCATAGGAATATTGAAACGTTTTAATTTAGTGATTAGTCCATTTAACTTTGATAGTTTTCAGTATCTAAAAGTAGAAAGCGAAAAACTGCAAATTATATATGCAAATATCAGAGTTTGAATTATAGCTTAATAACTATATCGTTAATCTATAAAAAATCTAAAACTCTAAAAATCCAATGAATACAAAATATTCTGACTTAATAAATCAATCATACTATTTTCCTCAAGAAGAATTCAAATTAAACAAAGACAATCTTCAATTTCACAACATCGATTTAATGAAATTAGTGGAGAAATATGGTACACCTTTAAAGTTTACTTATTTGCCTCAAATTTCAAATAACATCAATAAGGCTAAAAGTTGGTTTCGTAAATCGATGGAAAAAAACAAATACGAAGCAAAATATTATTATTGCTATTGTACTAAAAGTTCTCATTTTGAATACATTATGAATGAGGCTTTTAAGAATAACATCCATATTGAAACATCATCAGCTTTTGATATTAATATTGTTGAAAATTTATTGACAAATGGTAAAATCAACAAAAGCACGTATGTTATTTGTAACGGTTTCAAAAGAGACGAATACATTAGTAATATTGCTCGTTTAATCAATAACGGTCATAAAAATACTATTCCAATAATTGACAACTACGAAGAATTAGATTTACTTCAGGCAGAAATTAAAGGAAAATTTAAAATCGGAATTAGAATTGCTGCCGAGGAAGAACCTAAATTTGAATTTTATACTTCAAGGTTAGGAATTGGATACAAAAATATTGTTTCTTTTTATAAAAAACAGATACAGGAAAATGATAAATTAGAGCTAAAAATGCTTCACTTCTTTATCAATACCGGTATAAACGATACGGCTTATTACTGGAACGAATTGGTAAAATGTATCAAAGTTTATATTGCCTTAAAAAAAGAGTGTCCTACTTTAGACGGTTTGAATATTGGAGGAGGATTTCCAATTAAAAACTCTTTGGCATTTGAATACGATTACCAATACATGATTGACGAAATTATCAACCAGATTAAAATTGCTTGTGATGAAGCTGAAGTAGATGTACCCAATATTTTTACTGAATTTGGTTCGTTTACTGTAGGAGAAAGTGGTGGCGCTATCTACCAAATTTTGTATCAAAAGCAACAAAATGACAGAGAAAAGTGGAACATGATTGATTCTTCATTCATCACTACTTTACCTGACACTTGGGCTATCAATAAGCGCTTTATCATGCTTGCTGTAAACCGCTGGAACGAAACCTACGAAAGAGTACTTCTAGGAGGTTTAACTTGTGACAGTGATGACTATTACAACTCAGAACAAAATATGAATGCCATTTATTTACCAAAATACAACAAAGAAAAACCACTATATATTGGATTTTTCAATACTGGTGCTTACCAGGAAACCATTGGTGGATACGGTGGATTACATCACTGTTTGATTCCGCAACCCAAGCATATCTTAATAGATAGAGATGAAAATGGTATATTAGCAACAGAAGTATTCTCAGAGCAACAAACCTCTGAAGACGTATTAAAAATTTTAGGTTACAACAAAAAATAATTAACAAAACACACAATTAGTAAATTTATAATTTGATTATATTTGAGCGCATTTATATTCAAATACAATAATTTTACAAAATATTTAAACCCCTTAAAATGAGTAAAGGACCAATCAGTCAGTTTATTGAAAAGCATTATTTACATTTCAATTCTGCATCTTTAGTCGATGCCGCAAAAGCTTACGAACAACAATTAGCTAATGGTGCTAAAATGATGGTAAGTATGGCTGGTGCAATGAGTACAGCAGAAATTGGAAAAATCTTCTCCGAAATTATACGTCAGGATAAAGTTCAAATTATTTCTTGTACTGGAGCAAATCTTGAAGAAGATATCATGAATTTAGTAGCACATTCTCATTATGAAAGAGTACCTAACTACCGTGATTTAACGCCTCAGGACGAATGGGATTTATTAGAAAGAGGATTAAATCGTGTAACAGATACTTGTATTCCTGAGCACGAAGCATTCCGTAGATTACAAAAACACATCTACAAAATCTGGAAAGATGCGGATGACAAAGGAGAACGTTATTTTCCTCATGAATTCATGTACAAAATGTTACTTTCAGGTGTATTAGAAGAATATTACGAAATTGACTTGAAAGATAGCTGGATGTATGCTGCAGCTGAGAAAAATTTACCTATTATTGTTCCAGGTTGGGAAGACAGCACAATGGGAAATATTTTCGCTTCTTATGTAATTAAAGGAGAATTGAAAGCATCAACTATGAAATCAGGTATTGAATACATGACTTTCTTAGCGGATTGGTATCCAAAAAACAGCAGCAATGGTATTGGATTTTTCCAAATAGGCGGTGGTATCGCAGGAGACTTCCCTATTTGTGTGGTTCCTATGCTATATCAGGATATGGAAATGCACGATATTCCGTTTTGGAGTTATTTCTGCCAAATTTCAGATTCTACAACCAGTTATGGTTCGTATTCTGGAGCAGTTCCTAACGAAAAAATTACTTGGGGAAAATTAGACATAAAAACACCTAAGTTTATCATTGAATCAGATGCTACCATTGTAGCGCCATTAATTTTTGCTTATTTATTAGATCTATAATACCATTTTTATGAGAAGAGTTATTGTTGAGTACGCTAAGCTGACAAACGAAATTTTAAACTTATTGGTTGAAAAATTTCCTGATGGATATGACGACGAAGATATCATTCGTTTTAGAAATGCTAAAAACGAATTAATAGAAGCCGTTGAAGTTCGCACTGAAGACACAGCTTATTTAGTAAAAGTAAGTACTAAACTTGCTGATAGAATCGAAAATTTTGACGAAGATGATGAAATCGATGATGTTATCGAACCAATCACTCCAATAAAAGGTTTGGATCTTGATGACGATATTAGTGACGATGACGACGAAGACGATGACAATCTTGACAAACCTGAGTTAGACGACGAAGATGAAGATGGTGATGATAAAGACATTGCTGATGATGAAGACGACGAAGATGAAGATTAATTCATAACAACATAAAAAAGGAGCTCCAAAAAGAGTTCCTTTTTTTATCTCTAAAACACAAACCTAATTAGCATCCCTAAAAATGATTACTTCCCAAGTCTTACACCAAACACTTAAAGAAAATTTTGGATTTGAAAAATTCAGAGCCCATCAGGAAGAAATTATAAATACGATATTAAATGGCAATGATACTTTAGCGATCATGCCAACAGGTGGTGGAAAATCCATTTGTTTTCAATTACCAGCATTATTATTTTCTGGAATTACCATTGTCATTTCGCCACTTATTGCGTTAATGAAGGATCAGGTAGATAGTTTAAAAGCCAATGGAATTGCAGCTTGTTTTATCAACAGCACGCAAACCGAAGCCGAACAGCAACAACATATTGAAAATCTAAAAAACAACAAAGTAAAACTAGTTTACATTGCGCCCGAAAGTTTATCTTATTTAGAAAATGCTTTCAATTCGATAAAAATTAGTCTCATTGCCATTGACGAAGCACATTGTATTTCGTCTTGGGGACATGACTTTAGACCAGCTTATACTAACTTAGGTTATCTAAAAAACCGCTTCCCTGCTACTCCAATTCTTGCTTTAACTGCTACTGCCGATAAAGCTACACGTCAAGATATTAGCAATCAATTAAACTTACGTAAACCAGCTGTTTTTATTTCTTCTTTTGATCGAAAAAACCTAAGCTTAGAAGTACGTCCAGCTTTAGACAGAGTCAAACAGATAATAGATTTCATCGAATCTAAACCAAACGAATCTGGAATTATTTATTGCCTGAGCCGAAAAACAACTGAAGAGCTTGCCGAAAAACTTAGCAAAATAGGTATCAATGCCAAAGCATATCACGCTGGTTTAGATAGCGGACTTCGTTCTAAAACCCAAGATGAATTTATTAACGACCAATGTCAGGTGGTTTGCGCCACAATTGCCTTTGGAATGGGAATTGACAAATCGAATGTACGTTGGGTCATTCATTACAACTTACCTAAAAACATTGAAGGTTATTATCAGGAAATTGGTCGTGCAGGTCGTGACGGTTTGAATTCGGAAACTATTTTATTCGAAAGTTATGGCGATTTGATTCAGTTGCAAAAATTTGCTTCTCAGGGACAAAATTCCGAAATCCAATTGGCAAAGCTCGAAAGAATGAAACAATATACCGATGCACTGAGTTGTCGTAGAAAAATATTGCTTTCTTATTTTGGCGAAATTGTAACCGAAAATTGTGGCAACTGTGATATTTGCAAAAATCCACCCGCCTTTTTTGATGGAACTATCATTGCTCAAAAAGCGCTTTCGGCTATCATTAGACTTCAGGAATCCGAACCTTTGCCTGTTATAGTCGATTTTTTAAGAGGTTCTAAAAACGCATACATTTACGAAAAAGAATATCAAAATTTAAAAACTTACGGTGTAGGCATTGAAACCTCTTGGCACGACTGGAACCAATACCTGATTCAATTGATTAATTTAGGTTATTGCGAAATTGCTTTCCACCAGCAAAATAAAATCAAACTAACTCCTTTGGCAAGAAAAGTACTTTTCGAAAAAGAGAAAGTACAACTCAACACCGTACAAAAAGTAAATATTAGTAAAACGGAAGCCAAGGAAACTAAAACAAAAGTAGTAGCCAATTCTTTGTTTGAAAGTTTACGCAAATTGCGTTATGAACTAGCTAAAGAAGAAGATGTTCCTGCTTATGTGATTTTTAGCGATGCAGCTTTACGCCAAATGGAAATCAATCGTCCGATGAGTGAAGATGAACTTATTACAATTGATGGTGTTGGAAAGGCCAAGTTAGATAAATACGGCAATGCGTTTATCAAAACCATAATTGCTTTTCATAAAGACAAAAAAATAATCCCGAAGCTTCGGGATAAAAAAGAATCTAGTACTTACAAAGAAACTTTAGCGTTATACCAAGATGGTTTTTCAACTGAAGAAATTGCTGCTAAACGAAAATTAGGTCTTAGTACTATTATGTCACATTTGGCAAAACTATATTTAGACGGAGCAGCAATTGATTTACATCAATTTATTTCAGAAGAAGAAGTGAATTTAATAGCAGCAGCTCGTGTAAAACTAGAAAAACCTGCTGCTTTAAAACCTTATTTTGATTATTTTGAAGAAAAAATAGATTATGGAAAAATTAGACTAGCTTTAGCAATTCTTGAGAAAGAAGAAAACAATAACTAATTATGATTTATTCCTTTCCTCCTTTTGTAAACTCTGAAACCGAAATTCTAATTCTTGGAACCATGCCCGGAATTGCTTCATTAGAAAAACAAGAATATTATGCACATCCTCGCAATCATTTCTGGAAAATAATCTATACATTATTTAACGAATTAGCTGTTGCTACCGTTTTCGAAGAAAAAATAAAACTATTACAAACCAATAAAATTGGAATCTGGGATGTTCTGGAAAATTGTGAACGCAAAGGAAGTTTAGATATTCACATCAAGAATCATAAACCAAATGATTTCGAAAACTTATTTAAACAATATCCAAATATCAAAAAAATCATCTTTAACGGAAAAGAAAGTCACCGCTATTTTATTAAAAATTTCGGGCAAATAAAAGGCATTACTTATTATGTAATGCCTTCTACAAGTCCCGCAAATACGATGTCTTTTGAAAACAAGTTGGAAATTTGGTCAACTTGTTTTGAATAATCTATAGGTATCTTTCCTGAAAAACTTTTTGATGGTGTTTTTGATGCCCAATGATAATAAAGCCTATTGCTCGCACTGAAATTTCATGATTAGAAGCAATTCCAATTCTTCTTAATTGTTCTTCTGAAAAACTCTTAAAAAGTGCCAAAGTACTTTGACGAACAATGGACAACTCGGTTAATAAACTTTGTAAATGTCTGTCATTCGCATTGGTATTTAATGCGTAATCATTTTCTTCAAATCCAGGTAATGGTGTTTTGTCATTTCTTGAAATTCGCAAAGCACGATAACTAAAAATACGTTCGGTATCAATAATATGCTGAATAATTTCTTTGATCGTCCATTTGCCTTCGGCATAACGGTAATCAAATTTATCCATTGGAATATCCTGAACAAAACGAATAAAATCATGAAGACTTATTTCTAAGTCTTCATATAAATCTCCATCTCCTGCAGCTTTTATGTAAGTAGCATTAAATAAGGAATATTCGTTTTCTGGAATATCAGTTTGCTTCATAATTGAATATTAAGCTGAATTTCTACTTGCATTTGTGTTTCCAAATAATGAACGCATTACGATTTTCTCGTACACTTTAATTAATTTATCATCTGGAACACTTTCTTTGTTCAATTCGTTAATTCGCAACAAAGCATATTGTTGAATAGTCAATAATGGCAATACAATACGCTCTCTAATTTGAATTGAAGCCATTCCATCAGGATAATTTTCCATCAATTGTTGATGACCAGCAATTTTTAACAATAATCTTTTGGTTTCCAAAAATTCATCGTAGATATTTTGCCAAAACTCTCCAAATTCAGGATCATTTTTCATGTATGCTGTTAATGGAAAGAATGATTTTGCCAATGACATCATACTATTCTCTAACAAAGTTTTAAAGAACATAGAACTATTGTATAAGTCTTGAACTTTATCCCATTGATTAGTCTCTTCAAAATATTTTAAAGCCGTTCCTACACCATAAAAACCCGGAACATTTTGTTTTAATTGACTCCAAGAACCCACAAATGGAATAGCTCTTAGATCTTTAAAATCTAATTTTTCAGATTTACTTCTTTTAGAAGGGCGACTTCCAATATTCGTTTTTGCATAATATTTCAACGTACTCATTTTCTCTAAATACGGAATGAACTTATCATGATTCTTAAAACTCAAATATTTTTTATAACCTAAATCAGATAATTGGTTCATTACCGCTTTATCTTCATCAGATAATTTATTCAAATCTTTATTAAACACATGATTTGTTACTCCTGCACTTAATAAATTTTCTAAGTTATGACGACAGGAATCTAAAGTTCCAAAATTAGAACTAATCGTTTGTCCCTGAACTGTTACTTGAATTTCTTTATTTTCAATATTTGGTCCTAAAGAAGCATAAAATTTATGCGTTTTTCCTCCTCCACGAGCAGGTGGCCCACCACGTCCATCAAAAAAGATTACTTTAACACCATATTTTCTAGACATGGCAGTTAACGCCTCTTTAGCTTGATAAATACTCCAGTTAGCCATTAAATAACCACCGTCTTTGGTACCATCTGAGAATCCAAGCATAATAGTTTGCTTCATTCCTCTATTTGCTAAATGTTCAGCATAAACAGGGTTTGTATACAATTGTTCCATTACATTATGTGCATTTTGCAAATCATCTACAGATTCGAACAAAGGCACAATATCAACTGAAGGATGTTCCCAATCAGTCAAACGAATCATAGCAAAAGTTTCCAAAACATTCACAGCATTTTCGTTATTACTAATAATGTAACGATTTGCTCCTAACTCACCGTTGCTTTCTTGAATTTGTTTAATGGCTTGAATAGACTCAATGGTTGATTTAGTCATTTCATTTTCAAAATCAGAAGAAAGAAGGTTTCCTTTAGCTTGTGTTAAAGCCTCACATTTCTCGGCCTCAGAAAGCTCATAGTAGTTTTTAGGAAAAATATCTTTACCGTTTGTAAGATAATAATCAAAAATATCCTTAAATACAGCATCGTGAATTTTACTATTTTGACGAATATCTAAGGTAGCAAAATGGAATCCAAACAAGTTTATTTTAATAAGTAAAGCTTCTAATTCATCAACATATAAGGATTGATGTTGCTCAACAATAATGGTTTTAATTTTATTTAACTGCGATTTAAATTCCTCTAAGGTGATGTAAATTTCGCCTCTGGAATAAAAAACTGAACGGTATAATTTATTTTCTAATTCGGCAACTAAAACATCGACACCAGAAAAAGTTAGCTTTCTTTTTAAATTTCTCATTTCAAAATAATAACATTTTAAAATAGAAGTTCTCAATCGATCGGCTACTTTTAAAGTAATATCTGTAGTCACAAATGGATTACCATCTCTATCTCCTCCTGGCCAAAAACCAAGTTGAATAATAGGGTTTTTAATATTACCATCAGAAATATTTGTTTCTAAGTAATGCATCATATCACCAGCGGTGTTATAAAACACATTTTCTAAGTACCAAATTAAACTTACCGCCTCATCAAAAGGATTTGGCTTTTCATTTTTTATAAATGGAGTTTTTCCTAATTGTGCTAAAAGTTGCTTAATTTGAAGTAAATTATTATCGCGGATTGCTTGGGTTAAGTCATTAATAATACCTAAAACTGCACCAGGATAAAACTGTGTAGGATGCGCTGTTAAAACTGGTCTTACATTAAAATTCTCTAAAAATTCAACTAACTCCTCGTTTTTACCTCTAGCATCCGATTTTTCTTTAATGTCTCTTAAAGAACCACGTCCTTCCATATTATTTACAATAGGAAAAGCCGCATCTTCTACAGCATCAAATAATACAATTTGACGTTCGATATACTGAATAAAACGAAACATTAAGTCGATTTTATCAGCTTCTACATCAGTGTGTAAGTATTTATTTGAGAAAAAATCGAAAATTTCCTTGGGTGTTTCCATCTTTTTAAAACCTGTCTCACAAACATCTGTAAATAAAGGCAATAAAGCACCTGTATTATCTATAGAATCAAAAGGCAAAGTGATGAAAACGCTATTATAAATATTATATTTAGAGAGAACATTTTGATTAAAACGTTCTATTTTTGGGAGCGTGTACATAAATTATGTTGAATTTATTTAGTTAATTATGTTGTATTGTTGTTTTTGAAAAAAAATAACCCCAAGAGTCAACTTGAGGTACTATTTTTATAAACCATTCAAGTCAATTACATATTTTTGAAGATAGTATGCATCAAACGCTTTTTATCGTTGATACTTTCCTCAAGAGAAATCATAGTTTCAGTTCTGTAAACACCATCAATATCATCAATCATAAAGATTACATCCTTCGCGTGTTTAGTATCTTTTGCTCTAATTTTACAGAAAATATTAAATTTTCCTGTTGTTACAGAAGCAACAGTAACGAATGGAATTTCGTTAATGCGTTGTAAAACAAACTTAGTTTGAGAAGTGTTATTCAAAAAGACACCCACATAAGCTATAAACGAATAGCCTAATTTATCATAATCAAGAACCAGTGAAGATCCCATTATAATTCCAGCATCTTCCATTTTCTTAACTCTAACATGCACTGTTCCAGCTGAAATTAATAATTTTTTAGCAATATCCGTAAACGGAACTCTCGTATTGTCTATCAACATGTCTAATATCTGATGATCTACTTCATCTAAACGGAACTTACTCATATTTTATCTAATTATATTATTAATTATCATTTTAAAGCATAAAAATATACATAAAAATGATAAAGTCGTACAAAAAATTATTTTTTTATCAATCCGTTAACAAAATTAAGTTTTTTATTCAAACAAAAATTTGCTTTTTGATCTAATTTCGGGAAATTTTCATCTTGATCTTCGTACATAGCCCCCTGAGCGTCAAATACTTCGTGACCAAAGAAAACTTCTAAATCATCAACCTTAGCAATATAAGCATTAAAATTAATGTTTCCATTAACCAACTCTTCCTTATACTGTGCAGCAAAATTCGTTATTTTTTCATTACCGTCATAATTTATTTTAATGTTTTTGTATATAAAATCATAAAAAACGACTTTATTTTGAGGAATATTCAAATAATCATCGGTTCTATTAATTTCTATAACGTTTTCGTTAAGCATCTTAAAACTTGAAACCAAAGCTATGAAAATATATTTTCGGGTAATTTCTCTTTCATAGTCTCTAGGATAATGTCCCGCTTCAAACAAAATAGTTGGCACCCCTAAATATTGAAAAGTATCTCCAATACAATTAATATTAAATGAATCATCAAATCGTCCTATATGCCCAGGAATAAACTCTTGTAAAACCGCATTCATTCCCGCAATCAAGTTAATTGCTTTTTGCCTGGAATCGTTTATTTCTCTTTCTTCATTATACGAAGGCGCTAAAAACGATACAGTTGCTGGTTTACCTGTATCTGCAACACCAAAAATAGTACGTTGGTCGTGCAAATTATAGCAAAAATCAGGTTTAAATCCCTCAAAAACCGCTCTTAATACCTTACTTTCAGGCTGGGTAAGATTTTGAGAATCTCTATTTAAATCTATTTCATTTGCATTAGAACGCGTGTATAAAGTTGCACCATCAGGATTCAACATTGGTAAACAACAAAAAGTAAAATTCGCCAGCAAATCCTTTGCTAAATCAGAACCGTTATGCAATACATTCAAAAAGTCAAATAATGCTTTTGTAGTGGTACTTTCATTACCATGCATTTGTGACCAAAGATAAATTTTAGTTTTCCCAGTACCAATAACATACTTGTAAATTGGTCTTCCTTGGACTGATTCTCCAACAACCGAAAGTTGCTTATTTGTATTAATTCTTTTCAAAATAGGCTCAATAGACTCTAATGTCAAATACCTGCCTTCAATCGTTTTTTCCTTGTTATCAAGAAACAACTGCTCTAAATTCATAATTCAATATATTTGATTTACAAAAGTAAACATCTTTATTTTTACATTTGTAAACTACAAAAAGCACATTTTTTTTAATTCTGTAAACAACATTTATTAGCTATTTAATCCAGCCATAATACTATCAGTTGACAAATGTTACTCTTGTTTAAATAGATATGTAAAATATTTAATTTCAGTGTATTATAACAGTTTAACTAAACTTAAATGTTAAATTTAAAAGCAAATTATTAGCTAATTACAACTGTAAATTTGCTGTATCAACTGTTTTTGATTACATTTGTAAATACTTTATTTTTAATCATAGTTCACAATGGTAAACACTGACGATTTTATTAAAAGACTCGAAATTATATTGGATTATTATGGTGTGAATGCTTCTGCATTCGCAGATAAAATTGGTGTGCAACGCTCTAGTTTGTCTCATCTCCTTTCAGGAAGAAACAAACCCAGTTTGGATTTTATCCTTAAAATTCTGGACGTATATCCAGAAGTTGATTTGTATTGGATTTTAAACGGTAAAGGAAGTTTTCCTAAAAACAGCTCAAAACCAACTGAATTAGAACCCACAGCCAACTTTAGCCCTATCCATGACATTTCAACGCCTAAACCTATAGTGAATAAAGATTTGTTTTCAGAGGATATTGCTGATGAACAAAAGAATATTGATAGAACAAACAGAGTGGAAAAACAAAATATAATTTTTGACGACAACATTGAAAAAATAGTTTTTTTCTATAAAGACGGTACTTTTAAAACCTTTAATCCAAATCAAAAAAAATAGCCCTAAATGCTTTTTGTTCTACATTTAGGGTAACTGAAACAAATAAAACTTAACTTTAATTCATTATAGTAATTATTTAAATGATGCTATATTACACATTTTTATTCAGAACATTATACTTTTATTAGTTAGTATATTTAGCAACAAATTAAACCTTTTTTCGCTTCTTTTTTTTTATTATCAAATTGTATAATTTTAAAATATAAAAACTATTTTTGAGTAAACGCTTATTTATGTTAAAACGATTACTCAGCTATTTCTTTCCTATAAAAATCCATAGCCAAACATCGGCTGTAAGCAAATCTTTAGAAATTACTTGGGCGAATGGCAATTTAGTGATGGATTCATTAAACACCAATTATTCTTATGGTAGTTTGCAACGCATTTTAAAATTAGGCTTGAAAAATATTGGGTTTGCCAAAATAAAAAAAATGGATCATATTTTGATCCTTGGCGTTGCCGGCGGAAGTGTTATCAAAACTTTGGTTAACGACATTCCGTTTAAAGGAAAAATAACAGGAGTTGAAATTGATTCGGAAATTATTAAAATGGCCAATCAGTATTTTAAATTAAATGAAATTCCACAACTTCAAATTATAATTGATGATGCTTTTGAATTTGTTTTGAAAACTACTAAAAAATACGATTTGATTGTGGTTGATATTTTTCAGGATACTAAAATGCCTAATTTTCTTTTCGAATCCTTTTTTATTGATCGAATTTGTTTTCTACTGAATAGTAAAGGTTTTATACTTTTTAATACAATGCTTTTAGACAAATCTGAAAATCTTCGCAATAAGAAATTGATTAACGAATTTAAAAAAGAAAATTTTACTATAAAGTCGATTCCAAGAGTCGAAAATCACAACGAATTAATTGTTATCGAAAAATTAGTTTGAAACTGAATTAAGCAAAAATAGTAAAAAGTGCAGCTGCATAAAATAAAGCCACGAATTGCTTCACCTATTAGCTATGGCTCGGGTCACAAATTTATTTTCAATTCGTGAATTCTTGGCAAAAAAAGCTAACTCAATATCTAAACTATTTTTCTGGCTTTTTCTAAATCCTCTTTAGTATCAATACCAATTCCGGCATGAGTTGTTTCAACCATTTTGATTTTCTTGCCAAATTCCAAGTAACGCAGTTGTTCCAATTTTTCAGAAGCTTCCAAAGATTTCATTGGTAAATGATAAAAATCCAATAAGGCTTGTTTTCTAAAAGCATATACTCCAATATGCTTCATATATCGCACACCTACATTTTGTTCTCTTGGATACGGAATTACCGAACGCGAAAAATACAATGCAAAGTTGTTTTGGTTCACCACCACTTTCACATTATTAGGATTGTTGATTTCTTCCTGATCTTTGATTTCATACATCAACGAAGCCAAATCTACTTTTTTATCCAAATCATTTTTGAAAACTTCAATTACCTCTTTTAAAGGTTCGGCATTAATAAAAGGTTCATCACCCTGAACATTGATTACAATATCTACATCCAGATTTTCTACCGCTTCAGCAATTCGATCACTCCCCGATTCATGTTCTTTAATACTCATAATGGCTTTTCCTCCATGAGCAATAATTTCGTCAAAAATTAAATTGGAATCTGTAACCACAAAAACATCATCAAACAAATGGGTGTTTACTGCGGCTTCATACGTTCTTAAAATGACTGTTTTCCCTTCAAGATCCTGCATTAATTTGGCGTGAAATCTTGTTGAGGCGTAACGGGCGGGAATGACTGCTATTATTTTCATGTTTTGACTGTTTGCCATAAAGGCACTAAGGCGCAAAGATATATTTTTTAAAAATTAAATTTGATAGAAATTAGAATGAAACAAATTCTGTAAAATCAATTTATTTGATTTTAAACTTGAATCTTCAATCTTAAAAAAAAATAAACCCCACTAAAAAGTGAGGTCTATATGATTTTTAATTAGGTTTAGGGCGAAATTATTTTTCTTTTGCAACATCTATAACGGCTTGATAGGCTTTTTTAGGTTCAAAATCACGGTCAAATAATAAAGGGTAATCTGTTCTACCTTGAATTGGAAAATTATTCAACCAGGATTGAGCATCATTTACACCCCAAAAAGTTACGCGACTAATTTTATCTTTATGTTTTAAGAAAAGCTTGAAAATATTATAATAACGTTGTGCTAACTTAATTTGCATAGCATCTGGTAAAACGTTGGGGTAAGGATTCATCGTAGGATTGTTTTCAAAATTCTGATTAATATCAGCTCCTTGTTGACCCCATGGACTAGGTAGCACAGAAACATCTAGTTCTGTAATAGCAACTTTAACACCTAAATTAGCGTAAGCAATAATACTACTTTCGATGTCTGCAATTGATGGGCTATCAATATGCCAATGTCCTTGCATCCCAATTCCATCGATTTTGATATTTTGTTCTTGAATTTTTTTAACCATTCTGATGACACCTGCTCTTTTGGTTGGGTTTGTCATACTGTAATCATTATAATACAATTCAGCACTAGGGTCGGCTTCTGCTGCTAATTGGAAAGATTTAGCAATATAATCTTCTCCTAAAACGTTAAAAAAAACAGACTTTCTCAATGATCCATTGTCTTCTACTGCTTCATTTACCACATCCCATGAACCAATTTTTCCTTTATACTTTTTGACAATAGTTGTAACATGATTTTCTATTGCTTTATTCATTTCAACAGCATCTGTTATTGCCGAAAGCCAATTTGGTAACTGACTGTGCCAAATTAAAGTGTGACCCACAACATACATATTATGTTTTTGAGCAAAAGCCATAATTTTATCCGATTCCGTAAAATTAAAACTGTTTTTTACGGGTTGCATGTAAGCCGATTTCATATCATTTTCGGCTGTTAACGCATTAAATTCTCTAGCAATAAGAGTAGTTGCCTTAGCACTAGTTTCTTGTATTTGCCCCCTATTTAAAGCCGTTCCCAATAAAAAATACTGCTTATAAGCTTCCTTTAAAGAATTTGCAGTTGTTGGTGTTGTCGGATTTGTTGTGTTTCTTACTAGTTGTGTGTCTTCGTCCTGAGAACAACTGTTCAAAATCAGTAGCACTAAAAACAGATAGCTTGAGATTTTTTTCATTTTTTTGATTGATTTATGTTGGTTAGTTTGATTGGTTCGATTACAAAAAAATTCATTATCAATACTTCAAGATACTTCAATTTTTGATCTTAAAACACCTTTTAGAAACTTTATGCAAACGATTGCGTAAACTTAGTTTTAATTCTTCAATTTTCAAAAAATAAACGAAATTTTAACAGAGCAAACTCATACTTTAATATTTAAAACTTTCAATAAGTAGTTTTCATTCCAACCTGCTTTAAGTCTTTTACCCGCAATTCCTTGTTTCTCTGTTTTTTCATTTTTTAGTAGATTTAGTGCTATTTTTAATAATACGGAATAATTTTGTGCTGCGTTATTGTTTCTCTTTCTTGATGAGTCTTCAGAAAAACCAACATCTAATATCCAGTGTAATTTGTTTTCAATTCCCCAATGTGAACGAATATTTTTTTGATATTGATTAGCATTATTTTCTAAACTAGAAATATAGTATCGAGTTGATTTTTCTAAAGGCTTATCGCTGTTTTTAAATTCTCTAATGCTTTCTATTTTAACAATTTGACTTAATTTATTCCATTTTTCATCTTTGTTTTCTATGAATAAAAAGTTAGAGATCACACTACATTTTCTAGTTTCTATTCTTCCGTGACCGATGTCAATATTGGTGTCTATTTCTATTTCTTTAGCAAACTTAAACTCATCTTTTATTTCTTCTAAAAGTTGTTTCTGATTCTCCTTGACTGCTAAAATATAATCTGCTTCCTTTTTAATAATTTTCTCAACTATATCGGTTTGTGTTCCCATAGCGTCAATGGTTATGATGTTTCTTAATATGTCTTATATAAAAGAGCCATCGCAAAAACATAATTTGCAATGGCTCTTTTATATTTTTTTTTGCCACAGACCTGCCTGTCGGCAGACAGGTTTCATAGATTCCCACAGATTTTATAAGTGATGCTAAAGAAGTCTGTGAAAATATTTTAATCTGTGGGTATTTTTTTTGCACTAATAACATACAATCATTTTTTAGCATAATCTTGATAAATTTCATCAATTGGAATGCTGTTGGCATTGCCATTATGAATAATTAATCGATATCGTAACACCGTTGGTTTTTTATTGGATAACGGAACTACTTTTGCTCCTGGAAACGGATAGACTGCATTTTGCATGCTTTTTTTAGCGCGTAAAATCCAGGGATTTTTAGCTCCTGGGTTTTTAGGGCTACATATTATAGTAAGTCCGACTTTATTTCCATTTTTCCCTAAAGAACCCGAAATATCCATCCATTCGCTGGCGGGAATCGGGAGGTTAGTTGGCGTAATTTTTCCAGTGGGATCCGTAAATACAATATCATCGCTCAGGTGAATTCGAGGAGAAAAACCGCCATAGCCTTTTTCATCCTCTGAGCCACCAATTTTCATATTGGGTTTGAGTGCTAATAATGCAATTTCAATATCAATGAGTCGATAATGCGGTTGTTTTGGATAGACTTTGATAGTTGTTCTTTCTTTTACAAATGCTTTCTCTTTTCCGTTTTTGGATTTCCATAAAGGCGATTTCCAAAGAACAGTAGTTTGTATTGCTTTGCTGGCATCTTTTTGTTTTTTTTCCTTTACAGATGTGACTTCCCATTTGAAATTTTCTATTTCCCATCCGTCACCAATTCTTTTGTCGCCAATATACAATTGATGCCAAGCCCAAAAAATTCCGCGATGATGGAAATGATCTACAGGAAAATCTTCGGTTAAAACTGTGCCGTCTAAAGTATATAAAGGATGAATATAATTCGAACGAATGTATTTTCCATCAATTGATTTCTCCGAAGCTTGATAGCTTAAAATACTGTCTTTACCTTCGGTAAAATGACTTTTATCCTTTTCAATTTTTAAATTGATTTGGGCAAAACTAATTTGGCTCAAAAGTACAATTACAATTCTTAGACTTGCTTTTTTGATTACAATCATTTTATTATTACGTTTAAATATTCGTTTATAATGGCTCTTCTTTTAGGATTGGCAATGGCACGGAAAATATCTCATCTCATTAAAGCTATTTAAAATTGAAATACCGATTTACTGCTACTATAATTCATTTAATTGCTTGCTATTTTTTTAGTAATGCCGTTAGGGCTTTGTGTAAAATTTAAATACAATATTAAAGAAATTAGTAGTGACTATTTATGTGTTTAATACCTATATATAAGATAAATCTTGTTTTTTAATAAAAAAGTTATTAAAAAATCACTAAAAGTGGGTATTGTCATAAAAGTTCAATTTCTATACTTTTATTCTCGAATTAAAAAGAACAATAATTTCAAAAAAAACTTTGCATTATGACAAATTTAGACAAAATTAAAAAAGTAAATGATTTGTTAATTGAAGTTATAAAAGACGATGAACATGAAGTAGAAAGTTCATTTAATGGTTTAAAAGATGTTGTATTGAGTATCCTTGCTGATTATTGGCATAATGAAAGAGAGCCAGCAATTTTTATGGATAATGTAGCAATAGAAATAGATTAATACATAATATAAAAAATAGAATTTGTCATTTTAGGGTTTGATAAATTTTTATAGATAGCCACTTTAGTTTTTTAAAGTGGCTTTTCTTATTTTATAATTAATTTCGCTTTTGAAATTGTGACGCTACTTTTAATTTATACTAACAGCTTTTAAATTATCTAAAAATCGAATACCTTATAATTCTTCCAAACAATCGATACCCTAGAAAATTATGTAGAACATTAAGTGCATTAGCATCATAACCAATCGTAATGCGTTTGAAATTTTTGGGTGGATTTTCGGCAACCTTTAAAACTTTAGTAACTATAGCTTCGTTTAGGTCTTTATTTTTTTGGGTTTTTCCTTCGACTATACTACTTATTTTATTCATTAATTCGTTGTAACATTTTAAAGGTGTTGCATTGCATTTGGTTACATTTTTTTGAAAATTAGAAGGTGTATTTCCAAATTGCACCGTAGAAACGCTAATATTAAAATTCATTAATTCATACGCCATACATTCAGAGAAACTCTCCACCGCATGTTTTGTAGAATGATAAAAACTGCCTAACGGCAAATTGACTAAGCCCGCAATAGAAGAAATATTAATAAAATGTCCTTTGTTTTGTGTTCTAAACACAGGTGTAAAAGCACGACAAACCTTTACTACTCCTAGCCAGTTGACATTCACTATATTGTTAATTTCTTGATCTTCTGAAAATTCAACAAAACTCCTATACCCTATTCCGGCATTATTAATAACCACATCGATGGTTTTAAAATCGGCTAAAATTTGTTCTCTTGCTGCTGCAATACTTTCTGTAGAAGTTACATCTAATACATAACGATACACATTTTTTACTTTTTCCAACTCTTTTCCATGTTCTAAACAAAGCATTGTAGCAATAACATTCCAGTTGTTTGCTGCAAAATATAGTACTAATTCTTTTCCTATACCTCCTGATGCCCCTGTTATAATTACGTTTTTCAATATTTGGTGCTTTTCATAAAAAAACTACGGTCTAAAAGTAGAGCCGTAGTCCTTTTGTAATTGATATTTTTTGTTATTGCAAATTGGTTTTGATATTGTTATTGCAATTGATACGGCTTAATCCTGGTTTTCAGTGTATTTATAGGCGTCAATTACTTTTTTAACTAATCGGTGTCTTACAATGTCTTTGTCGTCAAGATAAATGATTCCAATTCCTTCAATGTCTTTCAAAACCAACAACGCTTCTTTAAGTCCCGAAATGGTTCTTCGAGGCAAATCTACCTGTCCTGGATCTCCAGTTACCATGAATTTTGCGTTTTTTCCCATACGGGTTAGAAACATTTTCATTTGGGAATGGGTCGTGTTTTGAGCTTCGTCCAGAATTACAAAAGCATGATCTAAGGTTCGTCCACGCATGAAGGCCAATGGTGCAATTTGGATAATTCCTTTGGTAATATAATCTTCTAATTTTTCATTAGGCAACATATCGCGCAAAGCATCATAAAGCGGTTGCATGTAAGGATCTAATTTTTCTTTCATGTCTCCTGGAAGAAAACCTAAATTTTCTCCTGCTTCTACCGCCGGACGTGTCAAAATAATACGTTTTACCTGCTTTTCTTTCAATGCTTTTACCGCCATGGCCACTCCCGTATAGGTTTTACCCGTTCCAGCTGGTCCAACCGCAAAAACCATGTCGTTTTTATTAATTGTATCCACTAATAATTGCTGATTAGGAGTCATTGCTTTAATGATCTTACCTCCTACTCCATGGACTAAAATTTTGTCATTTGGACTCATTCTTTTTTCATCTTGAGCATCTCCTAGAATCACACGCTCAATTACATTGTCATCAATATTGTTGTAGCGGGTAAAATGAAGCATTAATCTTTGAAAACGCCTTTCGAACTCGTCCAGTATGTCTTTTTCTCCAAATGCTTTTAAAGTTGTCCCTCTGGCAACTATTTTTAATTTTGGATAGTACTTTTTAATGGTTTCAAGATGAGTGTCTTGAGCGCCCCAAAACTCTTTTGGAGCGATGTCTATGAGCTCGATGATTCTTTCGTTCAAAGGGTATCGTTTTTTAGTATTACTAAATCTATTAGAAATCTAGTCCATAGTGTGGGTACACCTAGGTATTATTTGGTTACTATTTAGAATTTGTTTTTTCTTTTTTGCTTTTTTGAATTTACTATTATTAGCTTTGCATTTCTCAAATTTAATAAAAATTAAGTTTAGATTTCACCAATAGTTATAAACAAAAATATGTCAATAATTACCCTTACTACCGATTACGGCTTGAAAGATCACTTTGTAGGTGCTTTGAAAGGGAAAATTTTATCTGAATACTCAGAAGCCCAAATTATTGATATTTCGCATGATATAGATCCTTTTAACACCGTAGAAGCCAGCTACATCATTAGTGCTGCTTATGCTAGTTTTCCTAAAGGAACCGTTCACCTCATTGGGGTTGATATGGAATTAAACAAAGAAAATCTACATATAGTGATGCAGTGGAACGATTCCTATTTTATTGCTGCCGATAATGGTATTTTAAGTATGCTTTCGCAAAAAATAGTTCCGCAAAAAATTGTAGCCATCAATATTCACGACCGTCTGCCTAGTGATGCTTCCGGATTGGATGTTTTTGTGACGGTAGCTTGTCATATTGCCAAAGGTGGTTTGCTCAACGTAATTGGTCGGGAAATCAACTCGGTTAAGGAAGTGACAGAAATGAAAGCCGTAACCGCAAATGATAACAACAGCTTAAAAGGTCATGTGATTTACATTGATCATTTTGGGAATGTGGTGACCAATATTACCAAAAAACAATTTTTGGAAGTGGCTAAAGGACGACCGTATGAAATCCAGATGAAGACCAAAAATATCAAAACCATATTACCTAATTATTCCGCAATTGCTATTTCAGACAAATACCCAATTAAGAATTACGAAGGTGAAAAACTGGCTATTTTCAATGAAGCAGGTTATCTCGAAATTGCCATTTTTAGAAGCAATCCGTCCAAAATTGGTTCAGCAAGCAGTTTATTAGGTCTCAATTATCGCGATGCCGTTACTATCGAATTTAAGAATTAAAAATTATGATTTTAGATTGCTGATTTGATGAATATCTAAACAGAATAACACATAACTCATAACCCACAACTCATAACTAAAAAAAGAATGAAAGCCTTATTATTACGTGAAATTAAATCCTTTTTTGGTTCGCCCATAGGTTATTTAGTTATCGCCATTTTTCTAATCATCAACGGATTATTTCTGTGGGTTTTTGAAGGCGATTACAACATCCTAAATTCGGGTTTTGCCGATATGACTCCGTTTTTTACTCTTGCTCCCTGGATTTTAATTTTCTTAATTCCAGCAGTAACGATGCGTTCTTTCTCTGATGAAAGAAAACAAGGAACGCTTGAATTACTACTAACTAAACCATTGTCTATTTGGCAAATAGCAAACGGAAAATTTCTTGGAGCCATGTTGTTAATCATCATCGCTATTGTTCCAACATTTATTTATGTTGAAGTAATTTCGAATTTAGGAATGCCCGAAGGCAATATCGATATGGGAAGTACTATTGGTTCTTATTTTGGACTTTTATTCTTAATTGGTGCCTACACTGCTATCGGAATTTTTACTTCTACCCTTTCGGATAACCAAATTGTAGCGTTTATTCTGGCTGTTTTTTTGTGTTTCTTTTTCTATTTTGGATTCGAAGGTTTTGCAAGTATCATTCCTTCTTTTTCATCATTTATTTCGGTTTTAGGAATGCAAAATCATTTTAAAAGCATGAGCCGCGGCGTAATTGACACTCGTGACATTATTTACTTTGTCAGTGTTGTGGTGGCTTTTCTTTCGTTTACTGTTTACCAACTTAAATCTTTTAAACTGTAATGATAGCTGCTAAAAAAAGAAACCTACAATCAGTATGGATTACCATTGCAATTCTGTTAATACTAAACCTAATTGGAAATTCATTCTTTCATCGATTTGATTTAACCAAGGATCATCGTTATACCTTATCTGAAACTTCGTTAAATATTATCAAGCAGGTCAAAGAACCGCTTTCGATAAAAATTTATATGGAAGGCGATTTACCTGCTGAATTCAAAAGATTACAACAGGAAACCCGAGAATTAGTCGAAGAATTTCAAGCGTATAATTCGAATATTAACTTCGAATTTGTCAATCCTTTAGAAAACAAAGATGCCAGCATGGACAACATAAAAACGTTGTACATGAAAGGGTTAACACCTGTAAACATAACGGTGGACGACAAAGGAAAACAATCGCAAGCTATGGTTTTTCCATGGGCAATTGCAGTGTATCAAAACAAAGAAGTGAATATTCCGCTGTTGAAAAACATCATGGGCGCTTCTACTACCGAAAAAGTAATTGGATCGGTACAGCATTTAGAATATTCTATTGCCGATGCGTTGAATAAAATCACCAAAGAGAAACAAAAAAAGATTGCCGTAATTAAAGGAAATGGCGAAATCCACGATGTTTTTATTGCTAAGTTTCTTTTGCAAATAAAGGAAAGTTACCACATTGGTCCTTTTACCTTAGATTCTGTTGCTAAAAGTCCTGTTAACAGTTTAGAAGCTTTAAAAAAATACGATTTGGCTATTATTGCCAAACCTACCGAAGCCTTTTCTGATGCCGAAAAACAAGTCTTAGACCAATTTATCATCAACGGTGGAAAAACAATTTGGTTAGTCGATCAGGTAACGGTAGAAATGGATAGTTTGTACAACGATGCTGGAGCTACTCTTGCTTTTCCAAGAGATTTGAATCTAAACGATATGTTTTTTAAATACGGAATTAGAATCAATCCTGATATAGTAAAAGACGAACAAGGAAGTCCTATAAAACTAGCTACTGGCGAACAAGGAAGTGCGACACAATACCAGAATTTCAACTGGAAATTTGCGCCTTTGGTGTATCCTGAAAGCCAACATCCTATTGTAAAAAACCTAGGCGGAATCAAATTTGATTTCGCTAATCCCATTGACACCTTGAAAAACGGAATTAAGAAAACCGTTCTGCTAAAATCATCTCAATATTCTAAAAAAGTAGGAACGCCTACTGAAATCAATTTGAATATTGTGGCCGAAGAAACCAGTCCCAATCATTACATTAATACTGGAAATATTCCAATGGCGGTTTTATTAGAAGGCAATTTCAATTCGGTATTTCAAAACCGGGTTTTGGCTTTCGAACAAAATAATTTTGAAGCCACAGGAAAAGCCAGCAAAATGATTGTGATTTCAGATGGCGATATTATCAAAAATCAATTGGATAAAAATTACGAACCGGTTGAATTAGGCTTTGATCAACGCTCTGGAAATTTATATGATAATAAAGATTTCCTGCTCAACTGCGTCAATTACTTGCTGGACGATACGGGACTTATTAACATTCGATCAAAGGATTTGGATTTGCCATTATTAGATAAAGAAAAAGTATATGAAAATTATACCCGGACGCAAGTCATAACTATCGGGCTTCCAATTCTAATTTTAGCAATTTTTGGAGTTGTATTTGGCTTTTTAAGAAAGCGTAAATACAGCAAATAGATGTTAATAAAAAATTTTCAATACTAGATTTGTTTACGATATATTTGTAAAAGTGTATCCTTTACCAATTCTATAAAAAGATACCCTATTCCAATAAAAAACAAATATAATCTTCATATGAAATTTATAGTATCGAGTTCATACTTATTAAAGCAATTACAAGTTTTAGGAAGCGTTATCAATAGTAGCAATACGTTGCCTATTTTGGACAATTTCTTATTTGAATTAGACCATAATGAGCTAACCGTTTCTTCGTCTGATTTAGAGACTACAATGTCTGCTACTTTAGCTATCGATTCTACTAGTGTAGGTAGTGTTGCTGTTCCTGCTAAATTGCTTTTGGAAATCTTAAAAACGTTCCCAGAACAACCCTTAACTTTTACTGTTGAAGAAAACAGCACCATAGAAATTAGTTCTAATTCAGGGAAATATGCCTTGGCTTATGCTCCAGGAGAAGAATTCCCGAAATCAGTAAACTTAGACGAACCTTCAGTAACGTTAGTTCCTGCCGATGTACTAGCTACAGCAATAAGCAAAACTATTTTTGCTGCTGGAAACGATGATTTACGCCCAGTAATGTCAGGAGTGTTTTTCCAGTTTTCTCCACAAGGTTTGACTTTTGTTGCTACAGATGCTCATAAATTAGTAAAATATGCTCGTACAGATGTTACTGCTTCTCAAGTAGCTGATTTTATTATGCCGAAGAAACCGTTGACAATTTTAAAAAATATTCTGTCAACATCTGATGCTGAAGTAAAAATCGAGTATAACGATTCGAATGCTACTTTTTCTTTTGATAACTATGTATTAATGTGTCGTTTGATAGATGGAAAATATCCAAATTACGAAGCGGTAATTCCAAAAGAAAATCCAAATAAACTAATGATTGACCGTTCTCAATTTTTGAGTTCTGTACGTCGTGTGGCTATCTTTTCGAATAAAACTACACACCAAATTCGTTTAAAAATTGCTGGTGCCGAATTGAATGTTTCTGCTGAAGATATCGATTATTCAAACAAAGCCGAAGAAAGATTGACTTGTGATTATCAAGGTGATGATATGCAAATAGGGTACAATTCCCGTTTCTTAACGGAGATGCTAACTAACTTACAATCAGACATGATTATGCTAGAAATGTCGTTGCCTAATCGTGCCGGAATTTTAACTCCAATTGATGGATTAGAAGATGGCGAAACAGTAACTATGCTTGTTATGCCAGTAATGTTAAATAGTTAAATAAAGTTTAAAAAATCATAGGTTTTATTTTTGATATTAAAATATAATACTTATCATTGTAGAATATTACGTTATTAACCAACCATTTTTTATATTTAAAAAAACCGCGATTCCTCCTAGAAAAGCGGTTTTTTTTTGTTTTTAATTGCCACTAATTCACGAATTAATTTTCGGTAATTTTTTTAGCAACCCAGATTGGAGAAATAAAAAAAATCTACACTGATTTTTACTTTGTTTCCTTTGCGAAAGCTTCTTTTTTTTGCGGTTAAATCACACCCATTTTCTTCATCAAAAACGTAGCACTTTTATTTTTACAAATTCCGTTACGAAGTTTATAATCAAAATGAAGATCATCGTTTTTTATTTCGACTTCAAAACAGTTATTACTCAATATTTCTGGATATTCATTCGTAGTTAAACAAACTTCAATATCGTGCGTTGCAATAACACCAATGGCTTTTTTAGCAATTACTTTTTTAAGGACTTCAATCGTTCCGTTACGTTTATCGTCGGAATTGGTTCCTCTTAAAATTTCATCCAATAATACAAAAGCAGGCTGAACTTCTAAAGCATCCATAATTTGTTTTAAACGCTTGATTTCGGCAAAGAAATAGGATTCACTATCCGACAAAGAATCGGACAATCGCATAGAAACCAAAACTGGCAAAGGATGTACCTGAGCCTCACTCGCACAAACCACAGCACCTGTTCCTGCTAAAACCATATTGATTCCTAAACTTCTCAAAAAAGTACTTTTACCCGACATATTGGAACCGGTCAAAATCACAAACGATTGAGGATAAAAAACACTATCATTCCCTACTCTAGTTTCGGGATTCAATAAAGGATGACCAAGATTTGAAAAATTAATTTTATAATCGGAATTCAATTCTGGATAAGCAAATTCAGGATTATTATAGGAAAAATTAGCCAGACTATTCAATTTTTCGAATTCGCCAATTACAATTAACCAATCTTCAAGAACTGCTGAATGTTCTTTTTTCCAATTCAATAAGGCTTTTAAAACATGGAAATTAAAGAGAAAAGTACCATTGAAAACTGTGGCTGTAACTAAATTAGCAATCGTATCCATTCTTGAAAACAACTCTGATAATTTTTTCAAATGAATACTTGCATTCGCTGATTTGAATTGCAGTCTTTGTTGTAAATCAATTAACTTTTGAGAATGAAATTTTTCATCTTCAATTTTTTTCACTAACAAACCATATTGGGCAATAATCTTATCGATGTTTTCTGCATTTGTAATTTCGCTTTGAATGCGTTTGATAAACTTTCCCAGAAACATTAAATTAATAATAAATACATAGGACAAACCACTTAAAAAAACGGTGCTGCTCGTAATCAAATAAGCAATCAATGTTCCTACAAACAAAGCTGGAAAAAAATACGAAAGAACGATAGATGTTTTTGATAAATCGGCACTGGAATTTTTATTCCATTTCATCAAAGCTTCATAACTATTTTGATTGTCCTGACTTACTTTGGCTAAAGCCAAAAAACCTTGTCTCCAATCTATTTTTTGATTTAATTCCTTAATTGATTGCTGATTATCTAGTATCTCTTGATTAGAAACTTTATGTAATAAAGATGCCGCTAATGTTTTCTTTCCAATAAAAGTTGCAGTTCTATTTAGGTTTTGAAACAAAGAATGTGCTCCAAAAATATCCAAATCGTACGCATACGAATGGTTAAAATCTTGAAATTCCTCACCATTTTCGAAAGGTATTTTTTCTCTTTTTAGAAACGAAATTTCATCTTCATTGATTTTCACCAATGCTTTAGTTAAGAGTCTTTGAAAAGACAAACGAGAATGAATTCGCATTAAAACTAAAAAAGCAGCGAAAAACAATACCGCTAAAAGAACCCAAAAACCTTCCGATTTTTGAATGTAAAAATAGATCGAAGTTAAAAACAAAAAAATGCTCAACAATCGGAACAAACTGATGGAATTGTATTTAGTGTTGATTTTGCTTAATTCGCTAGTAAAAAAAGTAACCTTAGATTTATAAATATCCATAATGTATCAAATGAAAGACAAATATAAACCAGACTGACAAAAAAGTAGAAAATATTTCGTTAAAAAACAACTATTTTATAGGAATAGCCAAAATAGGAATATCCAAACTAGCAGCACAATCCTTAGTCAAACTATGATGGAATAAGTTTTCGAAAAAACTACGTTTGTAAGTTAGCATAGTCAAAACATGTATCTCTTTGTATAAAATAAAATCAAGAATACTCTCTTTGACTTCATCGCTAAAAACCACATTAAATTCTACTGCATCATTGGCAAATTCATGTTCCCACTCTTTTATTGTTTCCTTACTAACATCCGAAGAATCAGTTTTAACATATAGGCATTTTACTTTTGCCTCTAGCTTTTTAGCTAATTTTAAAACTTTTATCAATGCTTTTTTGTCCTTTGGTCTAAAACGGGTTGTAAATCCAATGTTTTTTATGCTTTTAAATTTAGCATTGACTGGAACACTAAAAACAGGAATATCCACTTCCGAAATGACTGCCGTTGTATTAGTCCCAAATAAAGCATCTATCCAGCCTGTTGCTCCTTCGGTTCCCATAATTACATAATCAATTTGGTCTTCTTTGATTGCTTTTTCAACGGCAAACATCAAACCTCCATCCATTAAACGATGCGTCATTCTAATATCGTCTAAATTTCGTTTTTGAGCAATTGCTCGAAGCTTAGGTAATTCGTTCTTAAAATGTTCGAATTCAGCTAATTCTATCGATTCATAAATAATCATGTAATTTTCAGGAAAATAGTGATTGTCGTAAACAGGCAATTCGAAAGCGTGTAGCAACACCAACTCCCCATTAATACTTTTAGCAAATTCTAAGGCATGTACAAAAGCATTCGTAGCTGCTTCAGAAAAATCGGTAGGAAATAAAATGCGTTTCATTGTAAATGAGTTATAGAATTAAACATAAAGAACAAAATAAAGATACAATTTTAACGCTGGAATCCCAACAAATTGTGGTTTTATATTAGGGCAAACCCATCAGTTCCAAAAATAAAAAAAGTAGCCACGAATTACACGAAATCACACAAATTTGAATGTCATAAAATCCCACAAACCTGTCAAAGGCAGATGAAAATTTGTGTAATTTATTTTAGAATCAATACTATTTGAGTTAATTAGTGTAATTCGCGGCAAAAATAAAACTCGTACGTTTGCCTTGGGTTTTATATTCGCACGCAAACAATACTTCATTAGATTTAGTACCTTTGCAACCAATAATTAAGAAAATGCTAAACAACGATTCCATAGTAGCACTAGCCACACCTTCGGGAGCTGGAGCAATTGCCATCATCCGAATTTCAGGTCAAGAAGCCATCCGTATTGCCAATACTGTTTTTAAATCAATTAAAAATAAAGATTTAACTAAGCAAAAAACACATACACTGCATTTAGGACATATTGTTGATGGCGCTAAAACCTTGGATCAGGTATTAGTATCTATTTTTAAAGGATCTAACTCTTACACAGGCGAAAATACTGTTGAAATTTCCTGCCATGGTTCTACTTACATTCAGCAGCAAATTATTCAATTATTGCTTCGAAATGGCTGTAGAATGGCCGATGCGGGCGAATTTACGTTGCGTGCTTTCTTGAACGGAAAACTGGATTTATCACAAGCCGAAGCCGTTGCCGATTTGATTTCGTCAGATAACGAAGCGTCACACCAAATTGCGATGCAGCAAATGCGTGGTGGTTTTTCGAACGAAATAGCTAAACTTCGTGAAGAATTATTAAATTTCGCCTCTTTAATCGAACTCGAATTAGACTTTGCTGAAGAAGATGTAGAATTTGCCGATAGAAGTCAGTTTAACGAATTATTGAACCGAATCGAATTTGTTTTAAAACGCTTAATCGATTCGTTTGCCGTAGGAAACGTAATCAAAAACGGAATTCCAGTAGCCATTGTTGGTGAACCCAACGTAGGGAAATCGACACTTTTAAACGCATTATTAAACGAAGAGCGCGCCATTGTATCAGACATTGCAGGAACAACGCGCGATACCATCGAAGACGAATTAGTGATTGGTGGAATCGGATTCCGATTCATCGATACCGCTGGAATTCGTGAAACTCAGGATTATGTAGAAAGCATTGGAATAAAAAAAACTTTCGAAAAAATAGAACAAGCACAGGTAGTTTTGTATTTAGTTGATGGTTCTGAGTTGTCCGTTGATGGAAAGTTAGAATCCTTACTTATTGAAATAGGAAAAACCAAAAATCAATTTCCTTTAAAACCAATTTTGGTTATCATAAATAAAAAAGATATGATTTCTGCCGAAAACACATCGATTATTAATACTAAACTAACAACTAACAACCAACAACTAACAACCTTATTCATTTCTGCTAAAAACAAAGTAGGAATTGATGAACTGAAAAACAAACTCCTTTCTTTTGTAAATACTGGCGCTTTACGAAACAACGAAACAATCGTCACAAATACAAGGCATTACGATTCCTTATTAAAAGCTTTAAATGAAATCCAAAAAGTAAAATTCGGACTCGAAACTAATCTCTCCAGCGACTTGATGGCGCTCGATATTCGGGAAGCGTTATACCATTTCGGGATGATTACCGGACAGGTGACCAATGATGAATTACTGGGAAATATTTTTGCTAATTTCTGTATCGGGAAGTAACTACACTTCTCTTTCTTGTTAAGCATATTAAGACTACTCAAACCTCCATCAAAATCCCAGCACTTTTTCCGTGTACTACTATGATTGCTCTTCTCATGATAATTTAGTTAGAGTTTAAAAAATATAAACAAAATCGTTTATATTTATGTTGTGAACATATTAATAGAAAAATACAAAGGTATCCACCCTGGAATAATATTGGAACGCTTACTTAAGAAAAAAGCGATTTCACAGCGTCCTTTTGCAATCTCTATTGGTGAACATCCGCAAACATTAAATGCTATTACTAAAGGTAAAAGAAGACTCAATATAGCTCTAGCTTTGAAAATTGAAGAAAAATTAAGTTTAGAAGAAGGATCTCTAGCTCTTTTGCAAACCTATTTTGATATCAAAGAAGAAAAAAGTAAAACAAAGCAAAATACTCCAGACTTAACTCTTTTAAGAAAATCTCTGTTTTGGGATACTGATATCACAAAAATTGACTGGCAAAAACAAAGTGTAGCAGTTATTAAACGAATATTTGAACGTGGTAATGCTATTGAAAAGGAAGAAATTAAACGCTTCTATAAAAGTGACACAATTAAAAAAATACTTGAGCAAACGTAAATATTGGGAATTTATCAAAGAAGATTTTGAAGAAATCATTAATGACTTTAAAAAAACATAATTTCTTTTTGACACCTTATACAGTTTTTCTATTAAGAAATGCTTTTGCAGTAAAAATACAGTTAATGAGTAAAGTAGATTATTTCTCTTTATAAAGCTAATTCTAGTTAATATGAAATAGCGGACGTTTATAATGAAATAAATAATACCCGTTGGGTGAAATTATCAAAAACGTCAATGGTAGTTTTTTTGCGTAATGAAATGAAGCGAAAAATGTATCGAGAACCGTTTTCTATTCACTATTTTCTTGTTCTCGATACAAATTTTCCGAAAAAGCTGTCGCGTTTTCTGAAAATTCACTCGAACTGACGAAAATTTAATATCCAAAAACAATTTCACCCAACGAGTAAATAATAAATGAAGATAATATTCTTACTAACTCATACCTAGTGATTCTAAAATATTTTTTGTCACAAATTTTTACTGTATTTGTGACAAAAGAATTTAATTACAACTTACTGCTAATATAACATACAAATGTTTTCAAATTGAAAACATTTCAATACCTTTGACAAATGAATATAATCAGTAGAAACACAATAATTTATTATACTCAAAAATATCCGATTGCAAAAAATCAATTATTGATGTGGTATAATGAAATTTCTAAAAGAGACTTTGACAATTTTAATGAACTCAAGGAAGTTTACCGAAATGCAAGCTTGGTAAACAATCAAAGAGTCGTTTTTAATATCAAAGGAAATGATTTTAGACTAGTTGTTTCATTCAACTTTAGACGAAAAACCTGTTATTCCATTTGGTTTGGCACACACAATGAATATGATAAAATTGATGTTGAAACTATTGAATTTGACGAAAAATTATAATACTTAAAAATGAAAAAATGAACTGGAAAGTAATAAAAACCGAAGCAGAACATAAAATAGCCGTAAAGCGTGCAATGGAAATATTCCACGCAGAACCCAACACTCCCGAAGATGACGAATTAGGTGTTTTACTTATTTTGATAAAAGATTTTGAAGATAAAAATTATCCTATGCCCGAACTCGATGCCTTGGAAGTTATCAAAATAAAAATGCAAGAAATGGGAATGAAGAATAAAGATTTAGAACCAATTATTGGGAGTAAAGGACACGTATCAGCAATACTATCTGGCAAGCGTGAAATCACTCTAAAGATGGCTCAAAAGCTTAAAAACTTTTTTGGTATTCCAGCAGAAGTTTTTTTACATGGTGCGTAAAACAGTTTTTATGCTTATTCTAATCGCACTTATAAAATAAATATGGTTATTTTTAATAACAATAACTACTCTCATTTCAACTAAACGGTACTCTTATTGTACACCTCTACCCTTACAAACCCTTCAAAAATAAGGATTATTACTTATTGCATCGGAAAGTAACCAACAACATAAATCTTTACTAAAAAGCGAGTTAAATTCATTTAAAAATTTAACTCGCTTTTTTTTATTCCTTTTTACATTCTAAAACAGCACACTAGTTATTCTAAAATAGAAAAGTATCTTTTTTTTTACTTTAATGAGGTTAATTGGTTTAAAATTTACTAATTTTTCGATACTTTAGCACTCTATACTATTCTACATAATTAAAATAACTATTTGCTTCATGGCAGCCGAACAAAAACAAAAATTAGAACAACAACTCTGGAACATCGCAAATACCCTTCGTGGGAAAATGGATGCTGATGATTTTAGAGATTACATATTAGGTTTTATTTTCTACAAGTACCTGAGTACTAAAATGGATTTGTACGCCAACACCATTCTACAACCCGACGGTTTGACTTTTCAAGAAGTAATAGGACATCCTGACGAAGCCCTTTTGATGCAAGAAATAAAACAACTGGCTATTGACAAATTAGGCTTTTTCCTTGAGCCAGCCGATTTATTCTCAGAACTAGCCCGCAGAGGCAACGCAGGCGGAAAAAACAATTTCATCCTGGGCGATCTAGCCAAAGTACTCACGCACATTGAGCAAAGTACGATGGGGTCTGAAAGCGAAGAAGATTTTGGAAACTTATTCTCAGATTTAGATTTAACGTCTCACAAATTAGGAAAGTCCGAAGCCGATAAAAACGAATTGATCGTAAAAGTCTTGATTCACCTTGACGAAATCGACTTTGATCTAGAAAACACCGACAGTGATGTGCTGGGCGATGCCTACGAATATCTGATTGGGCAGTTTGCCAGTGGCGCAGGCAAAAAAGCGGGTGAATTCTATACGCCACAACAAGTCAGTAGCATCTTGGCACAATTGGTTACGGTTGGCAAGGACAAACTAAAAAGCGTCTACGACCCAACTTGTGGTTCGGGTTCCTTGCTGTTGCGTGTAGCCAAAGAAGTAAAAGATGTAAGTGCTTTTTACGGTCAGGAAATGAATCCTACCACCTACAACTTGTGCCGCATGAACATGATCATGCACGATGTACACTACAAACGTTTTGACATTAAAAACGAAGATACCCTAGAACGCCCACAACATTACGATTTGCGTTTTGAAGCCATCGTGGCCAATCCGCCATTCTCGGCCAACTGGTCTGCGAGTCCGCTGCACATGACTGATGAGCGTTTTTCGGCTTATGGCAAACTCGCCCCAAGCTCAAAAGCTGATTTTGCTTTTGTACAACACATGGTGCATCAGCTTGATGATAACGGAACCATGGCCATTGTTTTGCCACACGGCGTTTTGTTTCGTGGTGGTGCCGAAGGACACATTCGCCAGTATTTGATCCAGGAGAAAAACTACCTCGATGCCGTAATAGGTTTACCTGCCAATATTTTTTACGGAACCAGCATCCCAACCTGTATTTTGGTCCTAAAGAAAAAACGCGACAATCCAGATAACATTTTGTTTATAGATGCCAGCCAACATTTTGAAAAAGTAAAAACCCAAAACGTACTGCGCAAAGAAGACATTGACAAAATTATCGAAACCTATAAAAATCGCACCGAGGAAGAAAAATATTCGCAAATTGCCCCTATTTCCCTCAATAGTACAGACGCGATTCATCGCGTCTCTACCATCGCCGAAAATGATTATAATTTAAACATCCCGCGCTACGTAGACACCTTTGAGGAGGAAGATGCCATAGACCTACAAGCCATAACCCAAGAATTACGCGCCTTAGCCCATGAAAGCAAAACCACCGATGCTACCATTGCAGGCTTTTGTACTGAACTAGGAATTGAAACCCCATTTTAATCATGAACAACACTTTATACACACACGATTATTGGGGCGTTCCTCGCCAGAAAAAGGCGGGTCGGGCTATCCACTTTATCTTTTGTTCCGCTACGCTCCACAAAAGGATGCCGTTCCTATCCCTAACGCAAAAAACTACCCGTCATGAATAGCCTAAACGTACCAAAATTGCGCTTTCCTGGTTTTGATGGGGAGTGGGAATTGAAAAAATTAGGAGAAGTTTCAAGTTTTCTTGACGGTAGAAGAAAGCCAATAAAAAGTGGTGACCGTGCAAAAATGAAAGGTGAATTTCCTTATTACGGAGCTTCAGGAATTATTGATTATGTTAATAGTTACATATTTGACGAGGAATTGATTTTACTTGGAGAAGATGGCGAAAATATAATTTCAAGAAATTTACCATTGGCATTTCGAGTTTCGGGTAAATGTTGGATTAATAATCATGCTCATGTTATTGTTCCAAAAGAAAATACAAATATTGATTTTCTAACACATAATTTAGAAAGAATAAATTATGTAGTTTATAATACTGGAACAGCTCAACCGAAATTGAACCAAGAAGTATGCAGAAATATTCCATCTCGTTTCCCAACCCTCCCAGAACAACAAAAAATAGCTTCTTTTTTAAGTGCGGTCGATGAAAAAATACAGCAATTGTCCCGCAAAAAGGAATTAGTAGAACAATACAAAAAAGGCGTCATGCAACAATTGTTCTCAGGCAAATTGCGCTTCAAAGACGAAAATGGAAAAGATTATCCGGATTGGGAAGAGAAAAAGTTGGGGGATGTTTGTGATGTCAGAGACGGAACTCACGACTCTCCCAAATATGTAGATAAAGGATTTCCATTTATTACTTCAAAAAATTTAATGAAAAACGGAAGTATTGATTTTGAAAACATTTCATTTATAAACGAAATGGATTACAATAAAATCAATCAAAGGTCAAAAGTCAATATTAATGATATTCTATTTGGAATGATAGGAACCATCGGAAATCCAGTGTTAGTAAAATCTGAAGGATTTGCAATTAAAAATGTTGCATTAATCAAAGAAAAGAAGGATTTGTTGAATCTGTTTTTAATTCATTTTTTAAAAGGAGATTCAATAAATCAGCAGTTTTTCGAACAAAATACAGGAGGAACACAAAAATTTTTGTCATTAAGTGTGATTAGAAATTTAATAGCTATCGTTCCATCCTTACCCGAACAACAAAAAATCGCCAATTTTTTATCGGGCATCGATGGTAAAATAGCACAGGTGAATGGGGAATTGGTAAAAACGCAAGAATATAAAAAAGGATTGTTGCAGCAAATGTTTGTGTAGAGACGCGATTCATCGCGTCTGTAGGTTGGTGGATATACGTTGTAGAGACGCGATTTATCGCGTCTGTACGTTGGTGGATATACGTTGTAGAGACGCGATTCATCGCGTCTGTATGTTGGGGATATACGTTGTAGAGACGCGATAAATCGCGTCTGTACGGATTTCATTGCGGATATTGCATGCCGTAATTGCGATTTCGAATATTGTAGAGACGCGATAAATCGCGTCTGTACGGTGGTGGATATACGGTGTAGAGACGCGATAAATCGCGTCTGTACGGATTTCATTGCGGGTATTGCATGCCGTAATTGCGATTTCGTATTGTGGGGAATATGTAGAGACGCGATTCATCGCGTCTATATTTGCGAAATCGAATGGTAGAGAATGATTGAGACGCGATAAATCGCGTCTGTACCGAAATGATGATATTCAATAAAAATGAAATATGAATAAATTTCAAAATAAATATCGCATACCATCCGCCCGATTGCAAAATTGGGATTACGGCGAAAATGGAGCGTATTTCATCACAATATGCATTGATAAAATGGAATGTTTATTTGGGGATGTTGTTTCCAATGCGAACGTAGAGACGCGATTAATCGCGTCTCTTCGGGATACGATTGATGAAAAATACGCCATGCAATTGAATGAATTGGGAAAAATTGCCCATGATATTTGGGAAGAAATTCCGAATAAATTTTCTTTTGTAGAATTGGGTAATTTTGTAATTATGCCCAATCACATGCATGGGATATTGATTATTAATAAAATGAAATTGCCATCAGATACCGTAAAAACGGGATTAATCGCGTCGAAAAATGAAAATGTCGAAAATGCCAATAGAAATGAATGCGTTGAGACGCGATTAATCGCGTCTAAAAATGAAAATGAGGAAAATGCCAATAGAAATGAATGCGTTGAGACGCGATTAATCGCGTCTGTACATGAAGATGTTAAAAAAGGAGGATTTGCAGGCGATAAAAATCCGATGCTAAATGAAAATATAGCACGCATCATTAGGTGGTATAAAGGCAGGTGTAGTTTTGAAATGCGTAAAATTCATGCCGATTTTAATTGGCAATCCCGATTTTACGATCATGTTATCCGTGATTCAAGAGCATTCGATACCATTCAAAATTATATAGAAGATAATCCTTCAAAATGGAAAAAAGATAAATTTCATAATTAAAAATATGAGCCACCAATCCGAAGCCACATTAGAAAACAACTTAATCAAGCAATTGATTGGTTTGAAATATACGTCTGTCAAAATTCAGGATGGAAACGCTTTAGTTTCCAACCTTAAAAGTCAGTTGGAGGTTTTTAACGAAACCACTTTTACCAATAAAGAGTTTGATGCTGTTTTGAATCACTTGGCCAAAGGCAATGTTTTTGAAAAGGCCAAAACACTACGGGATCGTTTTCAATTAACCAAGGAAGATGGGACTTCGTTCTATGTTCGGTTTTTTAATGCAGAGGATAATAGCAAGAATTTATATCAAGTTACCAATCAAATATCTTTAGAAGGCAGTTACAAGAATCGTTTTGATGTCACGCTTTTGGTCAATGGTTTGCCATTGGTACAAATAGAATTGAAACGTTCCGGCATCGAAATCAAAGAAGCTTTTAACCAAATCAATCGTTACCAAATGCATTCGTTTTGGAGCAACCACGGTTTGTTTCAATACGTGCAATTGTTTGTGATAAGTAATGGTGTAAACACTAAATATTTGGCTAATAATGAACTTCAATCTGTCAAACAAACCTTCTTTTGGGCCGATACTAACAATAAAAACATCACAGAATTACCTGAGTTTACTGCTTCTTTCCTCAGCCCAAATCAATTGGGTAAAATGATTGCACATTACATCGTGATCAACGAAACACTCAAAGTTATGATGGTGCTGCGACCGTATCAATTTTTTGCTACCGAAGCTATTATTCACCAAGTCAAAAACTCGAATGACAACGCCTACATTTGGCACACCACAGGATCGGGTAAAACCTTAACTTCCTTTAAGGCTAGCCAAATTTTGATGGAATTGCCCGAAGTCCATAAAGTCGTTTTTGTAGTAGATAGAAAAGATTTGGATTACCAAACCATGAATGAGTTCAACGCGTTCAAAAAAGACAGTGTTGATGTAACTGATAATACCCAATCTTTAGTAAGGCAATTGACGGACAATACCAAGTTGGTTTTAACCACCATTCAAAAATTAAACAACGCCATTTCGGAACGTTTTTCTGGTAAAATAGAAGCTCTACGACATAAGAAAATCGTTTTTATTTTTGATGAGTGTCATCGTTCGCAATTTGGAGAAACACACGACCGTATTACCAAATTCTTTGAAAAAAGTCAGTTAATCGGTTTTACAGGAACACCCATTTTTGCCGAAAATGCTTCTAAGAATGATTTAGGAAAACGTACCACCAAAGATTTGTTTGGCAACTGTTTGCACAAATACGTCATTACAGATGCAATAAGTGATGAAAACGTATTGCGTTTTGGGATAGAGTACATTGGGAGATATAAAAGTAAGAGCAATACTTTCATAGATATAGATGTAGAGGACATTGACAAACAAGAAGTATTGAACTCTAATATACGGCTTAGTAAAATTGTGGATTATATTATTGCGTATCACGGTCAAAAGACGTTCAATAGAGACTATTCGGCTTTATTTGCAGTTAGCAGTATTACTAATTTGATTAAATACTACGACCTTTTTCAACAAAAGAAAGAAGCTGGTGAGCATGATTTAAGGATTGCAGCTATTTTTACCTATGGAACAAACGAACCGTCAGAAAATTCAAAAGATTATTTGCCTGATGACGAAGTAGATTTTGATACAATTACAGAACCGCAAACTAAATATAATTCAACTCATACAAGAGATAAATTAGAAAAATATATTGCTGATTATAACGCGATGTACAAAGTAAGTTACAATACAAAAGACAGTAAGGAATTTGAGAACTATGCAACAAACATAAGTAAACGTTTAAAAGATCGGGAACGAAAAAACTTCAATCACAAGAAAGACCGATTGGATATTGTCATTGTAGTTAATATGATGCTTACCGGTTTTGATGCTAAAAAAGTGAATACACTTTATGTTGATAAAAATCTGCAACAGCACGGCTTGATACAAGCTTTTTCCAGAACTAACAGAACATTTGGAGATCAAAAATCACAAGGAAATATTTTATGTTTCCGTAACTTGAAAAAAGCAACTGACGAAGCCATAACTTTATTCTCAAACAAGGAGGCTATAGAAGTAATAACTATGCCCGAATATGAAAATATAGCTCAAAAAGTAGATGAAGCACTGCGACTTGTAAAAGATATTGCACCCACGTATCAAAGTGTTACTGATTTAAAAAGTGAAGAAGATCTTGCTAGATTTGTAATTGCTTTTCGTAAGTTATTGCGTAGTATGAACGTGCTGAAATCCTACACCGATTTTGACTGGGATGATTTAGCGATTGATGAACAAGAATTTAAATACTATGAAACAAAGTTTCTAGACATCAAAGATAAAGTTGATAGAGACCGTCAAAAGCAAAAAACATCAATTCTGGATGACATTGATTTTGAACTAGAATTAATTCATAGGGATAGTATTAATGTAGCATATATTATCAAGTTGCTAGCGCAATTAAAAAGCGAGAAAACACCAACGGCAGCTGCAGCGCAAAAGAAAGCCATTATTGATTTATTGGGAGGAGATATTCAGTTGCGAAGCAAAAGAGAGTTGATTCAAAAATTCATTGATGAGAATATGCCCAATATCAAAGACGTTGATTCTATTGAAGATGAATTTGAAAAATACTGGCAAGATCAAAAAGTATTGGCATTAGGCAAACTTTGCGAGGAAGAGCATTTGGACAAAGCACAATTCAAATCCTTGATAGATGCCTACATCTACAGTGGTCGAGAGCCTATTAAAGATGAAGTTTTTCAATGCCTAGACAACAGACCCAGCATCCTGCAAGCCAGAACCATTGGTGATCGAATTATAGCAAAAATGAAGGAGTTTGTGGAAGTTTTTGTAAAAGGGATGATGGCGTAATTGGTGTGCGATGAAAAAATAAATTAAACTTAAAATTTCTGTTGGTATTCCAGCAGAAGTCTTTTTACATTTTTACATGTTGCGTAAAACAAGTTTATGCTTGACCCAATCATACTTATAGCATGAATTTCATTATTCTTAACCCGTTGGGTGAAATTATCAAAAACGTCAATGGTAGTGTTTTTTGCGTAATGAAATGAAGCGAAAAATGTATCGAGAACCGTTTTCTATTCAATATTTTCTTCTTCTCGATACAAATTTTCCGAAAAAGCTGTCGCGTTTTCTGAAAATTCACTCGAACTGACGAAAATTTAATATCCAAAAACAATTTCACCCAACGAGTTATTCTTAATAACAATAACTACTCCAGAATATGTTCTTGACTTGGTGGTAATAAAACCTTTGAAAGCAAAGTCATATTTGTTAAAAAATATTTAATTTAATTAGGCTGTCACTTCAATTCTAAAAAAATTATTAGTTAAATTTGAAAACTATCATTCCTCCACAAATAATTCTTTGAATAGGAATTGATATAAATATCAAATTAGCAATAATTTTCAATGTCAATGACAAAAAATAAAAATCCTAATTCTGATAAGGAGTATCATTTTGATAATTTTTTTAAAATTTCAGCTGATTTAATTTGTATTGCTGGATTTGATGGATACTTTAAGAGAATTAATCCCGCCGTTTCAAAATTGTTAGGTTATTCTGAGGAGGAATTGTATGCCCGTCCCATACATGATTTTGTTTACACTCAAGATCTTAAAATAACACTTGAGACCAGAGAAGAAGTTTACAAAAACAAACCACTGCTAAATTTCGAAAATAGATATTTAACTAAAACTGGTCAGATTGTATGGTTATCCTGGACCTCTATGCCAGTTGAAGAGGAAAAATTAGTCTATGCTATTGCTAAAAACATTACACACAAAAAAAGAATTGAAGAAGAGCGCAATATACTCCTTGCTAACCTTACAAAAAACAACAAAGACCTCAAGCACTTAACTTACACCACTTCACATGATTTAAAGTCTCCTGTAAATAATTTGCTATCTGTATTTGACCTTATTGATACTTCTAAAATTAATGACGAAGAAACCCTTGAATTTATAAATATCCTAAAAATAACAACAGAGAATTTAAGAGAAACTTTAAAAAAATCTGTAGATGAATTAAGCAAAAAAGAGGAGTTAACGACTTCTATTGAAGTATTAAACTTAAATGAAATTTTAAACGAAGTATTACTTTCTATCCACTCTTTAATAGTCAATTCTAAAATTGAAATTACAATTGATTTCTCGGCAGTTTCCGAAATTAATTTCAATAAAGAATACCTAAAAAGCATCTTTTTAAACCTGATTACCAATTCAATAAAATACTCTAAACCAGACACTTTCCCTTCTGTTTCTATTACTTCTCAAAAAGAAAATGAAAAAAGGCAGTTAATCTATTCCGATAATGGATTGGGTTTTGACATGGAAAAAGTGAAAGATAAGATATTTGGTTTGCACCAAAAATTTCACAATCACATTGATAGCAACGGTATAGGACTTTACTTAATTTATAACCACATTACTAATTTAGGGGGTCGAATTGAAGTTGAAAGTAAAATAAACGAAGGCGCAAAATTTACAATAACATTCAAAGACTAAAAATAGAATCCCAATCACTGGGATTTAAGTAAATGGTGTTCATTTAAGCGATAAAGGCTACGAAAAATGGGCTAAGTTTGAAAATCTATAATTGAAGCACTATAAATTAAAAATGAAAAACACAGCCACAATTCGGACTGTTTGTCCCGAATCTAAAGGATTTTTAGTAGGTCAATGCAGTTAAGCACACAGTTACAAAATACGTTTTACTCTTAGTGCAATCTAATTGTACAAAACTATTATTGACTTAACTTTGCATTAATAAACGTTTAAAAGTAAAGTGATGAATATTTTAGAATTAATAGAAAAAAGATATACTGCAAAGAAATACAACACTGATAAAGTTCTACCACAAGAAAAAATCGAGGATTTAAAAGAAATTTTACGCCTCACTCCTTCTTCGATAAACATTCAGCCGTGGAAATTTACATTTGTACAAAATCCAGAAATCAAAGCTAAATTAGCTTCGGTTTCGATGCACAATACCGAAAAAATAAACCAAGCACAGTTATTAATTGTTTTTAGTGTTGCTGATGATCTGGATGCTTTTCAAAAAGTAGTGAATGAATTTCCTCCAGCCAGAAGAGACTGGTACAATCAAATTAAAGCAAATACACCCGAAACCGATTTAAAAATATGGCTTTCTAAACAAGTTTATATTGCACTGGGAGTGGGTTTGACCGCTTGTATTGCATTAGGTTTAGATTCGACAGCAATGGAAGGCATTGAAACCGATAAATACCAAGATATTTTGAACATGACCGCATACAAACCCCTTTTTGCAATGGCTGTTGGTTACGGTTCAGAAGACGATTTCAATCGAATTGAAATCAGCCCGAAATTAAGAAGATCACAAGAAAGTGTAATTGAAACAATTTAAAATTGTTGTTTTGAATTCTGTAACCTTTAAGGATAATGTTGTAAGGAATAGTCATAGCGAAGCGATAATTTTATTGAAACTTAAAAATTACAGCTATGAAGAAGAACAATCAAAATCCGAAAACGCCAAACAAAAAAGGTGAAGATAACAGAAGCGATATGAGAAAACATCAATACAAAGATCATGATGCCGTTTTAACAAACGACGAAAATTATGATGTTGACACTCAAAAATTTAAAGGGGAAGAACCTGATATGGATGATAAACTGAATAATGAAGAGAAAAAGTAATACCAATTAGAAATATAAAACAGTCCATTTTTTAGGCGCCCTCTCCTTTGGAGAGTCCCGATCCCGACTACTCGGGACGGGCGGGGTAAAAAAAACTGTTTTATATTTCTAAATAATATAAGAAGTCTCCTGACTTTGTTCCAACTACAATAAGCAACCAATACCAATCGGTAACAATAGAATCGCCTGTGAAGCTTACTAAGAAGTACGAATTTTGAAACTTTTTCTAGTTTTTATATAAATTAGACGCTAATTAAATCCCGTACTTTAGCTATTGAAGTTTAGTGATACTAAATTAAATAGCAACTTAACGAAATATAATATGAATAATTTATTTAGAGGACTTTTAGCAGGCTACGGCGCAAAAAAAATAGGTGGCGGATGTTTTGGAACCATCATTGTTTTTATTATTCTTTGGGTGTTGCTAGGTCAATGCAGTCACTAAACAAGGGTTTGTTTTAGACAAATACCTTCCTCTTTAAACCGAAAGCTATGTTTAAACGACATCGTTTTTCAATTTAAAACTAGTAATAATAAAAAAGACATTTATGGAAACGAATAATTTGGAATCAAACAGAAATGAAACACAAAACAACATAGAAAAATCGAACAATAAAAACATTTCTGATGACGCTGCTTTAACAGATTCAAAACTGAACAAAGAAGTGGATACTGATGTTGATGGTAATAAAATTATTGTTGACAGAGCAAGGAATGGAAGCGAAAATCCTGAAATGCTTTCAAACGAAATTGATTCAGATAATCCGAATGCTAAACGTGGAGTTACAACAGATAAAGAAGCTATGAAAACGGTGGAAAATAAAGACCTGAATTCTGACATTACTCCAAATCGTTATCCAAATTCACATCCTGATAATAAGGAGGACAGAGGGAATATGAAATTAGATGAATGAATAATTTGTTGCCACTTTTTTGTAAAAAATTAAGAACCAGTTGAAATTTTATTCAAATACATTATTCGGGTATTATTTCCAGGGCAAACGCAGCAGTTCAAAAAATAAAAAAAGTAGCCACGAATTACACGAAATAACACTAATTTGGATGTTATAATATTCCACAAATCTGCCAAAAGCAGATAAAAATTTGTATAATTTATTTTAGAAACAATTCTATTTGTGCTAATTCGTGTAATTCGTGGCAAAAATAAAACTCGTGTGTTAGCCCTGTATTATTTCTGGTACATTGAGCTTATCGATGTAATTTTTCTTATTTAAAACAAGTTCTTCAACAGATTTAAATTGAAAGAAGAGATCTTACACAAGCTTTAACTAAAAAATATCTTTTTTTATAAATACGATAAACCAAAAAATAGTAGCTTCGCAGGATTATTTTTAAAAAAATATTTTATGGCATCAGGTTTTTTCGCACTATTAGATGATATCGCAGCAATAATGGATGATGTTGCAGTAATGAGTAAAGTTGCCGCAAAAAAAACGGCTGGAATTTTAGGAGATGATTTAGCTGTAAATGCCGAAAAAGCTTCTGGTTTTATTTCGTCAAGAGAAATCCCTGTTTTATGGGCCATTGCAAAAGGTTCATTTTTCAATAAATTAATTATTCTTCCAATAGCCTTTTTACTCAGCGCTTTTTTTCCTGTGGCTATCATCATTATTTTAGTTTTAGGCGGATTATTTTTAGCCTATGAGGGTGCCGAAAAAATATACGAATTCTTATTTCATCGTCAACATAAAACGACCGATTTAACAATGCCTGTTTACACTGAAGCTGAAGTTTTATCTATGGAAAAAGAAAAAATAAAATCGGCTATCGTGACCGATTTTATTTTGTCGGTAGAAATTGTAATTATTGCATTAGGAACTGTAATAGAAGAACCTTTAAGCACACAAATTGCTGTGGTTTCTATTATCGCAATTATAGCAACTGTGGGAGTTTATGGAATAGTTGCCTTAATTGTTAGAATGGATGAAATGGGACTAAAACTTATTGCTATGAGTACTAAAGAACGTAGTATATCAAAATCTATAGGTACAATTTTAGTGAAAGCCTTACCAAAAGTCATCAAAAGTTTGTCTATTATTGGAACTATTGCTTTAATTTTAGTTTCTGGAGGAATCTTTGCACACAACATTGATTTTTTGCATCATTTTGCTGAACAATTGCCTTCTATTGTAAAAGAATTTATTCTTGGACTACTCTTTGGATTTGTGGTATTGGGAATTGTAAATCTTTTCAAAAAAATGTTGGGTAAGAATAATTCAAATAGCTTGTTGTAATCTTATTAAAAAAGAAATGTAATAAGTAAAAACAGTAATTTTTTCTAAATTCTAGTACTTCTACTCTTCATAAAAATACCTATTTTTGCAGTCTAAAAAATACTACCATGCCCAACAAAAAATACAAAATTGCTGTAATACAGCTGAATCTAAATGATATTGCCGAAAACAACCTAAAAAAATGTATCAGTTGGGTTCGTGATGCAGCTGGACAAGGTGCTGAAGTAATCTCTTTGCCTGAATTATACAGCAGTCATTATTTCTGTCAAAGTGAAGATGTAGACAATTTTGCATTGGCAGAACCCTTGTATAGCACTTCTTTTATAGCATTTAGCGAATTAGCCAAAGAATTAGGAGTGGTAATAATTGTACCTTTTTTCGAAAAAAGAATGGCAGGAATCTATCATAACAGTGCCTACATTATTGATACCGATGGAACCGAAGCCGGATTGTACCGAAAAATGCACATCCCAGACGATCCTGCTTTTTACGAAAAATTCTATTTCACTCCAGGTGATTTAGGTTTTAAAAACAACCCAACACAAAAAGGGAACATTGGAACTTTAATCTGTTGGGATCAATGGTATCCCGAAGCAGCTCGCATAACCGCTTTAAAAGGAGCTGAAGTTTTATTTTATCCAACAGCAATTGGATGGCATCCAAAAGAAAAAGAACAATACGGAGAAAACCAATACGGTGCATGGATGAATGTAATGAAAGGACACGCTGTAGCTAATGGAGTGTATGTTGCTGCAGCCAATAGAATTGGTTTAGAACAGTATTTACCTGATACCGCTGGAATTGAATTTTGGGGAGCCTCATTTATTGCTGGTCCACAAGGTGAAATTTTAGCTCAAGCTTCACACGATAAAGAAGAAATTTTAATTGCCGAAGTAGATTTGGACTTACAAGAAAACGTTCGCCAGAACTGGCCGTTCTTTAGAGATAGACGAATTGATGCTTTTGGAGATATTACAAAACGAGCCATTGATTAAGTTTTGGCACACCAATTCTTTTATTAAAACTTTAAAAATAAAAAATGGACTAGAGCGATTGCTTTAGTCCATTTTATTTTTTAGAAAAAAGACCTCCTAGTTTATAACAAATTAAGTAAAAAACAACTGCTTCATCCTATCATGCTTACTACTACATGTCTGTAACATAAATTTAATAGCTATTTTACACTGGATTCTCAATTATAATAACTGTCTCATTTTATGTGAGCCAAAATATAAAACAAAAAAAAGGCTGTTTCAACATAGTTAAAACAGCCTTCTATTATTATTTATAAAATTAATTTACTTTAAAAGTAACTCTTCTTACGATTTGACGTGCTTCTGGAGAATTTTTATTAACCGAATTGTCTTCGCCATTCCCTTTTACAGTTAATCTTGATGCGTCAATTCCAGCATTAGTCACAATATTTTTTACTGCTTCAGCTCTTTGTTGAGATAATGTTTGGTTATAACTTGAATTTCCAACTTCATCTGCATATCCAATGATCTCTGCACTTTTAGATGGATTGTTTTTCAAATATTTGATTAAAAAGTCAACTCCTGATAAAGATGCGTTTGTTGGTTTTGAAGAATTAAAATCAAAATACACATTTACATAACCACCATTAATTAGTTCTTCAACTGTATTATTATTTAGATTAGTATTACTGTTTTGTGCGAATCTTTTATCTAAATAGCTTTCTAATTCATCTGGAACACCATTTTGATTGTTATCAATAGATTGTCCTTTAGTATTAACAGCAACACCAGCTACAGAATTAGGTTCTAAATCATATAAATCAGCAACACCGTCTTTATCAGAATCGATTAGACTTGTTTCGATTAATTCAACTCTATTCTCTAAAGCATCGTATTTATCTGAATCCCCAATCCAGTCAGCATGTTTTTCATTTTTACCTAAGTAAAAAGTAAGACCTAATGAAGCATTAAAAATACTTCCGTTAAAAGCCTTTGCGTTAGTTTGTGACATCCCATCAAAATTATAACTCTGATTACCATTGATAATCCCAGTAAAATCTGCTGTTAAAGCAACAGAATTAGATATACGATATTGAGTAGTTAATCCAGCAATTCCATTAGCCATATAATCTTCTCCATTAAATCCATCTGATGTTAGCATTGAAACTCCAAAACCTCCATGTCCTAATAAACCTATTCTATTAGTCCAAGTTTCAAAATTTAAAACTCTACCTAAATTAATTATACCTTGTAAATCAGTTCTTAAGTAATTAGAATCAAAAGCAAAAGATTCATTACCTTCTTTCAATTTATCGTATCCAAAATCTAATTTCAATCCAAATTTTGGGTTAAACATATATCGTACTCCTAAATCTGCATGAAATAAATTAGGCGTTGCGGTATAAAATCCTGTAGTCATTGCTCCAGTTGTTTTATTAACACCAGCATTCAATTCAATAGACCATTTGTTATAAGCATTTACATCAACAGACCTTTCTGTAGAAGTTGTTCCCATGTTTTGTGCCGTTGCAGCGAAGGTTATTAGTAATAAGGATACGGTTGCAATTTTCTTTCTCATAATTATTTAATTTTCTGTTTTTAAAATCTGCACAAATATAAATCATATAATTCTGATAATTGTTATTTTAAAGTTATATAATTTCCACATATTTGGCTCTGTTTTTAACAAAGCCCTTAATTATATTAACAAAAAAAAATACTAACATTCTGACTATCAAAAGTTAAAATTATTTTTTTAAGCCGTTAGTTAGAATTATTAAAAACGTCATTTCGAGTGTTTTTTTGTTCAGAATCGACTCTTCGGGAAGGAACAAAAATGTATCGAGAACCGTATTTAATGAAATTTTTCTTATTCTCAATACGATTCTCCGTGGCGAATTACTTGAACTGACAAAAAATTATCATCAAAAACTAATTACACCCAACGGTTAATTTTCTATTAACCTTTGCAATCTTAAATTTATTGGAATCATTGCAAACAACACAAGTTTTAAAGTCATCTAAAACATTTTTTCTGCATTTGATATGGCTAAGCTGAGACTTTTTTATCATAAAGATTCAAAATGGTAATAGAGATTCTAAATTCTATTTAGCAATTAAACCCACCTTATTTAATAGTTTCTCTACCAAATAGTTTGCAACTCCGTCTTTATGATTGTTAGAAATAACTTCAAGGTGGGATAATTTATTTTTCAAACTATCAGGAGCATTCCCCATTACCAAACCTTTTGCAGAAGTATTCAACATTCCTTCGTCATTATAACCATCTCCAAAAGAAACAGCCTGATCAAATTGATAACCTTCAATTGCTAAAATTTGTGCTATTGCAACACTTTTATCTACTGATTTGTCCATAAATTCCAAACAGTGTGGCAAACTAAAAGCATGACTAAAAATGTCTGGGTGTTTTTCAAGAATTGTTTCTCTCAGTTCTACTAATTTTCCGTGACTTTCGTGAGTAAAAAAAATCTTAATAACATCATAATCTGTCACTTCTTTGTAATTTACTAATTCAGGGACATAATTGAGTTCGGTTTGAAATTCTAGTAATTTATCGTTATGTTTATTAGTTTGCCAGACGTTTTCTTTAAAAAGAACAGTAGTAAATTCTGCTGGGATATCCATCTCTAAAACTGATTTTACAGCACTACTTTCCATATTTGTTCTAAAAAGTAACTCCTTGCTAGGGGTATGAATTCGAGCTCCATTAGAGGTAACCAAATAAATTGGAAAACCTAAAGTCTCAATTATAGGCATAGCGTCAAGATGATGACGCCCTGTAGCAATAATTATCAAATAATTTTGTTGATGCAATTCCTTAAAAACCTGTTTGGTAAAATCTGAAATTCGGTGATCGCTGTTTAGTAATGTTCCGTCTAAATCGCTTATAATCACTTTTATATTTTCTTGTATCATATTTTATTTTACTCTAATTAAATACAAAAATATCCAAAACACAAAGAAAACATACCAAATAATTGTTGAAATAACAGCAAATTAACGTTGTGCTATTTTTATATGATTACTCATAAACCAAATAGCAAATTAAAATGTTAATTGATTGATTCTAGCGTATTCGTTTACTACTTTTTATTTCAGTTATTTTATACTTTTAACCCGTTGGGTGAAATTATCATAAACGTCAGTTCGAGTTTTTTTGCGTAATGAAATGAAGCCAAAAATGTATCGAGAACCGTTTTTAATGATTTTTTTCTTGTTCTCGATACGATTCGCCTCGTCAAATCACTCGAAGTGACGAAAATTATCATCAATTATTAACTACACAAACGGGTTAACTTATCTTGCTTTTATACGCTCCTGAGCATCAATTACAGCTACTGCAGTCATATTTACAATTTCATTCACACTGGCACCTAATTGAAGAATATGAACCGCTTCACTTAGTCCCATCATAATAGGTCCAATAGATTCTGACTTATTCAACTCCTTCAACAATTTATAAGTGATATTCGCTGATTCTAAATTTGGAAAAACAAGCGTATTTACTTTTTTACCTGCCAATTTTGAAAAAGGAAAAGTCTTTTGCAATAATTCGGTATTCAAAGCAAAATCCGTTTGAATGTCTCCATCCACTACTAATTCTGGATTATTTTCGTGCAAAATTTTAACTGCTTTTCTAACTTTAGCAGCATTAGGATGTGATGATGAACCAAAATTAGAATACGAAAGCATCGCAATAACCGGGTCAAAACCAAAAGTGTTAGCCACATTTGCCGTCATTTGGGCAATATCTGCTAATTCTTCTGCTGTTGGTTCGATATTAATTGCTGTATCTGCTAAAAACATTGGACCTCTTTCTGTTGTCAAAATATTAACTGTAGCCACTTTTTTCACATTCGCAGCTCTTCCAATCACTTCAAAAATAGGTTTTATAACCGTTGGATATGCTCTGGTGTAACCCGAAATCATTCCGTCAGCATCACCTTCCAGAACCATCATCGCCCCAAAATAATTTCGTTCTCTCATTTTTGACTGAGAACTGTATAAAGTGGCTCCACTTCTTTTTCTATTGTTCCAATATTTCTCTGCATATTGGGTTCTTTTTTCCTTAGATTCAGCATCTTTAGAATCAATAATTACCACATCAGCATGAAAGTCTAACTCATTTTTAAGCTCTAAAATGGTTTCTTTATGACCTAATAAAATCGGTATAGCAATTCCTTCTTCTAGAACAATTTGGGCTGCTTTTAAAACATCCAGTTGATCTGCTTCTGCAAATACAATCTTTTTAGGATTTGTTTTTGCTCTATTGTGAAGCATTCGAACTACCTTATTATCATTACCTGAACGCAACAATAATTCTTCTTTATAATTATCCCAATTTTCAATTGCAATGCGGGCAACTCCAGAATCCATTGCCGCTTTAGCCACGGCTGGAGGAACTGAATAAATCAATCTTGGATCAAAAGGTTTAGGGATAATATAATCTCTACCAAAAGTCAGACGCGTTTCTCCATAAGCAATATTTACCTGCTCAGGCACAGATTCTTTTGCTAATTCGGCTAAAGCTTTAACGGCAGCCATTTTCATAGCCTCATTGATTTTTGTTGCTCTAACATCCAGTGCACCTCTAAAAATATAGGGGAATCCCAAAACGTTATTCACTTGATTAGGATGATCGGAACGTCCTGTTGCCATGATAATATCTTTTCTGGTTTGCACCGCTAATTCATAACCAATTTCAGGATCTGGATTTGCCATTGCAAAAACAATTGGATCTTTTGCCATGGTGAGCAACATCTCAGCATTAACAACATCGGCAATGGATAACCCTATAAAAACATCGGCATCGACCATCGCTTCTTCCAGAGTATCAATCTTTCTGTCTGAGGCAAATTCTAATTTTTCAACAGATAAATTTTCTCTGTCACTTCTAATTACGCCTTTACTGTCTAACATCACAATGTTTTCAGCACGGGCACCAAAAGCTTTATATAATTTAGTACAAGAAACAGCTGCAGCTCCTGCTCCACTTATTACAATGCGTACTTCATCAATTTTTTTATTGGTAATTTCTAATGCGTTTAATAAGGCAGCCGCTGATATAATTGCAGTTCCATGCTGATCGTCATGCATCACCGGAATATCCAATTCTTCTTTAAGTCTTCTTTCGATTTCAAATGCTTCTGGCGCTTTAATGTCTTCTAGATTAATTCCTCCAAAAGTAGGCGCCATTATTTTTACCGTTTCAACAAATTTATCCACATCTTTGGTGTCTAATTCAATGTCGATACTGTCAATATCAGCAAAAATTTTAAATAATAACGACTTTCCTTCCATGACCGGTTTAGAAGCTTCCGGACCAATATCTCCCAATCCTAAAACCGCAGTTCCGTTAGATATTACCGCTACCAGATTTCCTTTGGCAGTATATTTATAGACATTATTCACATCTTTGGCAATTTCTAAACAAGGTTCAGCTACTCCTGGAGAATAGGCCAATCCTAAATCACGTTGTGTGGCATACGGTTTTGTAGGTACTATTTTGATTTTTCCAGGTTGTGGTTCAGCATGGTATAATAAGGCGTCTCTTCTTAATTTTTCTTTACTCATAAATTCAATTATAAAATTTAATAATTCTTAATTCTAATTTGTCTTTTGATTGTGTAATAATTGTTAATTATTATAAAAACAACCATTTAACTTATAACAATCTGGTTCTATTGTTAGTCCAAAAGCAACTGCCGAAAGATAAATAATTTTATTGGCATGTACTGCTTTTGAAGACAAAACAATCAAGGCAAATGCAAGAGTTATATTTTTGACACGAATTACACTAATTTGCACAGATTTTAGTAATTCTAAAAAAAATTACACAAATTTCATCTGCCTCTGGCAGACTCGTGGGATAGTATGACATTCCAATTTGTGTTATTTTGTATAACTGGCGATGTTTCAGAATGAGTCATTATCTTATTCTATTTATCACAAAAAAAAGCGGTGATAAACTTGATTTATCACCGCTTTTTTAAACCTCACACCGCTTGCAAATTAGAAAATATTAAATCCTAGATTTAAAGTTTGTTGCAATTAGTGGCTGGATTCCATATACGTTTTGAAATTCATGATGTCGTCTTTTATTAATTTTTCAAAATACGGATTAAGAAATTTTGCTGCCGCTTCTCCAGCAATTCCCAAAGGTGCATGGTAAGAAATTGTTATATCCATTTCTGTTGTTTGTCCCTTTGGTTTAAATATAATTTTTCCTGTATTTTTAATTGTTGATTCAGGAATAGATTGCCAACTCAAAAGTCTTTCTTTTTCATCTTTTATTATCTCAGCCTTCCATGTTAAGCTTCCTATTCCAGCGGGACCTTTGGCTTTCCATTCTGAAAGGGTTGAGTTTATTGTTTCTACAGATTGGAGATGATTCATGAATTTTGGTAAATTTTCGAGATCACGCCAAAAAGCATACACTTCGCTAACGGGTTTATTAATAACACTATTTAGACGAATATTGACATTAGAGGCCTTGTCATTTTTTAGATGATCTACAGCATCATATAGTGGACAATATCCCGAAAAACCTCGAATGAGCATTGCGCTTCCAGCGGTAATTTTTCCAATGTTTTTTTCATTTTGAGTAGTTCCTTTGTATAATAAATAAGCGCCACTTGTAACCATTGCTATTCTCTCCAGTGTTGACACATTGGTTTTTAGCTTTGGTGTAGGTAGATTTGGCATTGCAGCTGTTGTTTTTGCTTCCATGAGTAAATATTTTAAGTTTATAATGTCAAATTTATAAGGATGTAAAGTGCGTATTTTACATAATTGATCGTATTAATTATATAATTATCAGGTACTTTAAAAATTTATACTGGAATATAAATAACCATAGTGGTACCAAGGTTGATTTCGCTAATAACTTTTATAAACCCTCGATGATTGGCAACTATTTTTTTTACTAAAGTAAGTCCCAACCCGCTTCCTTTTTGATAACTATTAGTATGTAATCGGTAAAATGGTTCAAAAATTTTGGATTCATGACCTTTGTCAAAACCAATTCCATTATCAATCACACATATTTTTACGTAGTCAATTTCTGGATTCCCTCCTATTTCAATAATTTCCTCACTGGAAGGTTGTTGGGTTTCAATTTGTATTTCGGGAACAACGTCTTCTTTGGAATATTTTATGGAGTTCGTTATTAGATTGGTGAATAGTTGCTGAATTTGATTCGGAATAACGTTTAATTCTGGAAACGACATAACTGAAACTACAGCATTTTTTTTAATAATAACGTCTTTTAAATCCTTAATGTTTTTTTTCAAAAGACTGTTCAAATCCGTTTTTATATATTTTTTTTCCAGAAAAATTACTTTCGAATAATCAATAACGTCATTTATTAACTGGCTCAGGTTTACTATCAAATATTGCACACGTTCTAAATCATGTCTGCCAGATTCACTCATATTCTTTTCGTTATCAAAAATTCTTTTACTAAACATGTGAATTTTACGAAGCGGTTCCTGCAAATCATTACTAGCTGCTGTAGTGAATTTCTCTAATTGATTGTTGTATTTTTGTATTTCCGAATTTTTGACCGTCAATAGTTCATTAGCATTAAGTAAATCAGTACTATCATTAAGGGCAATGAGAATTAAACCCTCGATGGAATTTTGCAGTGGGCGGGCATTAACCATCATTGTTTTTTTTCCATTACCAGCACAAATCAATTCTACTTTAAAATTCTCAATAATTTCTTGATTATTAATCACTTTTGTAATTTGGTTTTTAAATTCCAAAATATCCCATTGAGAATTTCCAATTTCAAAAAAGATACGACCTTCCGTTTCAATATCCGTTGTTTTAAAGAGCTTATAGAATGCTGGATTAGCACTCTTAATAGTAAAATGTTTATCAATAATTAGTAACGGTTCATGAATAGTTTTAATAATTGACTCAGCATAATCATGTATGTTTATCAATTGCCTTTGATTATTTTCAAGTTCATTATGAACACATTTCAACTCTTCTTTATTGGACTCAAATTCTTGTGTTGCAATTTCTAATTCTTTATTTATGGCGTGAAGTTCTTCAAAAGTAGTTTGTTGCTCTGCTATCATTTGTTTAATAGCTTCCCTCTCTTTGGACAACTGGTGCTCTAGTTCCTCAATACGTTTTTGATCTTGATTATTTTGTATTACTTTCTTTTCAGGCTCTTTTTCAGTCCCTTCCTTGTAAAAAAGAACCATAAGATGTTCTTCGTCATTTTGAAGTGAGAGTATTTCAAAAGAAACCAGATAGGAATGTTTTTTAATTGGAATATTATCTTTTCTTATGTTTATTTTTTCGCTTTTTGCTTTTAAAATAGCATTTTGTAATTCGGAACTAATGCCTTCGTTAACCATTTTTAAAATATTAAAACTAGGTTTTCCTGGCGATGGAGATAAAAAAGGACTGGTATCTCCATGAAAATGAACTATTTCCAGATGCTCATTGATGATGACACTCACTGGTGTGAATTTTGAAAATAAAATATCAGACACAATTTTTCGAAAATCGATTTCCGGGATGGTTTTCAATTTAGAGGTTTTAATTTTCTCTAAGAAATTCTTTTGAGCTGGTCTAAATGTTTCAGGTACATTTTTATTGGGAACAATTTTACGAACATAAAATTTTTCTTGTTTTCCTATATTTTCAAATAAATCTGGAGCATTAGTTACCGATTCTAATTTTCCCAGAAAAAGCATTCCCTTGTCCTTAAGCGAATAATGAAAAGATGCTAAAGCCTTGCTTTGCAATGTTGAATTAAAGTAAATTAGTACGTTACGACAACTAACTAAATCCATTCTGGCAAACGGAGTGTCTTTTACAAAATTATGCACAGCAAAAACACACATATCGCGAATTACTTTTTTAACATGGTATTCACCATTATTTTTTACAAAGTAATTTTGCAATCTTTCATCTGATATTTGTTGAATATCCAAATCAGAATAAACGGCAGATCTGGCTTTTGTAATGCATTTTTCAGATAAATCTGAAGCAAAAATCTGAACTTTTATTCCTTCATTATTGGTTTGTAACAAATATTCGTGAAGGCAAATTGCCAGAGAGTAAGCTTCTTCGCCCGTAGCACATCCGGCTACCCAAATTCTAAGTGTATCATCGATTGTATTTTTGACTAATAATGGAAAGACAATTTTAGTTAAATTTTCAAAAGATTTCTTGTCTCTAAAAAAATATGTTACAGAAATCAGGAAATCATTAAATAAAATTTCCTGTTCCTTTTTATCAATTTGGAGTAAATTATAGTAATTTTCTAAAGTTTCTTTTTGACGGATCACCATTCTTATAGCAATTCGTCTTCTTATCGTGGGATGTTTATAGCCGTGAAAATCATTTCCTGTCCTTAAAAAAATAAAATCAATAATCTTAGCGAGTATTTCCTCTTCATTTTGAGGGATATTTTCCTCATCACTACAAGTATAATTGGTTATATCTTTTTTTTGAATTTCCAGTAAATGTGATGGAATATTTTCTGGTGCCAATACATAATCTGCAAAATAATTTTCTACAAACCTTTGAGATATCCCTTTAAATACTGCTGTCTTAGGATCTTGTACAATCGTAATTCCTCCTGATTCTTTAATTTTTTTAAATCCCAGTGCTCCATCAAAAGCAATATCGGAAAAAAGTAATATCCCAATTATAAACCTCTTGTGAACTTCAGCTAGAGATTCAAAAAAAACATCAATATTGTTGTGTAGTCTTTCGCTCCTGATATTTCGTTTAAGCATTAAAATTCCATCTACTGTTGTTAATACATTATTTTCAGGAATGATATAAATATGATTGGGCTCAAGATTTACATCATTTATAATTTCGATAACTGGAATAGTTGTGTAATCAGATAATATTTCGGGCAGACTACTAGAAATATGGGAGGAAAAATGTTGTGCAATTATATATGCCATTCCAGAATCCTCTGAAATTTCTGAAAGTATTTTTTTTAAAACATCTATTCCAGCTGTAGATGCTCCAATGCCTACAACAGGAAAATTGAGTGCATTTTTTTTTATTTTTTTATCGAGAACAGCCATAATGTATTATGTATAGTTAAATCAAAAAAAGCATAAAATTTTAACAATAAAAAAACCATTAAATTTATATAAGTAAGTCGAAAGTTTTAAAGTCGTAATGAAGTTATTTTTAAATAATCTTAACCCGTTAGGTGAAATTATCAAAAACGTCAGTTCGAGTGTTTTTTGCGTAATGAAATGAAGCGAAAAATGTATCGAGAACCGTTTTTTATTCAATATTTTCTTGTTCTCGATACAAATTTTCCGAAAAAGCTATCGCGTTTTCTGAAAATTCACTCGAACTGACGAAAATTTAATATCCAAAAACAATTTCACCCAACGAGTTAATCTTATATTGATTTATTCATTAATTATTAGTTTCTAGCTCAACTATTAGTTTTTTTGATACTTAATAGAAAAAACCGCTTGAAATTAAGCGGCCTTTTTATTTTTATTAATGTATTAAAATGTGCGTGGATTTACAGGATCCGTATTATCGAAATCATCCTCATTTGAATGATCTTCACCTTCAAGATCATCTTCATCGACAAGCGGTTCTTCTTCATCAAAATCTTCTTCGTCTTCTAGTAAATCTTCTTCTTCAATATCATTCTCACTATCGAGAGTGTCCTTATTGTCAAAATCATCTACATTAAAATCCTGATTGATATTCTGTTCTTCTTCATTCGTAATTGAATTGTCTAATGGTCCAGAATCTAAATCATTTTCGTTATATTGATTTGCGTTTTTTTGAGAATACTGATCATCCTGATTGTAATTTTCTCTTTCTTCTATACTCATAATTAGGTAGTTTTAAGGGGTTATTTTTTTTGATTTTTCTCTGTTTTTTTTGCATCCTCTTTTTTTGCATCATCAGATGATTTTGAGCCACTTTTTGAAGAGGTCTCTTTTACATCAGTTTTTTTATCTGATGATTTTGTCGCTGTTGTACCGCTGTTTTTTTTGTTTGGAGTACTCATAATTTTATTTTTTTAGAATTAATAATTGTAAATGTATAAGTAAACAGAAGCTAGATTTTATATAATATCAATGTATACTTACATGATTACCATGTTTTTTACAGCAGCCTAATTGTGTTCATTTACACTACTATATTTGGCATTGAAAAAATGCACAATATCTTATAAATTATATAATTATACTTTACACATGTAAATTACATAGCTAGTGCTAATTTTATAATTTGTAACGAGAATTATATAAATTGCTGTAGTAGTATGTGGTTATTTTTGGGATAGTATTAATTTAATTTAAAAGTTATGAAAACATCAAAAAGCACAACCGCAGAAACTAAAACTAAAACTGCTGGTTCACAATCCAAATCAAAAGGAAATGCAAAATCTTCGGCAGCAGAAGGTCTTAGAGAATTATTTGTAGATTCATTAAAAGACATTTATTGGGCAGAAAAAGCTTTGACAAAAGCGCTCCCAAAAATGGCTAAAAAAGCTACTTCAGAAAATCTTATCAATACTATTAATGACCATCTTGTAGTTACTGAAGAACAAGTTTCCCGATTAGAAGAAGTATTTGAACTAATAGGTGAAAAAGCAACAGCAAAAAAATGCGAAGCAATGGAAGGCCTAATCAAAGAAGGTGAAAGCATTATCGAAGAAACTCAGGAAGGTCCTGTAAGAGATGCTGGAATTATAGCTGCCTCACAAAAAATTGAACATTATGAAATTGCCACTTATGGAACTTTGGCAGCTTATGCTCAAACTTTAGGAGAAGATGAAGCTTTGGCTTTGTTGCAACAAACTTTAGAAGAAGAAAAAGAAGCTGATACGCTTTTGACTGATGTAGCCTACAACAACATCAACTTTGAAGCAGCTTCAGAGGATGAAAACGAAGAGGATGAAAAGTAGATTTCAACTCAACTTCATTTACAAAACCTGTGATTTTAATAAATTACAGGTTTTTTCTTTGTAATAGTGTTTCATTAACTGTATCAGTAGAAAAGTGTGTTGAAAAATTTTGATTTTTTTTTTAATAAGCTCAAATTATTTTTCATCATTTTCACCAAAACCTCAATTTTTAATTTGAATTTCCTTTCTTTTGTTGCTTAAAAAATTATTTTCCATAACTTCGTTTTTTAGAAGCAAATTCAAAGTAAACACAGCAATTAATGATACAACAGGAAGAAGAATTTAAAAGAACCATTGGTGTATTTGGTTTGTCGGCTAATATCATGAATGTAATTATTGGCGCAGGAATTTTTGCTTTACCCGCTATTGTTGCGGCATCAATGGGAGCTTCAAGTATTATTGCTTATGCTTTTTGTGGACTCTTAATGGCACTTATCATGCTGTGTTTTGCAGAAGCATCCAGCAAAGTAACACAAACTGGAGGTGTTTATTCGTATATCGAAACGGCTTTTGGTCCTTATGCGGGATTTCTAGCAGGCGTTTTTACCGTATCAGGAACTTTATTAGCAGATGCTGCTGTTTCTAACGCTTTAGTAGATGTTTTAGGTTCAACACATCCTGTTTTTGAACTAGTCTGGATGCGAATTCTATTTTTAACAGTCGTCTTTTTTGGTTTGGCCTTTGTCAATGTCATTGGTGTTAAACAAGGTATTGGTTTGGTGAAAATCAATACAATTGCAAAACTAATTCCTTTGTTGTTATTGGTTATTTTTGGTTGGCAAGCAGTTTCTATAAACAACTTAATTATAGAACGTTTTCCTGATATTCAGCAACTAGGAAAAGCATCTCTTATTTTGTTTTTTGCATTTCAAGGCTGTGAGTCTGGAATAGTGGTTTCAGGCGAAGTCATCAACCCCAAACGAACAATTCCAAAAGCCATTTTTATTAGTATTTCGGCAATTGTTATTCTTTATATGCTTATTCAAACTGTAGCTCAGGGAGTTTTAGGAAACCAATTACCGCAATTTACCGCTACTCCACTTGCTGCTACGGCTAATGTAATTTTTGGTCCAATTGGTTTTATCATTCTAACTATTGGAGCTGCCATTTCAATGTTTGGTTTTTTAAGTGGCGATATTCTAAACAATCCCAGAACGCTTTATGCCTTGGGTCGCGACAGGGTGATTCCGATAAAAGCTCTGGCTAAAATTCATCCTTCGTTTGCCACTCCTTACATTGCTATTATTGTATATGCCTTACTGGGTTTTACTATTGCCATTACAGGAAGTTTTGAAAGTTTGGTAGTCATTGCCAGCAGCTCGATATTAATTGTTTATTTAGGAGTTGTTTTAGCCGTAATCAAATTGCGTTATACTCAAAAATCAAAACCAGATGAATTTTCTATTCCTGGCGGACTGACCATTCCAATAATCTCCATCAGTATTATTCTTTATTTTTTATCGAATTTAACTCAAAACGAAATCATTGGAACGTTGATTGCAATTGGCGTTTTATCTGTTATTTATGCTTTGATTTACTTTTCGAAGAAAAAATAAAATTTCTTTTCCCCTGCCCTAAAAGGTGTAAATATTATTCGAAATTTATCAAAATTACACCCTTTAGGGTTTGGGGAATTAATTTTGATGAATTTTAAACAGATTCATAAACAATTTACACGAAATACAATGGGCTTTAATTTCACTAATCAAAGCTATATATCCATTTATTGGTCTCAAAAATAGTTAAAGTGTGTTTTCCTTTAAACTTCTAAAAACATTCACCGCAAATTCGCAAATTTAAAGACTTCGAAAGTGAAAAATAATTTGCGAATTTGCGGTTGAATTTTCTTCCCAACCTCGCAGACTTTCAGTTTGCCAAGCCAAATAATGGTTAAATTCTTATCTATAAAGTATCCTGCCTGCCATGCAGGATGAACAATTGCTTTCCATTTTCTTATCTTCGTTAATTACAAAAATTGAATCGTCTTTAATAAATTCACCTATTAAAAGGGCATTCTTTTTGTGAACATCAAGCTTTATTAACCTTTATTTAAAAAAATGAAAAAAATCTGTTTATTTATTCTTGCTTTACTAGCAATTACTCCAAAAACATTTTCGCAAAAAAACAATAAAGATCTTTTTCCTGATGGAACAAAAATTCCAGATTGGTTTTTAGATGCAACAAAAATTAATCCAAGCGATTTAGGTAAATTTTACTCTATTACCGAGTATGGTGCAGTTAACGATAGTACTATTGTACAAACGGCGGCGATCCAAAAAACAATTGACGAAGCATACAAAAATGGTGGTGGAGTTGTTGTGATTCCAAAAGGAACTTTCATGAGTGGTGCTTTATTTTTTAGAGCCAATACACATTTACATGTAACCGAAGGTGCCATCTTAAAAGGTTCTGATAATATCAATGACTATCCAAATATGCCTTCTCGAATTGAAGGTCAAAGCATTGAATATTTTGCTGCTTTAATAAACGCTTATGGAGTTAACGGATTTACCATTACAGGAAAAGGTACTATTGATGGAAACGGATTGAAATTTTGGGAAGCATTCTGGCAAAGAAGAAAAGAAAATCCACAATGTACTAATCTTGAAGTTTCCAGACCACGTTTAGTATTCATCTGGAAATGTGATAACGTTCAGGTTCAAGACGTAAGACTACACAATTCGGGTTTTTGGACCAGCCATTACTACCAATGTAATAATGTAAAAATACTTGACGTACACATTTTTTCTCCACACGAACCAGTAAAAGCTCCAAGTACAGATGCTATTGATATTGATGTTTGTACAAATATGTTGATTAAAGGTTGCTACATGGCTGTAAATGATGATGCTATTGCATTAAAAGGAGGAAAAGGACCTTGGGCGGATAAAGATGCCAGCAATGGCGGAAACCAAAATATTATTATCGAAAATTGTGATTTCGGATTTTGTCACGGTGCGCTAACTTCTGGTAGTGAAGCCATTCATAACAAAAACATCATTGTTCGCAACTGTACTGTTAACAATGCCGTACGTCTTTTATGGTTGAAAATGCGTCCAGACACACCTCAAAGATATGAGTACATTACCGTTGAAAACATTACTGGTTATGCTAAAAGTATGATTTATGTAAAACCTTGGACGCAATTTTTTGATTTAAAAGGCAGAACAGATGTTCCACTATCGTATTGTGATAATATTACTATGAGAAATATAAACATCAAATGTGATGTTTTTTATGATATGAAAATCACAGAATATGATAAATTAACCAACTTTACTTTTGAAAATTTAAAAATAGAAGCTAAAAATGATGCTATTGATAAAAGTATTATCAAAGGCTTAAAACTTAAAAATGTAGTTGTTAATAATAAAGTAATCAAATAATTACTTTACTTGTAGAAATTCTAATCATTAAAGGGTATAATATCATTATTATGCCCTTTGGCTTTTTTAAAAACCATTTTTTCATGCAATTACTCCTCAAATATTTTTTATTATTCTACTCTTTCAGCATTTAATACCAATTAGACCTATAAAAAAGTCTAATTTTTTTTTTTGTCACATCGAGCGCATTCGGGATCTAATAATGATTCTCGACTGCGCTCTAATACACCATAAGACCAATATATATTTCTAAACGGTATAATTCGGTAAAAGCAACTAAAGAAATTGTGATTACTCTTATTTCTGGACATTAGATATTTGGTATTACAGATAACAAATCCAACAATTGGTTATAAGAAAAATGTGAAACAGAATAGTATGAAAACCATTTGAAAGATTAGTAATCCGTTATATATCTCATCCAAATTTGTTTTACTACTTTTACAGCTTCAAAAACTACGATTATGTCCACAGCGAAAAAAGACTATAAAAAAATTACAACAAAGTCCTTAATTGATATGAAAGCACACGGAGAAAAAATCTCCATGTTAACTGCTTATGATTTTACAATGGCTAAAATTGTTGATTCTGCTGGAATCGATGTAATCCTTGTGGGCGATTCAGCCTCTAATGTAATGGCGGGACACGAAACTACTTTGCCAATTACATTAGACCAAATGATTTATCATGCTTCTTCAGTAGTAAGAGGAGCAGAAAGAGCTTTAGTAGTAGTCGATTTGCCTTTTGGTAGTTATCAATCGGATCCAAAAGAAGCTTTACGCTCTGCCATTCGAATTATGAAAGAAAGCGGTGGTCATGCCGTGAAATTAGAAGGTGGTAAAGAAATTAAAGAATCCATCAAAAAAATATTAAACGCTGGAATTCCTGTAATGGGACATTTGGGTTTAACACCACAATCTATATATAAATTTGGAACTTACACTGTAAGAGCCAAAGAAGAAGAAGAAGCACTGAAACTAATTGAAGACGCAAAACTATTAGAAAAACTAGGTTGTTTTTCTTTAGTTTTAGAAAAAATACCAGCCAAATTAGCCCAACAAATTGCCGAAAGCATTTCTATTCCTGTAATTGGGATTGGCGCAGGTTCAGGAGTGGATGGCCAAGTATTAGTTATCCACGATATGCTGGGAATGAACAATGAATTTAGTCCGAGATTTTTGCGCAGATACATGAATCTTTTCGAAGGGATGACTTCGGCTATTAGTCAATATGTGAACGATGTAAAATCATCAGATTTTCCAAACGAGAAAGAACAATATTAATTATTTATAAGTTATTGTGAATCATTATTTAACCAATCAACAAAAGATTTAATGCTCCAAACTCCACATACTTTTATAGTTATTCCTTGTTATAACGAAGAAAATGCTTTCACTAATGAGTATTCTAATTTCTTAGAAAATTATCCGGAAGCTACAATTTGTTTTGTAAATGATGGTTCTACGGATAATACACTTGTACTATTAGAGCAATTAAAACAAAAATATCCTAAACAAATTGAACTACTACCATTGCAAAAAAATGTGGGAAAAGCCGAAGCCGTTAGACAAGGTGTTCAATATTGTATAAAAGAATTTAATTTTAAATATATAGGTTACCTTGATGCCGATTTAGCTACAACACTGGAGGAATTCATGCTTGTAGAAAATAATTTAGAGAATGATATCGTTTTTTGTTTTGGTTCAAGAATACGAAAAATAGGTTCTACTATCGAAAGGGAAAACAGTCGATTTCTAATAGGTCGAATTGTTGCTACATTCATTTCAAATATTTTAGATATCAAAGTATATGATACACAATGTGGCTGTAAAGTTTTTACAAAAGAAATTGCGCAACTTTTATTCGAAAAAGAATTTATTTCGAAATGGCTGTTTGATGTGGAATTGTTTTTTAGAATGCTTAATCATTTTGGAAAAGAAAATGCACTATTAAAAATGAAAGAAATTCCACTTAACTCATGGATAGAAAAAGGAAATTCAAAAGTAAAGCCTACTTATTTTTTTAAGCTTTGGCTTGATTTGTACAACATCAAAAAAAAATATACTAAAAAATAATAAAAATACTATGTTAAAAGCATTTTTAGATAAATTTAAATCGAACAATTACATTCTTTTCTTTTCGGTAATTGCACTGATCCTTTTTAGATTACTACTAACAGCTAGTATTCCTCTTTTAGACAAAACTGAGGCACGTTACGCTGAAATAGCACGAATTATGTGGGAAACAAACCAATGGATTGTTCCCGAAACCGATTATGGTATTCCTTTTTGGGCTAAACCTCCATTATCAACTTGGACATCAGCAATTAGTTTTCTTGTTTTTGGTGTAAGTGCATTTGCGGCTCGTTTACCTTCTTTATTATTGAATCTCTTAATTATAGTTATTTGTGGGAAAATGGTAAAAAAAGAAGGAGCTTCTTTCTATCTACCAGGATTCATATTATTAACTATGCCTGAGTTATTGATCCATACTGGGGTAGTTTCAACTGACACTACTTTATTATTTTCGGTTACATTAATGATGCTTTCGTTTTGGAAAGCAATGAATGCTGAAAATAAAAACTATTGGAATTACCTCTTTTTTGTAGCTTTAGGTTTAGGATTTCTGGCTAAGGGACCACTAATAATGGTATTGACATTTCCTCCTCTTTTTATATGGTGTTGTCTAGATTTTAGTCGATTTAAACAACTTTTTTCTAAATTTTCTATTCTTTTAGGTATACTGATAACTGCAATTATTGCCCTACCTTGGTATTATTTTGCAGAACAACAGTCGCCAGGTTTCTTAAATTATTTTATTGTTGGCGAACATTACAAACGCTTTGTAGAATCAGGATGGAAAGGCGATTTATATGGAAGACCTAAAACCCAACCACTTGGAATCATTTGGGCGTTTATGCTTGCATTTGGTTTTCCGTGGATACAATTTATAGCTTACAAAATTTGGAAAAACAGAAAAAACATTTTAAAAAATAGCTGGTTAAGCTTTTTACTGCTTTGGTTATTATGGACACCTATTTTCTTTACTTTTTCTAAAAACATATTGCATACATATATGTTGCCTATCACGGTACCAATCATGTTTTTAATGGTTCATTATTGGGAAGATTTTAAAAGTAAAAAAATACTTTTCCGACTTGGTTTGTTTTTCCCGGTAGTGATTTTTATATTCTATTTTGGTTTTGTTGCAACTGGAAAGTTAGATCATAAAATGAACTCAGATAAGTATATGCTAGAACGTTTAGATATTCAAAATCAAAACATTCCATTGTATTATTGGCAAGAAAAAAATTATTCAGGACAATTTTATTCTAATGGAAAAGCTCAATTAGTAAAAAACGAACAGCAATTAGATTCCGTTTCTAAAATTCACCCTAAATTTTTCTTAGTAACATTAAAAAAGGCACAACATAGTATTCCAGAAAATCAGATGAGCAAAATGACATTAAAAGATCAAAATTACAAAACAATAATTTTTGTATCTAAATAAGGTAGTTTAATGAAAGAACTTTCAAATAAAAACAACCTCCAAGTTTTGCATGAAGACAATCATATCATTGTCATAAACAAGCGTGTAGGGGATATTGTCCAAGGTGATAAAACAGGAGACAAACCACTGAGTGAAGTGGTTAAAGAGTACATCAAAGACAAGTACAACAAACCAGGCGAAGTTTTCCTTGGTGTAGTACATCGTTTAGATCGACCAACAACTGGAATTGTAGTTTTTGCCAGAACCAGCAAGGCTTTAACCCGATTGAATGAGTTATTTAAAAATAGAGAAACTCAAAAAACCTATTGGGCAATTGTAAAAAACAAACCTTCGGAAAAGGAAGCAAAATTGATTCATTTCATCAAAAGAAACGAAAAAAACAATACTTCTAAAGCGCATTTAAAAGAAGTTCCTGATAGCAAAATAGCAAGTTTAGATTACCATATCATTAAAGAACTCAATAATTATGTGGCGTTGGAAATTAATTTGCATACCGGAAGACATCACCAAATTAGAGCGCAACTTTCCGCTATTGGTTCTCCAATAAAAGGGGATTTAAAATACGGATTTGATCGCAGTAATCCTGATGGAGGAATTCATTTGCATGCGCGAAAATTAATTTTCATACATCCTGTTTCTAAAGAAACTGTAACCATTGTTGCTCCTGTTCCTGGTGATGTTATCTGGAATGCTGTTTAATTTTTAGAATTCAGCAAAAAATAAAATTCTTAAATTTATACCAAAAATTGTAAAATAATTAGTGCCACTAAAAAATATGAAATCAAATAAAGACCGAATTCAAGAATTAAAAACTAACGGATATTCTTTAAATTTTGAAACTGTTTTCAATCTTGCATTCGAAAATTATAAGAAAATTGCAGTCTATGCAGGCTTATTATTGTTAGTTTCCATTCTTTTATTTGGAATTACAACATCAATAATTGTAGCTTTAACCATTGGTTTTGGAAATTTAGAAGCTATGTTAAAACCAGAAAATTTAGATCCTAAAAATTTTTCAGATGAATTTTTAGCATATTACTTAGTGGGTTCTACCCTATTGAGCTGTCTCATAAGTCCTTTTTTAGCTGGATTTATTAAAATGGCCCATTGTGCTCAAATAGATGAAGAGTTTCATGTATCTACGGTTTTTAAATATTATCAATTTTCTTATTTTAAAGAATTGTTTTTTGCCACTTTAATTATCACAGTATTAAGTTTAGGTTTTTCATCTGTTCTTAATTTAACTGGGCTTCCCATGCTAGGTTTCTTTGGTTCGTTAACGATTTCTTTATTGAGTATTTTAACTATTCCTCTAATAATTTTTAGCAATTATACAGCTTTAGAGGCCGTAAATACCAGTTTTAGTTTAGTTTCTAAACAACCACTAATTCTTTTTGGACTTTTTATTGTTAGTTATTTGTTTTGTATCGTTGGATTTTTCTTTTTCATAATTGGTTTGTTTTTCACAATACCCCTTATGTTTTCTATGTATTATGCTATTTATAGTTCAATAATTAGTTTTAAATAAACAAACATAATTCATTGTTAGCAACTTAGCTTGTTTTTTTAACTAAAGGAATGCTATTTTCTTTCAAATTGTGTTATTTTTAACAAAATTCAACAATTCACTTTTGTTGGTTAATTTTAGCTTTTAATTGTAAAAAAAATATGATACCACAATATAACTTTATATTAAAAACCTTTTTAACTAGTATTAGTTTAGGTGGTAATACTAATTTTTTAGCGATTAAAATGTTTGACATAATGAACCAATTACCTATCGATAAAAATCTTTATCGTACCATTGTACCATTTGTCTTTCTAATCATTTTTTTATTGATCTATAAATTTCACAAGGTAAAATATGCTTTGGGAAATAAATTTGTCAAAGATTTTACCCGTCAAAATTCAGAAAATAAAGAATACCAACTTCATTTCCTTTTTTTAGGACTCATTGTTTTAATCCTAGAATTAACATTTGAGTTTTTCAAAATAAGGACTAAAAGCCTTTTGTTTACTAACTTAATTATTTCTTTTGTCTTGATTGGTATTGCTTACATTAGTACCAAATCTAATTTTGTTTATAAGAATATCAAGAAAATATTCCGAATCGTTTTTTGTATTGCTTTTCTTCAAGTGTGTCGGAATTTAGTTGAATTAAGTGATGATAATATTCCGTTTTTGAGTTTTTTATTGTTTGTCTATTTTTCATTTAATATCTTAAAACCAGCAAAACTCTATTGGTTGTTTGCTCTATTCTCACTTGGTTATCTTATTGCTATTTCGTTATTAAAATTAGCTCCTTTAGATAGAATTACGGTTGTTTTTAATTACACTTTGATTGTTGTTTTTATCAATTATATTCGCCACATGTCAATCCAAGAAATCAATGCTAAATTTCATTTTAACAACCAAATTATCAACAAAGGGAATTCATTAATTATGGCAAAAAACAAAAAAAACAAAATTGTTTTTTGTAGTGAAAATGTAGAAAGTATTTTAGGTTATACAGTCAATGAAATCATGGATTATGGATATTACAAATTAACCGAAAACCCTAAAGCAACTTCATCAGAGTCATTTGAAAGCCAAATAAATGACAAAGTATTTGTTCGAAAATTAAAATGTAAAAATGGTGAATTCAAATTCATACAATGGAAAAATAAGCAATTTTCTGATAATTTAATTATTGGAATTGGTCAGGATATAACCAATGAAATTCATATTCAAAATCAATATAAAAATCTTATTCAAAACGCTCAAGATTTTATTTATGAAGTTAATCTAGATGGAAATATTGTTTTTATAAATAATTATACAGTTAAAACTTTAGGCTATACTAAAAGAGAACTTTTAAACCAGCATTACTCACGTTTTATTAGAGAAGACTACATAAAAAGCCTAAGCCGATTTTATAATAGTAATCAAGAAAATGATTTAGAATTTCCACAACTAGAAATTCCGCTTTTGAAAAAAAATGGCGAAACCATTTGGGTTGCCCAAAAAGTGATGATTAGCCACAACGATTTAGGGAAAATAACAGGCTATTCGAGTATTGCCAGAGACATTACTTTTATCAAAAACATTGAAATTGAAAAACAAAAAAGAGACCAAAAAAACAAGAAATTTACCGAAAGTCTTAAAAATTTCACAGCAAAAAGTTATTCGACAGAAGAAACTTTAGAAACCAAATTAAAATTAATCCTGGAAAGCACAACCAAAACAATTGAAGCCAATAGAGTTAGCTATTGGGAATATCTTGACGATGCTATTAATTGTCATCAATTGTATGATTTAAAAACAAATGAATTTTCAAATGGTTGTATATTAACTAAAGCCCTATATCCTAATTATTTTAAATCCATAGAAAATAAAACACCTTTAGTTGCTTCTGATGTTAAAACCAATCCTATAACAAAAGAATTATACACTGATTATCTTGAAAAACACAATATTTATTCTATGATAGACACTCCTGTTTTCATCAATGGAGAACTAATAGGAATTCTTTGTATAGAATCTACTTATACAATTAAACAATGGGATAATGAAGATATTAATTTTGCCAGATCAATTGCTGACAGTATTACAATTGCTTTTGAATCTAAAAGAAGACTCGAAGTCGAACAAAAATTAACCTACAAAAGTGATTTACTTTCGGCGATGAATTTATGCACCGAACGCTTTTTGAATGTAAAAAACATTGATAAAGTTTTCTCGGATGTACTAATTATTATAGGAAAAGCAACAAAATCATATCGCAGTTTTTATTACCAAAACCATGCTGCCGACAATACAATTAGCCAAAAATACCGTTGGACAGAAGGCAATGAAGAATTAACAGCACTAAACCCTTCTTTACAAAATTTGCCTTATTCTTTCTTTGAAGAACTTTTACCACCATTACTAGAAAATAAAATTTATCGCACTACTCTTTCTCAAGTCGAGAATCTAAGTTTGAAAAGAAAACTAAAAGCCTTAGAAGCCGCTTCAGTTATCATCTTCCCCATATTTGTTAAAAATAAATTTCACGGTTTTCTGGGTTTAAATGATTTGAATGAAGACCGTATTTGGGCTGATGATGAAATTCGAATTTTACAAACTTTAACCATGAATATTGGCTCTTCTATTGAACGAATAGAAACTGAAATTGCTGTTAATGAAAGTGAAGAGAAATTTAGATTACTAGCCAATAATATTCCTGGAACGGTTTACCTCTCTGAATATGATGAGGATTTTACAAAAATATACCTGAACGATGAAATTGAAAAACTAACAGGGTATCCAAAAGAGGATTTTCTTGAAAAAAGAATCCGATTCAAAGATTTAATTCATCCTGATGATTTAGAAAAGACACTTATAAAATCAAGTGCTAAATTATCAAAATTAGAAGCCTTTCACATCAGTTATCGTATTTTAAATAAAAAAGGTGAAATTGTTTGGATTGACGAATTTATCGACACAGTAGTCAATAATGGCGAAATAAAATACATTGAAGGAATCATGCTTGATATTAGCAAGCGTAAAGATGTAGAAAAAGCTATTAAAGCTAAAGAATACGCAGAGACAGCCAATAAAGCAAAATCAGAATTTCTGGCTAATATGAGTCACGAAATTAGAACACCGCTCAATGGAATTATTGGTTTCACTGATTTATTAATGAAAACAAAACTGGATCATATTCAAGAGAAACACATGATTACAGTTAATCAATCTGCTCATACACTGTTAGAGATTGTAAATGACATATTAGATTTTTCAAAAATTGAAGCAGGAAAACTAGAATTGTATATTGAAAAACAAGAAGTTAAAGAATTAATGACTCAAGTTGTCGATTTAATTCAGTTTGAAGCCAACCAAAAAAACTTAACACTAGAATTAAATATAGAAAATGAAGTTCCCTATTATTTCTGGATTGACATTGTTCGAATCAAACAAATACTGATTAATTTATTATCTAATGCTGTTAAATTTACTGAACAAGGTAGCGTTAAACTAAGTGTTAGCATCAAAGAAAAAATAAGCGATACACAAACTATAATTCGTTTTTCAGTAGTTGATTCAGGAATTGGAATTTTAGAACAAAATCAGAAAAAAATATTCAAAGCTTTCTCTCAAGAAGACAATTCAACGACCAAGAAATTTGGAGGAACAGGACTTGGTTTAACCATTTCGAATAAACTCTTGAACTTAATGAATAGTCAATTGAAGCTAAAAAGTGACGTAGGAAAAGGAAGTTGTTTTTATTTTGATATTGATTTAAAAACAAACAATCAATTGCTTGATTCTACGTTAAACGTAAAACCAGCCATAACTATAGAAAATCCAAGTATATTAGAAATCAATCCTAATTTACAAAACACTAAATTTTTGCTTGTTGAAGACAATAAAATCAATATGCTTTTATTGAAAACAATTATAAAAAACAGCGTACCAAAAGCAATTATTTTTGAGGCTACAAACGGACTGGAAGCCGTAAACGAATTCGAAAATATTCTTCCTGATATTATATTTATGGATATTCAAATGCCTGTAATGAACGGTTATGAAGCCACTCAAGCCATTAGAAAACTAAACGCGGGAAAAAATGTTCCCATTATAGCCATTACTGCTGGAACCGAAAAAGAAGAAAAAAATAAATGTATCGAAATGGATATGAATGATTATATTTCGAAACCAATTGTAAAAGGAATCATTGAAAAAACCCTTATCAAATGGGTAAAATAATTAAAAACTAAAAAAACAACACTATGAGATGGAGAGGTAGAAGACAAAGTGACAATGTTGAAGACCGAAGAGGAATGTCTTCTGGCGGTAAAACAATTTTAGGAGGAGGACTACTTGGAATTGTCATTTTATTACTCAATGTTTTTGGAGGAGAAAATGGACAAATGATTGCCCCTATATTAGAACAAATGAACCAAGGTCAAAGCCAACCTGCTACCGAGCAAAGAGACTTAACCGCAAAAGAATTAGAAGAACAAGCTTTTGTAAAAACAGTACTTGCTGATAACGAAGAGGTTTGGTCTAAAATATTTGAAGAAAATAATCAAAATTATAAAAAACCAAATGTGGTTTTGTTTAGCGATGGCGTTCAAACTGGTTGTGGTAATGCTTCTTCTGATTCAGGGCCCTTTTATTGTCCTGCTGATCAAAAAGTCTATATGGATTTGGCTTTCTTTGAAGAATTAAAAACAAAGTTTGGTGCCAAAGGTGGAGATTTTGCTACAGCTTATGTTATTGCACACGAAATAGGTCATCACGTACAAACTTTATTAGGAACTTCTGCTAAAATGAGACAAATGCAAGAAGGAAAAAGTAAGGCTGAAGCCAATAAATTATCGGTTGCCCTAGAACTTCAAGCCGATTTCTATGCCGGAGTTTGGACACATTACAATCAAGAAATGAACAACATCCTAGAAGATGGTGATCTTGACGAGGCTTTAAGTGCCGCTCACGCGGTAGGCGATGATGCAATTCAAGCTAAAATGCAAGGTCATATTGTTCCTGAATCTTTTACGCATGGAACATCTGAACAACGTAAATATTGGTTTATGAAAGGCTATAAATCAGGTGATATTAACCAAGGTAATACTTTTGCAGAATTGCAGTAAACAAAAAAACTTAGCTATAAAAAAAATAGCCGTCTAATCTGAGACGGCTATTTTTTTTGACTTAATTCTATATCAAAACATTGAATGTTGTACAATTTAATTCTTCTTTATATAAAGTGATTTAAACTTCTTTCAATTGGCTGTAAAATGATCTTTTTCTCCCATATTTCATCTGTTTTTTATTCCGTAGTGCTGCTATGCAATGCAAAAAACCTAAAATCTTGAACAAAAATCTGTATTTCCTGGTTGCCAAGGCAGGTTCGCTTCAATCAAAAAAGTTTAAATCACTTCAATCTTAAAACTCAGCTCATCCATGAATATTTAAATTCAAAAAAACTAACCTAAAAAGAAAAGCTTAGTTGAATATTTTCAACTAAGCTTTTCTATAATAATTATAAAGTCTTTATAGACAATTAATTCTTGTATTGATTACAAATACTCTCCGTGTTGAGAAATATCCAAACCTAATTCTTCTTTGTCTTCACTAACTCTTAAAGGAGTAATTTTGTTAACAATAAAGAACAAAATGTATGAACCAACAAATGCAAATACGGATACAATTACTAAAGCTGTTAATTGGTTGATAAACAAAGTAGATTCACCAAAGATAAGTCCTTGATCAGCAACTGCTGGATTGATCTCCTTAGAAGCAAAAACTCCAGTTAACAACATACCTACCATACCTCCTACACCGTGACAAGCAAATACATCTAAAGCATCATCAATTTTTCCTTTTGGAAATTTACTTACCATAAAGTTACTTATAATACTACTGAACAATCCGATAAAGATAGCGTGAGGAATGCTTACAAATCCAGCAGCTGGAGTAATAGCTACTAAACCTACAACAGTACCAATACAAGCACCCATAGCTGATAATTTATGACCTAAAATTTTATCCATAAATACCCAAGCCATACCAGCAGCAGCAGCAGCAACTGTAGTTGTTCCTAAAGCTTGAACAGCTAAACCATTAGATCCTAAAGCTGAACCTGCGTTGAAACCAAACCATCCAAACCATAATAAAGCAGTTCCTAATAAAACATAAGTAATACGAGCTGGATTTACTTTTTGTACTTTTCTTTTTCCTAAAAATATAGCTCCTGCAAGAGCTGCCCATCCTGCACTCATGTGTACTACTGTACCTCCTGCAAAATCCAATACTCCCATTTTAAAGAAATATCCATCTGAATGCCAAGTCATGTGACATAATGGAGCATAAATAAATAGAATGAATAAAACCATAAACAACATGTAAGCCCAGAAACGAACTCTTTCAGCAAAAGCTCCTGTAATTAATGCTGGAGTGATAATTGCAAACTTTGCTTGGAATAAAGCAAAAAGCATAAAAGGAATTGTTCCCCATGCGGTATTGATACCAACATTTTGAAACATTAAAAACTCTGTAGGATCTCCAATAATTCCTCCTATAGAAGTTCCAAAAGACAAACTAAATCCAATAACTACCCATAATATAGTTACAATTAGCATAGCAATAAAACTTTGGAGCATAGTGCTAATTACATTTTTTTTACCTACCATACCTCCATAAAAGAAACCCAATCCAGGGGTCATGATTAATACCAGTGCTGTGGCAACAATCATCCAAGCGGTATCTCCTGTATCGAATTTAGCAGCTTCTGCGGGAACTGTAATTCCAGTTAAAATAGAACTTGAAAATAGTGTAACGATTAATAGCGCAATCATTATCACACTTAAACTAATTTTTCTCATTTTGTTTTGGTTTAAAATTTTGTCAAAAATATAAAATCATTAACACCCCCCCTACAAAACGATAGCAAATGTTTTAACTTTTATTATTAATTCATTTTACACCCTATAATTTTACGGGTACTACCCTCAAAATATATAAAAAATAATGATTTATTAAATCCACCGTATACTAATACGTCTGATTTTAACAATTTGTTTTAATTTTTATGATTTATTTTACAGAAATTACCTATATTATTTATAATCTTGCAACCAAAATCAGTTTTCTTCAATTTTTTTTTGAATATAATCTGAATTTAATAAATAAAGTGCACCCATATATCTTAAATTAAACGAGACTAGGTCTCCAATTTTATAGTTGACTTTAGAATAAGTAATATCTATAACTAACATATCAGAACTAGCATCTATAATCCTTATGTCACCATCTTCGGGACTAATATACTGTGGTTGCATATCTAATAAACCTATATCTAAAATGGCTCTTAATGAAGTAGTGCTAAAATCTTCTATTTGCTGCATCGAAAAAGTATTTCCTGCCACATTCTCGCCGAGTTCTCCAGTTGGCGTATTTGGTTTTTCAGTGATTTCTATAATTTCGGTATACAATTTAAAAACATCATTATGCATTCCATCCATTGTTTTTCCGGTAAATAAGTCTTTTCCAAAAAACAAAGCTTCTCCTATTCTAAAATGATTTACCGCCATAGGACGAGCGTTTTTTAAAATCAAAGGGACAGCCACCGATGTTCCTCCCGAAACCCAAGGAATTTGAATGTTAAACTTAGCTTCAATTAATTGTTTGTACAAACTCAACTGAATCAGTTTGTCCTGAGTAGGCATCACTCCGCTTAAACAATTCAAATTAGTTCCTATTCCACGAATTTCGATATTTGGCAAACTCAAAACAGTTCCATAAAACTCAACCAATTCTTCCCCCATAACACCTTCACGGAGATCTCCCATTTCAATCATAATAATAATTTTATGGATCTTATTTTGTTTCTGAGCCTCTTTGGAAAGCAATTGAATGGTATATATTTCAGTATTAAAACTCACATCAGCATAACGAACAATACTCTCAATACTTCTTTGAGCTGGTGGCTTTATATATACTGTTTGAATTTCAGGATTTAAATCCTTTATTTTTCTTAAATTACTTATTCTGGAATCGTGAATTTCTTTGACACCTAATGCAATTATTTCTTTGAGATAAATAATGTTACCGCATAACATTTTTGAAACAACTCCCCAGTTTATATCTCTAGATTCAAAAATAGCATCTAAAAATTGATGATTTTCTTCTAATTTTTTTCTGTATAATTTTACGAATGCCATTAGTTATAATTTTATTGGAATTGATTTTTTAGAACCTGAGTTATATATTAAAATATTTACTTGTTGCTATTTTATAAGTCTCATTTCTAAATACTTATTCGTAAAACCTAATTTCTCATACAATTTTATAGCTGGATTATTAGGTTCAACATGCAAAGCAATATCACCTTGGGCAAGTGAAATTGCTTTTTGCATTAAACTTTTCCCGTAGCCATTTCCTCGTTTGCTATTATCAACAGCTATATAAACTAATATGTTTTCGGGTATAAATCCTTTCATACCAGTGTTATTCAAAATTACAGCTCCTACAATTGTATCGTTATCAATTCCTAGAATAATATTTCCTCCTTTTTCAGGATGCATTACATAAGCCATACATTTCAAAATGTCTTCTACTTTATCGCCATATTCTTCTAAGTGGGTGCAAAGAAATTCAGCTATAAGTTGGTTTGAATGTTTTTTGTCTTCTCCTGAAGTATAATTAATTTGTTTGAAATCCATTTTTTCTTTATTTATTATGATGATGAATTGATACACAAACAAAATACTTTTCAGCATTAGCTAGCATACAAAAACGACATAAATCAATTATGTGCATTTTTTCAATTTTCAAGATTTTTTAATAGCCTGTACATGGAATTTTTCCAAAGGCAAAGATGTAGCATGCTACAAAAGGTGATTTTTAAAATTATTTCAAGAAAATGAAATAGTAGATAGGCTTAAAAATAATGATAATAAATCATTTTTTACCACTTAAAAATCAAATAACTTTTGCAAATATAAGAAAAACATCCTAAAACTTAGCATTTAACCCATTTTAGGCTTGATACAAAACCAAACTCAAAAATTATTGTACCTCAAGATTTATTACAAAACTGTTGTTTCATTTTTAAATCAGTACCTAATATTAAATAATTGATAGAGATTATTTAACAAAAATAGTTTTGTAAGAAAAAAATAATTATTTTTAAAAATTAGACTACAAAAACAGAAACTTCTGCTTCATTCTAACTAATTCTGAACAGCAAGAATACATTCTGTTTTTTTTACATAAAATTATGAAAGATAAAAACACGGTTAACTGGGGAATTATAGGACTAGGAAATATTGCACATCAATTTGCAAAAGAATTACAAATGGTTGATGGTGCCAAATTAGTAGCAGTCGCTTCAAGAAGTAAAGATAATGCGATTGCATTTGCTGATATTTATCAATGTCCAAAGGCTTATGGTACTTATGAAGACATTATGAATGACGACATTATTGATATTCTATATATTGCCACTCCACATGATTCTCATGCTGAATTATCCTTAAAAGCATTAGAAAACAACAAACATGTTTTGTGTGAAAAACCAATTGCTTTGCGGTATCAAGATGCCGAAAAAATGATTGCTGCTTCAAGAAAGTATAATAAATTTTTCATGGAAGCTTTCTGGACAAGATTTAATCCTTCTTTTAAAGAAGCTTTTATCAAAATTCAACAAGGAGAAATTGGAAAAATACGTTACATCAATGCTGATTTTGCCTTTCCTGCAGAAGAAAAAAAAGGGAGTCGGATGTTTGATTTAAAACAAGGAGGTGGCGCTTTAATGGATATCGGCGTTTACCCTTTATTCTTATCTTATGCTATTTTAGGAGTTCCAGACAGCATCTATGCGAAATCAAATTTTCATTCTTCCGGAGTTGATATACAAACAGCTATCATTTTACATTATAAGGAAGCTCAAGCCGTTTTGTACTCTGGTATTTCACACACATCTAACATGGAAGCGACTATAAGCGGCACTGAAGGCAGAATCAATTTGAACCCTACTTGGCACATGGCAGAATCGTATACTTTGATAAAAGAGAATAATGAAACTAATTATGCTTTACCAACTAAAGGCATGGGTTATACGTATGAAATTGAAGAATGTCATCAATGTATTCAAAATAATGCTATTGAAAGTAAATTATGGTCTCATAAAAACAGCCTAGAGTTAATTAAAATAGTTGATGAAGTTAAAAATCAGATAGGATTGGATTTTCCTATTTAAAATCGAATTGAGAATATATCAGATTATTGTAATATGTAATACTATTTTTTATGTTAGTAAAAGTCTACGGAAGTGCTGTTTTTGGTGTAGAAGCTACAACAATTACTGTTGAAGTAAATATTGATAAAGGAGTGGGTTATCATTTAGTTGGTCTGCCAGATAATGCCATAAAAGAAAGTAGTTATAGGATTGCAGCCGCATTAAAAAACAATGGTTATATGTTGCCGGGCAAAAAAATAACCATCAATATGGCTCCCGCCGATTTACGCAAAGAAGGTTCAGCATACGATCTTACGCTAGCATTAGGCATTCTTGTTGCTTCAGGACAAATAAAAGGAGACGAAATTGATAAATACATCATCATGGGTGAATTATCGCTTGATGGCAGTTTACAGCCTATTCGTGGTGCGTTACCCATTGCTATCAAAGCAAAAGAAGAAGGTTTTAAAGGTTTTTTTCTTCCAAAACACAATGTAAAAGAAGCCGCAATAGTAAAAGGACTGGATGTTTACGGAATTGAAAACGTACAAGAAGTAATTGATTTTTTCGAAGGAAAAGGCGATTTGGAACCCACAAAAATCGACACTAGAGCTGAATTCTACAAAGATTTAGACTTTCCAGAATTTGATTTTTCTGATGTTAAAGGACAGGAAAGCATCAAAAGATGTATGGAAATTGCCGCTGCTGGCGGACATAACATTATTTTAATTGGTCCTCCAGGCGCTGGAAAAACCATGCTCGCCAAGCGTTTACCGAGTATTCTTCCGCCAATGACCCTGCACGAAGCCTTAGAAACTACTAAAATTCATAGCGTTGCTGGAAAATTAAAAGAAGTTGGGTTAATGAATCAAAGACCTTTCCGCAGTCCGCACCACACAATTTCGAATGTAGCCTTAGTTGGCGGAGGCAGTTATCCACAACCCGGAGAAATTTCGATGGCACATAATGGAGTTTTGTTTTTGGATGAATTACCCGAATTCAAACGAGATGTGCTTGAAGTGATGCGCCAACCACTAGAAGACCGGGAAGTAACTATTTCAAGAGCCAAATTTACAGTAACCTACCCTTCTTCATTCATGTTAGTAGCGAGTATGAATCCGAGTCCGAGTGGATTTTTTAACGATCCAAGTGCCGCACAAACCGCTTCTCCTTATGAAATGCAACGTTATTTAAGTAAAATTTCAGGCCCATTATTGGATCGAATTGATATCCATATCGAAGTAACTCCTGTTCCTTTCGAAAAGTTATCTGATAATCAAAAGGCTGAAAACAGCATGACCATTCGAAAAAGAGTCACCGCAGCCCGTGAAATTCAATCGGTAAGATTCGAAAAAATGGATAGCATTCATTACAATGCGCAAATGAACACCAAACACATTCGTGAATATTGCGTACTAAACGAAAATTCCAAAACACTATTAAAAAATGCAATGGAACGATTGAATCTTTCGGCGCGAGCCTACGATAGGATTTTGAAAGTAGCAAGAACAATATCTGATTTAGAAGCTTCCGAAGAAGTGAATTCTTCACATATTGCCGAAGCGATTCAATACAGAAGTTTGGATCGTGATGGATGGTTGGGGTAAAATTGATTTCAGATTTTTGATTTCAGATGTTTCACTTCTGTAAAATCGATAATACGCTCGTGCTAATGGGGAAAAAAGAAAAGTATAGAACTAAACCACTCTGCACTGAAAGTGCAGAGGTTTGCTTTACGAGGGACTGAAAGTCCCTCATTTCTTTCATTCGAGAATGAAATTTGAATTATCATCACTCTCTTTTTTTCTGTGATGCTCCAAATATTCATTCACCATTTTATCCGTTATATTTCCGGTACTCCAAACACCATAACCACTTGCCCAAAAATGTTGTCCCCAATACCGTTCCTTCAATTCAGGAAATTCCATCTGTAATTTTCTTGAAGTTCTTCCCTTGAAACTTTTTAAAATCGAGCTAACATTATGCTTTGGAGCGTATTCTATATGCATGTGAACATGGTCTGAACTAACAACTCCTTTTAAAATTTCAATTCCTTCAGCTTCACAGATCTGTATCAAAATCTCACGGCAACGCTTTTGAATATCACCTTTCAAAACTTTAAACCTATATTTAGTAACCCAAACAACATGACATGTTAATCGGCTTACTGTGTGCGAACCTTTTCTTAAATCTGTACTCATAATCTAAAGGTAAAGATTTTTTCGCATTACTAAAGTACTGCAATAAATTGCAGGGTTTTAAACCCGAATCTGAGACCAATAAATAAGTCAAAAAAGAGATTTCGATGGAAATCTCTTTTATTTTTGCCAAATGTTAGAAATTCTTTACCAAGACGAATATATTATAGCAATTAATAAACCAAGTGGATTGCTGGTCCACAAATCATTTTATGCGCGCGACGCAAAAATTTTTGCTATTCAGGAATTGAGAAATCAAATAGGCCAACACGTTTACCCTATTCATCGGTTGGATCGCAAAACATCTGGTGTCTTGTTATTTGCGTTGGATACAGCCGTTTTGAAAATTATGAATGATCGTTTTGCCACACGGGAAGTCGAAAAAAAATATTTAGCCATTTTACGGGGTTGGTCACCCGAAGAACTAACGATTGATTATGATTTAACCAATGATGATGGGATTATACAAAATGCAATAACCTACTTTCATCGCTTGCAAAGTACCAAAATTGAGTTAGCATTTAACAATCAACCCACGTCACGATATTGTTTAGTAGAAGCGATTCCTGAAACGGGACGTATGCATCAATTACGAAAACATTTCAAACATATTTTTCATCCCATTTTAGGAAGTCGTCCACATGGTTGTAACAAACAAAATAAATTATGGTTGGAGCTTTTTGAACTGAAAGGAATGATGCTTCATGCACATCAGTTAATTTTTAATCATCCAATAACAAATGAACAACTTATCTTGAATGCAAAGATTAATGAAGAATTTAGCAGAGTGGGTACTATTCTTAATCTAGATTTGAATAAGTATAAATAGAATAATAATTTGTAAATTAATGCTTTAAATTATTGTTGTATTTGAAACAACAGTTTTCAGTATAAAGAGGAGCAGATTTCAGATTTTTGATCAACGATTTTTAATTTCAGATGTTTATCACAACGTTCCGCAAAGTCTTCGACTTTGAGGAAGTGACTTTCGGTTTTTAACCGATTTTGTTTTTCAAATGTTTGAATTTTAAGGTCAGTCGGAGACTGAAAAATACATACTCAAAGTCGGAGACTTTGCGTAGCGGGGGGGGCTGGGATTAAATTAAGCCCTATTTTCAGATTTGTTAAATCATCCCAAATACAAACCAACTTTCCATTAAGCCAATTGCCCAAATCCGTTGTAGTAGCTGTTGTGCGGTCGTACTTTTCCCGTCCTTTTCATTGAGTGCTGACAAGAAAGCTCATTATAAAGGCTGGTATTAGGATTGCAGTGTGTTAATATACTTTTTGGATTTACAATGAAGACGAATAAGGTAATGATTTTATGTAATCTTCCATATATTTCCAATTTGGTTTTCCTATTGTGTCAACTGGTAATGAAATTTTTTCCTTGTTTAATCTATAATCACTAATCTCTCTAGCGAAGTTATACTTAGGTTTAATTGACTCAATAACTGGTTTTATAAATATAGCTATGTATTCATTTAATTCAATTTTTTCATCAAGAATTGAAAGCACTGTGCAATGGTCAGACGCCACAAAATCATAGTTGTGATAAAATACATACCCAACACTTCCACTATTATTAATAGTCATAGCATTATTGTAAATAGTCATATAATCTGGTGGTGAAATATAATTATCAATACCATTATTTTCTTTTGTAGAAGAAATGTAAGCTATACCTCCATCATTTTGGTCAAGCTTGGTTAACCTTTTACCTCTCTGAAATTTAAAAACATCATAAAAGTTAAATTCTTTCCAGGTTTCAAATTCAAATTTTAATGATGATTTTGGAATTTGAGGTTCTCTTTTAATACTATCATCTAAAAGTTCAAGTAAGGTAATTTCATCAATGTCTTTGTCAAGAAGATTTAGTTTGAATTTTAAAGAAAATATTAAATATTGTTTTATACTTTTTACAAATGATTTTTCACTCAAATGGTGGTAATCTGTTTTAGAATGGGCTTGTATTATCCATTCATCATTTGAAGAAATTTTAGTTTGAACTAAAGTTAAATTGTCTTGAAGTGATTTAGCATTGTCTATTTTATTTAGCAATCCCTTTTTAATTGGATTCCATTTATTTAATACATCCGTTCTCCCTCTGTTTTTTGAAAGTATAAAACCATCATCCTCTAAATTATAGAATACAACCTCTTTGTTATTATGAGGAAAATTAGTTTCGAATACTGCAACCGCTGTATGTGTTGCTGCATTTGGCTGGAACAATTCTCCAGGCATATTAATAACATATTTTAATGTGTGCTTGGATAATATTCTATTACGAACAATATCATCTTTGAAATACGTAGAAAGAGGTGCGATAATCACCCCAAATCGACTTACGTTATCAAGTAGAGATTCAAGGAATTGAATCTCTTTTTTAGTTGGGTTCGTATTATTGTCTTTTCCCCCATACGGTGGATTAATAAAACCAATGGTAGGTGTAATTCCTTCTTGTTTTAAATTCTTAAGTATATCTGATGCCTTTTGGGAAAATGCATCAACGTGATAAATTCTTGATTTGCCATCACCTCTAAATAGCATATTAGAAATTGCAAGAGAGTACATAGTACTACTATTTTCAAAGCCAACTAATTGATTTTGCTTTAGTGTTTCAATTCTTTCTTTTTTATTAGTGAGCTTAGAATTTTCAATTTCTTTAACCAATTTGTTCATTCCTGATATTAGGAATGCACCTGTTCCACAGCAAGTGTCAAATATTACATCATTAGTTCGGAAATCTACAAGTTCGGTAAATAGTTTTGTAATATGACTTGGTGTTAATACAATCCCTTTTTTAACATTAGCAACTCCTGCATACCTTAAAAACTCCTCATAAAATTTCCCAATTATATCATAGTTGGTTTTTTTGTTAAATAAAGGAATTACATTGTTTTCTAATTCTTTTAGAATATCTTTTAGTATGTCGGAAGAGTTTAAATCATTGTCTGTTGTGATAAAAGCAAGTTCATTTATTAGAATGTTTATCTTGTCAACATCTATATTTTCATTAGTAAGAATATCTAATATTGTTGTAGGTATATTTCTAATAATATTTGCTGTTGACCAATTGCTATAACTTCTTTTAAAATCATTAGCAACATTATCTTTGTCATAAAGACAAATCATTAATGCGCTTAAAAGAATAGGTCTTTTTTGAGAGTCTAATGTTCTAAGGATTCTATTTATTTCACTTGAGGATTTCGAAATATTTTTTGAAATACTTTCTATATCAATATTTTCAAAAAAAGCTAAATAATCATCTTCGTCAAGAATTTCTTTAGTTTCAATGTCTTTCAATTCATTTTCAGAAATTATAAAAGTTGTAACTAAATGGTTGTATTCATCATTTATGTCACCTGAAAATGCAATACCAATAATAGACCAATCTTTAAAGTGTTTTTTTAGGGAAGCATTTATTTTGTTAAGGTTTTCTTCAAGAAAAAATGAAGTATAATGAATAGCACCGTCAACAGCAAAGTCTTTAGGTTTGTTTCTTTCTTTCGATTCGTGATCTCCAATGGAATCCTTATTCTCAACAAGAATCAATATTTTTTTATTTTCATTTACATAAATCAAGTCTGGTTCACCACGAAAACCTGTTCCTGCTTTGCTAGTTGTATCTAAAACATTCTGAACATAAGAATTAGAGGTTTTTTTCGTCTCCCAAGAATTATAATATTTCTTAGTATTTGACAAAAAGTTGAAAAGGTCAATATCAACTTTGGATTCGTTTTTTCTTTTTTTTGCCATTTTACAATTCTAGTTTACCTTGTTTAATATTCTTATTCTTTATGTATTTTGACTGTTCTTCAGCAACAGAAAATACTTTATCTGAACACTCATATTTATGTACTTCATCAACTATAATGTCTGCCACATAAAGAGTTTTTAATTCTTCAAAATCTTTTTTAACTAATTCAGCAAGTTTTTTCAAGTTGCCAAAAGGAAATTTTTTACGACCATTTTCAATTTTACTAATGTCCGTCATTATGATTCCAATTTCTTGCCCGAAATCGCTTTGATTCATTTCCTTTTTTTCTCGTTCCTTTTTTAAAAACTCTCCAAATGTTGCCATAAATAAGTCTTGCTAATTACAAACTTGCTAAAGTTTGGTAAATATAATAAAGTTTTTCGAATGGATTGTGTTTTTTAAGGGATGGGAAAAAATAATGTGTTTAATATCACTCTTTTCTTACGTTTTATTGATCTTTCAGTATGCCTCACAACTAGTTTATAGGCGAAACAAACCTTCGCGTATGCACCCAAATATGGGTAGATTGGTGAAGGTTTGTTTCGCTTTATGATTTTTCAAATATATTAATTTTTTCTTACAAGTCATCTGGCTATTTTAGATTTATAGGATGAATTTGCAAAATGATATTTTGAAAATATAACGCTCTAAATAGCCCTGATTACTTCACTTAGCTTTTATTTTAAGTGGAGTTCAGTGAACTACGTTTGAAACGAAAATCCTTTATACCCTGTCAGGGTTCAAAACCCTGACAGGGTGTAAAGATTGCAGTGGATAGCGGGAAATACGTTCTAAAAAAACGAATTCATGCTGCTCCTAAAAAATCTTAATTTCTTAGCTATTATCTATTAGAACATCTGTCATTATTGGTATTTGGACGTCTTGGACCAAAGCTGTTATTACTGCTTCGGTTTGTACTATCCGTTTTTGGTTTTCTGGGAGCTGAATTACGTTGTGGTCTGCCTTGACCTTGTTTTATAGGTTCGGTTGAAGCGTTTGGATCTGGCTCAAAACCTTTAATGTTTTCTTTCGGCAATTTCAAGCCGACCAATTTTTCTATATCGCGTAAAAAAGTAGTTTCGTCCGGACTAACTAACGAAATAGCTTCTCCACTTGCTCCGGCTCTTCCGGTTCTACCAATTCGGTGCACATAATCTTCAGGAATATTAGGCAATTCAAAATTAACAACATGTGGTAATAATGGTATATCCAAACCTCGAGCGGCAATATCTGTGGCAACCAAAGCAGTTAGGCTTCCGTTTTTGAAACCGGCTAAGGCTTTAGTTCGTGCGCCCTGACCTTTATTTCCGTGAATAGCTGCTGCTTTAATACCAGCACTAATCATGCTTTCAGTCAGTTTGTTGGCGCCTTGTTTGGTACGGGTAAAAACCAAAATCTGTTTCCAGTTGCCTTCCGTAATCAGTTTAATGATCAATTCTGTTTTTTTCTGTTTTGCAACAGGATATACTTTTTGAATAATGGCATCAACGGTCGTGTTTTCCGGGGTTGCTTCAACATGAACGGGATGGTGCAAAATACCCATTGCCAATTTCTTAATGTCTTTTGAAAAGGTTGCCGAAAACATCAAGTTTTGCCTTTTTGAAGGTAATACTTTTATAATGCGCTCAATATCTCGTACAAAACCCATGTCCAGCATACGGTCCGCTTCATCTAAAACTAAGATTTCAACTTTTGCAAGCGATATTAAACCTTGATTTTGCAAATCGATTAATCGACCGGGAGTCGCGACCAAAATATCAAGACCTTGACGTATTTGTGCGGCTTGTGGTTTTTGGTTTACGCCTCCAAAAATTACGGCGCTGCGCAAATCCAGGAATTCACTGTATTCTTTTATATTGGCAAATATTTGAGCTGCCAATTCTCTTGTAGGAGTCAATATTAAGGCACGAACGGGTCTTTGTCTTAAGTGCTGTCCTTGCGATAATAATTGTAATATTGGTAGTGTGAAACCTGCTGTTTTTCCTGTTCCAGTTTGCGCAGATGCTAATACATCTTTTCCTTCTAAAATTGGTGGAATTGCCTTTTGTTGTATTGGAGAAGGTGTTGTATATCCTTTTTTACTGATAGCTTTTAATAAAGCATCAGATAAGCCTAATGAGTTAAATGACATAAATTGTGTTTATGAAGTAAACACTAATTGGAGTACTTCTTTAATTTGGCGCGAAGATACTGCTAATTTTCTTAAACCCATTTTTTTGAACTCTTAAATAGTTCTATCGCCGCCTTAAATCCTTTTGAAGCAGTAATTCCATCTCACATTACCGAAACTATTTAATATACAAGTATAGACAGTGATGATTTACTTGGATAGTTACAAATCAGAATTTGATATTATTAATTGCCTCCAGTTTCAACTGTAAGATTACAATTTAGCAAAAAAAAGGTTTAGCCAAAACTTAATTTATGTTTTGGCTAAAGCCTTTAAAACCCTTATTTTCAAAATGGACTAATGCCCATTCCTATTGATTTTTTTAATTATTGTCTTTTATTTAAACTTAGCTATCCCCGCTTTCAACCAATTGTAATATTCTTTGACACCCACATAACTAATCGTTGGCTTTGCGGTGTTTAAACTATTGCCTTCTAAATCCGTTAATACATACAAGGGTTGCGTATTGGTTTTATATTTAGAAATCATAAAATCAGTCCACTTATCCCCTACTGTTTCAATTTCCGCTCCTGTAGTTGGAGAAATAAATTGCTGTGCTTTTGGCAATGCTCTTTTGTCATCCACATAAAGTGAAATCAACACAATTTCATTATTTAAAATAGGTAAAACGGTTGCATCCGACCAAACGTTGTTTTCCATTTTTCGGCAATTTACGCAAGCATAGCCTGTAAAATCAAGCATAATGGGTTTATTAACTTTTCTGGCATAAGCCAAACCCGATTGATAATCTTCAAAAACCACTAATCCATGTGGACCTAATTTGGCTCCTTCAGGCAAATCTGTTTTAGTATTTATTCCAGCAGAACCACCTAATCCCATTGGACTTTCGCTATATTGCATTGGTGGTGGGAAAGCACTAATCATCTTTAAAGGAGCGCCCCAAAGTCCAGGAATTAAATAAATAGTAAAAGTCAATACCAATAATCCCATTCCTAATCGTCCCACTGAAATATGAGGTATTGGACTATCGTGTGGCAAGGTGATTTTTCCAAATAAATAGAAGGTTAGAGTTCCAAAAATGGCAATCCAAATCGCTAAGAACACTTCTCTTTCTAATAAATGCAATTGCAACACCATATCCGCATTCGATAAAAATTTAAAAGCCAAAGCCAATTCTAAAAACCCTAAAAACACTTTTACCGTATTCAACCAGCCACCTGACTTTGGTAAAGATTGCAACCAACCCGGAAATAAAGCAAACAACATAAATGGTAAGGCTAAGGCTAATGAAAAGCCAAACATACCAACAATTGGAGCAATTCCGCCATTAGAAGCTGCTTCGACCAGCAAAGTTCCCACAATAGGTCCAGTACAAGAAAATGAAACAATCGCTAATGCCAAAGCCATAAACAAAATTCCAACTACTCCTCCTTTATCGGCCTGACTATCTACTTTATTTGCCCAGGAATTAGGCAACATAATTTCGAAAGCACCTAAAAAAGAAGCCGCAAAAACAATTAATAAAATAAAAAACAGCAGGTTAAACCAAACATTAGTAGACAACGCGTTTAAGGCATCGGCACCAAAAATCCAGGTAACTAAAATCCCTAATACAACATAAATTACAATGATTGAAACACCATAAATAATAGCATTTCTAATTCCTCTAGCACGAGTTTTACTTTGTTTGGTAAAAAAACTCACCGTCATAGGAATCATAGGAAAAACACAAGGAGTCAATAAAGCTGCAAATCCAGATAAAAAAGCAATAAAGAAAATCGACCAAACGCTTCTTGGAGCAGTTTCGGCAGTTTCAGGCAACGGGGTCTTTTCGACAGCTTCCACCACATTACTGGCACCAAGACTTGGTGTTGGAATGGAATCTAATTTTGTACCATCAGCAATTTTTGCATTCTGAGCTGTTACTTGAATACTATCTTTTTTAATTACTGGAACAGCTGCCATTTTAGTAGCAGGAATTTGGAAAGTAAATTTCTTAGATTGATTAATACACACTTCTTTACAAACCTGATAATTCAATTCTACTTCAATCTTTTTTAGCTTTGAATTGGTTAATTTAATTTCTTGTTGGATTTGGGCATTTCCTTCAAAAAAAGTTTCATTTACCTCAAAAATATCGTTATAAGCCGTTCTGGTTTTACTTTCTTTGGCTTTGCCAATTAAACTAAAATTTCCCGCCTGATTTTTAAGAATTACTTCCATTGCCAGCGGTCCACCATCAGGAGTAAACTGCGAATACATGTGCCAATCTTTTTCAATCACAGCATTAAAAGTCAACACAAAAACACCTTCTGATTTTTGTTCGATTTTTGTCGTCCACTTTACTGGATCCAGAATTTGAGAATTTACATTGGTGAAAACCAAAAAAGCGGTAAGTAGAAAGAATAGTTTTTTCATTATTGCAATGCTATTTTTAATATATTTTTTGTAGAACTGTCGATTCTAAATCGTTCGTCTTGCCGAATACCAATTACCCAAACAATTTGATTTTCTGACCATAAAACCCAACAATTTTCTTTTTCTAATAAAGATAATTTTTCGTCTTTAAAAAGTTTACTTAACTTTTTAGACTTTCCATTCATTCCAAAAGGCTGAAAAGAATCTCCTTCTTCCCACTTTTTTAAAACCAATGGATAGACTAATTTATCTTGGTCAACAAATATAATTGAATTTGAAGCTCCTGAAATGTCGTCTGCTTTACAAAAAGCAAGATTTAAGGGAATATTAACTTCTCTAACGTCTTTTTCGATAAAATACTGCGCATTGGCTATTTCATCAATTATCGGACTTAAAATTAACTGCTCCCTGTCTTTTAATAAACGATATTCTGGAGAAAAAACCTGTTTTCCTGATTGACTTTCTACCAAAGCATACACATCTTCCCAAGCCGTAAAACCAAATTCATGCAGCCATTGGTACAAATACGATTTGTAATTAGGTAATTTTAGCAATTGATTTAAGTCAAAAACTATGGTTTCGCCCGCTTCTTTGGCCACTTGCTGATAGACCATAATGGCTGCATCTTCAACTAATTCCTGAGATTCATTCAGGTACGATTGTGTTTTTTGAAACGATTCCATAAACTGCGGATTCAATTCTTTTAACAACGGAACCAAATTATGCCTGATTTTATTTCGCAAATATTTATCCGAAGCATTGCTACTATCTTCTCGCCATTGAATGTTATTTTCATTGGCATATTCAAGAATTTCTGCTCTTGTAAAAGGCAATAACGGTCGTACAATTTTATCGTTTTGAGCAGGAATTCCAACCAAACCTTCTAATCCAGTGCCACGACTCAGGTTGATCAAAAAAGTTTCAATATTATCATCGGCATGATGCGCCGTTAAAATATAATCGTAATTCTCCGTTTCTAACAGTTCATAAAACCAATTGTAGCGCAATTCCCGCGCTGCAATTTGGGTAGAAAGTTTGTAATCATTCGCAAAAGCTTCGGTATCAAACTGAGTCAAAAAAAGCGGAATTTCATTTGTATTAGCATATTCCTGAACAAAATTTTGTTCGCCAAAACTTTCTACTCCACGCAATTGAAAGTTACAGTGAGACAATGCAATAGAATAGTTTAATTGATGTAACAAATGAACCATTACCATACTATCAATTCCTCCGCTTGTAGCCAAAAGCAATTTGCTGTTTTCTAAAAAAGAAAAGTTTTGATCGATATGTTTTTTGAACTTGTTGAGCATGACTACCATTTAGAAATTATTTTAAAACCTCAAACATTGCTTTGGCCTTCAGCAAACATTCCTGATATTCATTTTCAGGTATTGAAAGCGAAGTGATGGCACTTCCTACCGAAAAAGACAAATACTGATTTTGCTGATTGTACAATATACTTCGAATAACTACATTAAAATCGAAATCGCCTTCGGGTGTAAAATAACCCACGGCACCACTGTACAAACCTCTTTTAGTTTCTTCCAGTTCTTCGATAATTTTCATCACCGAAATTTTAGGCGCTCCCGTCATACTTCCCATTGGAAAAGTATATCTTAAAGCATCAACAGCAGTGTATTGTGTGTCTAAATTTGAAGTAATAGTTGAAATCATTTGGTGCACTTGCAAGAACGAATAAATGCCACACAATTCCATTACTTGCACCGAACCTTTTTGTGCGGTGTGCGATAAATCATTGCGAACCAAATCGGTTATCATGATGTTTTCGGCACGTTCTTTAGCATCGGCTGCTAATTTATTTTTGGATTCTTCGTCTTCAATGGGATCCAAAAATCGTTTGGCTGTTCCTTTTATCGGTTGAGAAATCAATAAATCGCCTTCTTTTTTTAAATAACGTTCTGGCGAGGCCGATAACAAAAATTGCTTGTAATTTTTAAAAAATACTGCAAATGGTGGTTTCGAAATTTCATTCAGCTTTAAAAAAGTCTCCACGGGTTCAATTTGTGCCTTTTCAGCATAGAATTCCATACAAAAATTAGCTTCGTACAAATCACCGTGATGAATGTGTTCTAGCATTTTTGACACTTTTTCCTGATAGGATTCAGCCGAAATTCGTTGTTGGATATTGACCTTAATATCCAAAGTTTCAAAATCAGTCGCAACGGATTTAATTTCTTCCCAATCGGTTTCAAATTCATCATCGCAACAATACAAATATTGAATTTCGAGTTGATTTCCTTTGGCTAAAAAAAGCTTTTTAGGTTGGAAGAAAAACAAATCCGGAAATTCTAAACCATCAAAGTTTTTCGATGTTAATGCTTCAGTATCATTCTTTAAATCATAAGACAAATAACCAAAAATCCAGTCTCTGCACGTTTGTTGGTATTGTTTTAAATCCTCAAAAGCATTAAAATAGTCCGTTTTTATAGAAGTGAAAGCATCAACAGCTAGAATCCAATCGTAATTTGAATACTCTTGATGGTACTGGTTACTGTCCATAAAAGTCACTTCTCTAAATTGTTGTGACCACAATAAAAGCTGTTTTTTGAAATCGACGAGAGGCGTTATGTCTTGTATAAAGGATGTTCTCAAAGTAAAATTTTAAAAAGTAAAATTACAATAAAAATAGGACTTATTTTTTATTGGTTCGTATGATTTAAACGATTCATCTTAAAATCCAAAACGAATAAAACAATCCTAATTCCTTACTCAAAACCATAGCTGAATAACAAATTGATTATTAAATTAACAATTAATCAAATATTAATTCTGTTTTTTAAGAAAAATCAGTTCGCTTTTTTGTAAATTTACTATAAGTTAGAAAAAAATCGAACTGATTTTAAATTACTAATTATTTAAAAATGCTATTTTTTCTGATTGAAACGGTTATCTAGGGAGAGTTTTTACTACGAATGAAAGTGCTGAACCACAACATAATTTTTTTGATTTGTTAACCAATAAAACCTATATATCATGAAAATTGCAACCCTTATTGTTCGTTCTTTACTAGGGATATTATTTCTCTTCACTTCGGTTAGTTATTTTTTACACCTGAACCCTGAGCCCGCTTCAACAGGAGATTTTAAAGCATTCCAAGTGGGTCTAGTTGCTTCAACCTATTTGATACCTTTAGCTAAATCAATAGAATTACTTTGTGGTTTATCCTTTGTAACAGGAAAGTTTACCACCTTAGCTAATATTATCATCTTTCCGGTAATCATTAATATTTTATTGATTAATTACTTTTTAACACCCGAAAATTTACCCATTGCTATTGGAGTTTTTCTAGCCAATATTTTCTTGATTTATAGCCATTGGGAAAACTACAAAGGATTGTTTAAAATGAATGGTTAAAAGAATAAAAAAAATAAGAAACCCGTCTCATTCACTCGAACGAGACGGGTTTCTATTTTATAAAAGCAAGTTACTAAACGTGTAACGCTCTATTATCTGTTGCTGCTAATGCTGCTTCTTTTATTGCTTCCGCAAATGTAGGATGTGCATGAGACATTCTCGAAATATCTTCAGCAGAAGCTTTGTATTCCATTGCAACTACTGCTTCAGCAATTAAATCCGCTGTTCTGGCTCCAATCATGTGAACACCAAGAACTTCATCCGTTTTAGCATCAGCTAAGATTTTCACAAAACCATCTAAATCAGCACTTGCTCTTGCACGTCCTAAAGCTTTAAATGGGAAACTTCCTGATTTGTAAGCTACTCCAGCCGCTTTCAATTGCTCTTCTGTTTGTCCAACAGCTGCAACTTCTGGCCAGGTATAAACTACTCCAGGAATTAAGTTATAATCAATATGTGGTTTTTGACCTGCTAATATTTCAGCAACCATAGTTCCTTCTTCTTCCGCTTTATGAGCTAACATTGCACCACGTACAACGTCACCAATAGCATAAATATTAGAAGCCGAAGTTTGTAAATGATCGTTTACTTCAATTTGACCTCTCTCCGAAATTTTAACTCCTGCATTTTCAGCATTCAATCCATCTGTATACGGACGACGACCAACAGAAACTAATGAATAATCTCCTTCCAGAGTAATTATTTCTCCTTTTGCATTTTCTGCTTTCACAGTAACCACATCACCAGCTCTTTCTACCGATTGTACTTTGTGGGAAGTATAGAATTTCATTCCTTGTTTTTTCAATACTTTTGTCAATTCTTTAGACAAAGCGCCATCCATTCCTGGAATAATTCTGTCCATGAATTCCACAACCGAAACCTGAGCACCTAAACGTAAATATACCTGACCTAATTCGATACCAATCACTCCACCACCAATAATCACAAGGTGTTTTGGTACTTCAGTTAATTTTAAAGCTTCAGTAGAAGTAATGATTCTTTCTTTATCAATTGAAATAAATGGCAAAGAAGATGGTTTAGAACCTGTAGCAATAATTACATTTTTAGCTTCGATAGTTTCTGAAGTTCCATCTGCTTTTGCAACAGCAACGTGTGTAGCATCAACAAAAGAACCTAATCCTTCCAGAACTGTAATGTTATTTTTGTCCATCAAATATTTTACTCCACCCGAAGTTTGATCAACAACTGCTTGTTTACGAGCAATCATTTTCTCTAAATTTACTTTTACTTCACCAGAAACTTCGATTCCGTGATCGGCAAAATGAGCAATTTCAGCATAATGATGAGAAGAAGACAACAAAGCTTTTGAAGGAATACATCCTACATTAAGACAAGTTCCTCCAAGTGTGGAATATTTTTCGATAATGGCTGTTTTGAAGCCTAGTTGCGCACAACGAATCGCTGATACATATCCTCCAGGTCCAGAACCTATAACGACTACGTCAAATGAATTCATAGTATATTGTTTTTTATTATTTTTTAAAATCTCGAAGAGCAAAAATAAGGAATTAAGTTTTGTTTAAAGTTTAAAAAATAAGATATTTTGTTAGGTTTTTGTAATGCTTCCTTAGGTTGAAACTAAAATCACAAAGTGTTTTTGGTATATAGTCTTAAAATGGCAAAACTATGCAAACTACAAAGGAAAACAAACTGGATCTCTTGTAATTTAGCTACAAAATTTAATTTTTAATCAAGGCTTTTTCTGCCGATTGTATCAAGAAAACGCAAAGTTCCCAGCATTTTTTGAACTTTATATTTCATTTTAAATTATTGTTTCAATGCAACACAGGAAATGAATTGTGTAGTAAAGTGGGGATTCTGCGCTAACTATTTTATTAAATATTTGTTGTGGCGATTAATCTAAAAAAATAAAATATTGATAATTTGAAATATAAATTTCGTCAATTACCATACGTTTAAGAGCCTTTTTTGATAGAAATTTATTTCCATGAAAGTTAGCTATTTGTGAACTAAAACTAATTCCTGTAGTAGTTAGTTTAGATTCATTAACACTTACTTTAGCCCATTTAGCACTTTGAGAAATTACCATGTCACTACTTTTATATGTTTTTAAAACCTTCGCTATATTGGATTTATTGAGAATAATATTTGTTGTAGTTTTAGCCTTGAAGGGTTTATAAAATTTAATAGCTTTAATGGTTTGAGTGCTGTCATTATCAAAAAAATAAAAGGAAATTCCTAGATTTTTATATTTTACCTCATAAAATTCAGGTAGTTCCTTTGACTTCAAAAAAACAAAATCTTGGTTTTTATCATAATTATCCCCAAAAGCTGCTATAATTTCAGGCAATTTCGTTTTATCTATGGGATAATTTTTTAGACCCACTTTCGGCTCTACAAGATGAAATTGAGTAGTATCTAATTTTTGAGCACTAGCGTAATGCGAAAGAATCGTTATTAATAGAACAATAATTTTTTTCATAGCTTCATTTTATAATTATTTTGAATTCAGCTAAAAATTCAAATGCAATATTCTGGTTATTTGTTTTTAATTCTTTTTGCGAGCATAATATCATAAATTTATCTGGTCGGACATTTATTCCTTTTCAAATATTACTCCTTGTGAATTCAAAATAATTTTATCATTCCGTTTTTCAACTGAAAATGAAATCATATGCATATAATTCGGATTTGACCAAAATGTTAAGGCAAAATCTGATTTAAAAGAAAGAGAACCAATGATTTTTTGTTCTTCACCAATTTTCCAGCTTCCAGTTACTGTTTTACGTCCAATAGAATCCAGAATTTCAATTTCGGCAGTACTATCCTCTTTTATATTAAACTTGCGAACAATTACATCTTTAGAATTTTCTAGTTCATCCATTTCATCGGTTCGAATCCAATGACCAAATAATTCAGACTTTTCAAATTTGACATCAGTATTAGGATCATTATTCTTTTCAAATTTACATGATGTTAAAAAGATTAAAATGGAGAAAATAATGAGTGGATTTAGCTTTTTCATTGCTTAAATATTTACGGTCTGTTTTAATTCTTTGCGGGTAGAGTTTAGATAAGTGCATTAACTATTTTGGTAAATCAGCACGATTGGGATTTTTATTTATCCTCATAATTTTTAATTACACTATACAAAAATAAAAATATTTCTTACATAAAAAACAAATCTAATCTTTTTTAAAAAAAATCATAAAAAAAGAGCTAAACTCCATTTAAGAAGAATAGCTCTTTTTACTATTGATTTTTGAAATTGCTATTGCTATTTCTCTTGAAATTTAATTCCTCAAACAACCCTTTAAAATCGAAACCGGATGCTGTGCTTTTCTACTCGTTCCATCAAAAATTTGATGACGACAAGAAGTTCCTGCTGCGGCAATAGCAACATCTTCATGAGTGGATCTAATTTTTGGGAACAAAGTGTCTTCGCCCATTTGCATACTTATTTCGTAGTGTTCTTCTTCGTAGCCAAAAGAACCCGCCATTCCGCAACAACCGGAGTTGTAAATAGTAACCGAATTATTTTTTGGAAGATTCAACATCGTAAAAGTAGCTTCGACAGCACTCAATGATTTCTGGTGGCAATGTCCGTGAATTTTAATTTGCTTTTCGTTTGTCGAAAATTGTCCTGCATGAATTTTTCCTGCTCCAATTTCTTTCTTGAAAAACTCTTCGATAGTCAAAACGTTTTTGGCTAGATTTTGAGCTGCGGTTTTATCTTCTGCTAATCGTAAATATTCATCTCTAAAAGTCAATATTGCCGAAGGTTCAATTCCTATTAACTGACAATCGTCTGAAATAATCGGTGCAAAAGTAGCCACGTTTTGAATGGCGATCATTTTGGCTTCTTCTAGGAATCCTTTCGAAATATAAGCTCTTCCGCTTTCTTCGTGCTCCACAACAATGACTTCATAACCTAATTTTGTCAACAATTCAAAAGCGTCAATCCCAACATTTACATCGTAATAATTAGTGAATTCATCGCAAAACAAAACTACTTTACCATTTGGATATTTCTTATTGTCATTGCCATTGCTATTGCCATTACTATTGTCATTACCATTGCTATTGTCATTGCTATTGTCATTGCCATTGCCATTGCTATTGCTATTGCCATTGATATTGATATTGTTATTGCCATTTTTCTCAAGCCATTTTCTAAAAGTTTGTTTGGCTAACAACGGAACTTCTCTTTGCTGCGCCACTCCCATTCCTTTTTTGACAAAAGAAAGGTTAGAAACAAAATTAGTCAAGGCAGGAAAAAGACTTCCCATCTTATTCATTTTGGCATTGTTAGCAAAGATTTTATTTCGAAACGAAAAACCATTAGCTTTTTGGTATTGGTATAAAAATTCTGCTTTTAAAGTCGCCACATCTACATTCGACGGGCATTCGCTGGCGCAGGCTTTACAACTCACACACAATTCGAAAACTTCATACAATTCCTTGTGGTCAAATTTATTGTCTTTTTCCGAATGCGTTAAATATTCGCGTAAAGCATTGGCACGGGCACGAGTCGTATCTTTTTCATTTCGGGTAGCTCGATAACTCGGACACAAGGTTCCGCCAGCAGAAGGCAATTTTCTACAATCTCCAGAACCATTGCATTTTTCGGCAGCCCTTAAAATCCCCATACTGTCAGAGAAATCCTGAATGGTTTGGATATCCGGTTCTACTCTATCGGTTTCAAAACGGAAATTTTCATCCATCTTTAACGCATTGACAATTTTCCCCATATTCAAAACCGAATTCGGGTCGAATGCTAATTTGATGCGCTTTAATAATTCGTAATTTTTTTCGCCAATCATAAAAGGCAGAAATTCTCCTCTTACAATTCCGTCACCGTGTTCTCCACTTAACGAACCTCTGTATTTTTTAACCAAAATAGCCACTTCGGTAGCGATATTTCTAAATTGGTAAACACCTTCTTTTGTTTTTAAATTCAACACCGGACGCAGGTGTAATTCGCCCGCTCCAGCATGTGCATAATAAATAGCTTCTTGCCCGTGACGTTGCATCATAGCCGAAAAATCAGCAATATAAGCTGGTAAATCACTTAATTCTACTGCTGTATCTTCAATAGAATCGGCAGCTTTGTCATCACCCACAATACTTCCTAAAAGTCCAAGACCCGCTTTTCGGAGTTCGTTTACTTTATCAACATCAGCTCCGTATAATTTTACCGAGGCATAACCAAAATTATTGTCTTCTAAATCCTTAATCAAAGCATCGGCTTGTTTTTCAGCCTCATCCATATTGATATAGGAAGCTACTTCAAACATCATAATCGCTTTGGGTTCACCCTGAATAAAAAAACGGTTTTTGCTTTGCTCTTTATTGTTTTTGGTACAATCTAAAATGGTATCATCGATCATTTCGCAGGTGTACAAATGATGCTTCATCGCAATCATTACTGCTTCTAAACTTTCCTGAATACTATGAAAATGAGTTACCACCATAATATTATTCGTTGGAGGCAAATCGTCTAATTGTAAAGTGACTTCGGTTGTAAAAGCAAGTGTTCCTTCGCTTCCACAAAGTAATTTTCCAACATTTATTGTGGGTTCAATACCTCCAAATAAATCTGATTTTAGTAAAATATCAACCGCATAACCGGTATTTCGTCTGTGGATTTCTGGTTTTGGAAATTCGTTTTTTATCTCTTGTTGGTTGGCTTCATTCGATAATTCTTCATATAATTTTCTGTAAATCGAACTTTCGAGCGAATCGCCTTTGGTTTTTTCTACAAATTCAGCCGAAGTAATCGTATTGAAAACCACCTGAGAACCATCGGCCAAAACGGTTTTGATTTCAATAATTTTATCCCGCGTCACTCCATAACGAATAGATGTTGTTCCCGAAGAATTATTTCCCACCATTCCGCCTATCATACAGCGATTAGAAGTAGAAGTATTAGGCCCAAAAAACAATCCGTGTGGTTTTAAATACAAATTCAATTCGTCCCGAATCACACCTGGTTGTACCGTAACCGTCTTTTCTAGAGCATCAAAAGCAACAATTTTTGTGAAATATTTTGATACATCTACCACAATTCCGTCGCCAATAGTTTGTCCTGCTAAGGAAGTTCCCGCAGTTCTAGGGATTAGAGTAGTTTTATTTTCAATAGTATAACGCACTAATTGTACAATATCTTCAGTTGTTTTAGGCAAAGCCACCGCTAAAGGAACAATTCGGTACGCCGAAGCATCCGTAGCGTATAAGGTTTTATGAAGATTGTCGTATAAAAGTGTTCCTTCTAACAAATCAGACAATTGCTTTAATGAATGGGAATGAGACATACTAGGGCTATTCTTAGGGTATTTGAAAAAAATATTTGACAAATATAAATATACCTGTTGGTTGAAAGTGTTTTTTGATTATATTTTTTCTTTTTTGCTTGATCAAAAAAGAAACAAAAAAATCAAGTCTTACACTTCCTCGTCGGTCAAATTAGTTTTCGAATACTAAAAGAAAAGAAACTCGCTACGCTCAAACAGCTTTTCTTTTTACGTATTCTTCAAACATTTGACACTCGACTGCGGAAGCCAAGGACGGTTGAATCTCAAAAATAACAGTATTTTGATTTTATATTCGAATACAAACATAAGCGTCATTTATATTATTATTTTTCAGAATAGAAATCACTTCTCTAACTGACGAATGGATTTGTTAACTATCAAACACATTCTTAACCGATTAACAGAAGTGAATCCGTTTTAATCTTTAAAATCTGTGGCAAAAAATAGTATTCATTAAATTTTTCAAGTTCATTAAAAACAATAAAAACCATTATCGTTCCGATTTTGGCAAAAAAATTGCAATGTCAATATTGGAAGAAAATTAATCCTGATTTATCCAGTAAACTTCGTTAAAAAAACTATTTTTGGTAACCATAAAATATCATTCAATGAATCATAAGAACCCAATCTACTTATTTATTTCTGTTTTCCTACTGTCTTTTGGCTATAGCCAAGCTCAATCAAAAAACTCAAATCCTAAAAATGAATTCAGAGCCGTTTGGATTGCTACGGTAGCAAATATAGACTGGCCCATAAGCAATACGGATGCTGTTGAAAAACAAAAAGCCGATTTCATTGCAATTTTAGATACTTATAAAAAACTGAATTACAATGTAGTTATTGTACAAATTCGAAGTGCAGGCGATGCCATGTATCCTACAAATTTAGCGCCTTGGTCGAAATATTTAACTGGAAAACAAGGACTGGCGCCTTATCCTTTTTACGATCCTTTGGATTGGATGATTACGGAAGCTCACGATCGTGGATTTGAATTTCACGCCTGGTTGAATCCTTACCGAGCTACTATGGATTTAAACACTACTGCATTAAGCAGAGATCACGATGTGATAAAACATCCGGAATGGATGATCAAACACGGTGGAAAATACTATTACAATCCCGCACTTCCCGAAGTTCAAACGCATTTAATTAATATTGTTGATGAAGTAGTAACCAAATACGACATTGATGCGATTCATTTTGATGATTATTTTTATCCGTACAGAATAAAAGGCGAAGAATTTAATGATTATGCTTCTTATAGAAAATATGGAAAAGGCATGAGCGTGGAAGATTGGCGTCGTGATAACGTCAATGTTTATTTGAAAAACACTTATGATGCCATCAAAAAGTTAAAACCTTGGGTTCAATTTGGTATCAGTCCGTTTGGAGTTTGGAGAAATAAATCAGTAGACCCAAGAGGTTCTGACACACAGGCTGGACAAACTAATTATGACGATTTGTATGCTGATCCAATGGCCTGGATGGAAGGCAATTATATTGATTATATCTTACCACAGTTGTATTGGAGTATCGAACACAAAACCGCTTCTTACGCTAAATTAAGCAAATGGTGGGCGGAAAACACTAATAAAAATACGGCACTTTATATTGGAAATGGAACCTATAAAATCAATAATGATTCGGATAAAAAATGGTCTAATCCAAATGAAATTCCAAACCAAATTGATTTAACCCGTGGTTATGATAACATCAACGGAAATGCTTTTTTTAGTGCCAAATGGTTTGTAAATAAAAACTATGCTGTAACGCAATTATTAAAAGACAATCAATACCAATATCCAGCCTTACCTTATGTTGTTCCTAATTCGAGACAAGAAGTTAAGGATACACCTTATGTAACTAACATCAACAATCAAAGTGAAAACACAGTAATTACATTAAGTTATCCAACGCAAAGTAAAATTCGTTATGTGATGGTTTATGGTACGACTAACAAAAACCTGATTAATATTAATGATCCAAGTCAGATTATTAATAAAATTGCTTTCAAAGAAACCAAAGACAGCATCGCTATCAGTATTCCTAAATTATATCTGGAAAAGCACAATAACTGTGCATTAACATTTGTGGATTATTTTGGAAATGAAAGTCAGGCGACTTTATTAAAAGTAAACAACCAAAACCTAAACACAAATGAAAACAGATAATACACCTTGGTACTGGATTCCATTATTAAATTTCGCTTCGGGTTTTCCGTATGTAATCATCATTTCTGTTTCTGTATTGATGTACAAAAATCTCGGAATAAGCAATGAAGACATTGGTTTTTACACCAGTTTATTATACTTGCCTTGGGTAATTAAACCTTTATGGAGTCCGTTTATTGACTTGCACGGCACCAAACGAAAATGGTTTTTGAGTATGCAATTATTCATTTCCATTGCTTTTTTACTTGTTGGTTTTATTATTCCAACGAGTCAGTTTTTCATATTGAGTTTGGCTATTTTTTGGGTGGCTGCCTTTGCTTCTGCTTCGAATGATGTAGCTAGTGACGGTTTTTATTTATTAGCGTTGACCAAAGATCAACAATCGTTCTTTTTAGGAATTCGAAGTACTTTTTATAGAGCATCGATGTTAACTGGAAACGGATTAATCATTCTGTTGGCGGGTTATTTAGAACATTTGTATGGCGACAATCAAAAAGCCTGGTCATACACGATGATTCTAGTTGGATTAGTAATGGCGTTTTTAACGATTTACAACTATTTTGCTACTCCAAAAACCGAATTACCTATTAAAGCAGGAGAAACAGAAGAAAAAAACTTTGCCACTGTTTTTGCCAGCTTTTTTAAAAAGAAACAAATTGGATTGATCCTTGCTTTCATTCTTTTATTTCGTTTAGGAGAATCGCAATTACTTAAAATGCTGACTCCTTTTTTAGTCGATAAAACAGCTGTTGGCGGAATGGGTTTAGCAACGGAAGACGTCGGAATCATTTACGGAACTTTCGGATTAATTGCACTTACTGTAGGTGGGATTTTAGGCGGAATTGCTATTTCTAAACAAGGTTTAGGAAAATGGATGTTACCTATGATTTTGATTATGCATTTGCCAATCATTGGATTTGTATTATTAGCTCATTTTCATCCTGTTTCGGTTTATTATATTTATGTAGTAGTTATTTTGGAGCAATTTGGTTACGGATTTGGTTTTGCTGCTTTCATGATGTATTTAATCTATGTTGCCGAAGGCGAATCAAAAACATCCCACTACTCCATTGCTACTGGTTTTATGGCATTAGGAATGATGCTTCCAGGAATGCTTAGCGGATACATTCAGGAATATTTAGGATATGGTAACTTCTTTATTTGGGTTTTCTTGGCTACTATTCCTGGAATTATTTTATCCCGATTTTTGATTTTTCCAAAGGATTTTGGGAAGAAAACCGAAGAAATCAAACAATAGCACACAGATTATACGGATTCGCAAAGCGAAACACAGATACTAACGGATTTTAAAAAATCTGTTTTCATCCGCGTCTTTATGAAGTAAATCCGTTTTATCCGTGTACCAAAAAAAGCATAAAATTCTAAACAATGACACAAGCACAAAAAATAGGACAATTCTTTTTTCCGGCTGTTTTTATCAATGACAGCGAAGAAAATATCCAGGCAATCGAAGTACTAATCAGGAAATACAACATTGGTGGATTGACATTTTTTCACAGTCGAGCCAGTGCTGCAACCAATTACGAATCGAAGAAAAAAATCGAATTCAACGATGACAGTTACCTTCGATTGAAAGAATTAATTGTCCGTTATCAAAAATGCGCTTCCACTCCACTTTTGATGAGTATTGATGCCGAATGGGGATTGGCGATGCGTGTCGAAAAAACACCGCAATATCCTTATGCCATTACGCTGGGTGCTTTACCAGAAGAGAAAAAAGGATTGGTTTACGAAGTTGGAAAGCAAATTGCATTGGACTTAAAATCGGCGGGAATTCATTATAATTTGGCTCCTTTGGCTGATATTAATAATAATCCAAATAATCCGGTTATTGGCTATCGTTCTTTTGGTGAAGATAAAAATAAAGTCGCCAATTTTGCATTAGAATATTTACGCGGAATGAATGACGCTGGCGTTTTAGGCTGTTTAAAACATTTTCCAGGTCACGGAAATACCAATGTCGATTCGCATTTAGGATTGCCTATTTTAGAAGAAAATTTGGAACAATTATTAGCCAACGAATTGTATCCGTTTATAAAAGGGATCGAAAATGATGTCGATTCGATTATGATTGGGCATTTGGCTGTACCAGCTTTGAACGAAGGAAAAGATACTTCGGCAACCTTGTCTAAAAATATTATTCAAAAACTCTTAAGAGAACAATTGAGCTATGATGGATTGGTGATTTCCGACGCTTTGAACATGCACAGTGTTTCTAAATTATATGATATTAAAGGTCAACTCGAATGGAAAGCTTTTAATGCAGGAAACGATGTATTGTGTTTTGCCGAAAATGTTCCCGAAGGAATTCAAACTATTTTAGAAAATGCTTCTGCGGAACGCATTGATGAAAGTTTTAATCGTATTTGGAAATGCAAAGAAAAAGTAGGTTTGTTTCAATCAGCAGAAAATAATACCGAATTAAATTTTGAAAAAGCGGCTGCTCTAAACGCTGAAATTGCCAAATATAGCATTACAAAAGTCATCGATACCATTGATTTTAAAACCATCCAAAAAGCAAATCAAGAACAAAAAGTGGCACAATTGTCTTTATATAAAAATGTAGCTAATGATTTTTCAAAAACCATTCATTCTTCATTGCAATCGCCACAATTTGCAATTGAATCAATAGTGAATTTTGATATTTTAGCTTTCGAAAAAGAATTAGAATCTTTTGATTATCTAATTATTTCATTGTTTGTTCCAAAGGCAAAACCGCTGAACAATTTTGAAATTGATGCTATTATCTTTGAATTATTAGAAAAACTATTGGCTACCAAAAAATGTATCATTTATGTTTTTGGAAATCCCTATGTTTTGCCTTTAATTCCTAATCTAAATAAGGCTTCACGACTTATTCAGGCATATCAAGATTTTAGCGAATTTCAAATTGGAGCTGCCAATCAATTTTTATTCAATTATGAATGTAGTGGAAATTTACCCGTATTTATTGATATTCAATAATTTAAAACATCCATTTCTTCAACTATAACCAAATACTATTATTAAATAAACATTAATAATCAACTACTATTACCAAATGCGTTTATTAAGAGTTACTTTTGCACCATCAAATAAAAAAACTTTAAAAAAAATAATTATGTCTTTAGTAGGAAAAAAATTCCCAAGTATTGCAGTTGACGCCATTTCTGAAATGGGTGATAATTTAAAAATCAACATCTTTGAAGAAGCAGTAAACAACAACAAAAAAGTACTTTTGTTTTGGTACCCAAAAGATTTTACTTTTGTTTGTCCAACTGAATTACACGCTTTTCAAGCAGCTTTACCAGAATTTGAAAAAAGAAATACAATTGTAATTGGTGCTTCTTGTGATACTAACGAAGTACACTTTGCTTGGTTAAATACTGCAAAAAACAATGGTGGAATTGAAGGAGTTACTTACCCACTTTTGGCTGATACAAACAGAAACTTGTCTAACATTTTAGGAATTTTAGATATAGATTCTACAGAATACAGCGAAGAAACAGATTCAGTTATTGTTGAAGGTTCAAACGTAACTTTTAGAGCTACTTACCTAATTGACGAAACTGGAAAAATTTTCCACGAAAGTGTAAACGATATGCCATTAGGTCGTAACGTAAACGAATACTTGCGTATGGTTGATGCTTACACGCACATTCAAGTAAAAGGTGAAGTTTGTCCAGCAAACTGGGAAGCTGGTAAAGAAGCAATGTCTGCTGATAGAAACAGTACTGCTGCTTACTTGAGCGCTAACTAAAAATAAATTTCAATCCCGAAATTTCGGGATAAAATTCCAAATTCCAATTTTGGGATTTGGAATTTTTTCTAAAAGAATCACTAACATTCTAAAAATTAAAATTTACTAAGTTCAATCGTAAGATTTGGAATTGGGAATTTAAATTATTGGAATTTAAATTAAAAAATATGTTAATCGAATTAAACGAAGATACATTAGCAAATCTAGTTAATGAAAATGAAAAAGTAGTTGTTCAATTTTCGGCATCATGGTGTGGCAATTGCCGTATTATGAAACCAAAATTCAAAAAACTGGCTACCGAAAATGAGTCCATCACTTTTGCATTAGTTGACGCTGAAAATTTTCCAGAATCTAGAAAATTAGCTAATGTGAGTAACTTACCAACCTTTGCCACTTTTGTAAACGGAAAATTAGTAAACGAAACACAAACGAACAAACAAGAAGTACTAATTGATTTAGTAAACGAAATCGTTTAATTTGGTTATTTGTTGATTCGGTTAATTGTTTAAAATTAACGATTGTCTTTTCAAATAAACAAACCAACGAATAACCAAATAAACAACTAGAAATGAAATTACCCGTAATAAAGCAATTGACTCAGTTTATCGAAGAAAATGATCAAGATTATATCATCGAAACTATAGAAGTATTAGAAGCAATGACTGAGATTTCTTCACTTAAGGATGAAGAGTTAGATGTTATTGGTGAATTAATTTCGAATATGTACGGCGCACTGGAAGTACACAAATTAGTCCAAAACGGAACTGATAAAAAAGAAGCACTCAATACTTTTATGAAAAGAGTTTTGGGTTCTATCGACAAATAATACTTTGTATAACACAAAAAACAAAATGCATCTCAAACAGTTGCATTTTTTTGCATTTAATGCTCTTTCTCAAAAAAACATTGCATTAAAAATGATTCTCCAATGATTTAAAATCTTAAATCAGAAATCCTAATTCTTAAATAATTTTCATACTTTTGAGGCTCATTAAAAAAAACAATTATGGCTTCAATTACATTAGGAGGAAATCCAATAAACACTGCAGGAGAATTACCAAAAGTAGGTTCAAAACTTGCTGATTTCAAATTAGTAAAAAACGATCTTTCTGTTGCTTCTTTAAGCGATTTTAGTGGAAAGAAATTAGTTTTAAATATTTTTCCAAGTATTGATACTGGAACTTGTGCTACTTCAGTAAGAAAGTTCAATGAATCAGCTGCTCAATTGGAAAATACTACTGTTTTATGCATTTCAAGAGATTTACCATTTGCTCAAAAACGTTTTTGTGGAGCAGAAGGAATAGAAAATGTAGTTAATTTATCTGACTTTCAAGAAGGAAGCTTTGGTAAAGCAAACGGATTAGAAATCGTTGATGGTCCTTTAGCAGGATTGCATTCCAGAGTATTAATTGTTGCTGATGTTGATGGAACAATTTTACATATTGAACAAGTGGCTGAAATTGCTGACGAACCAAATTATGAAGCTGCCTTAGCAGTACTTTAATCTCTTATTGATGGCATTTCAAAAAGACAATACCTTTATTACTGGAAGATTAAAAAGTGTTAGCTACGCTCTAAAAGGATGCATTAAGCTAATTACTACTGAACATAGTGTGATGGTTCAATCGTCATTAGCAGTTCTATTAACTATTGCTGGATTTGTAATAGGAATTACCGCTACCGAATGGCTTTTTCAAACCTTAGCTATCGGTTTAGTATTGAGTATTGAAGGATTGAATACTGCAATAGAAAAAGTAGCCGATTTTATTCATCCAGATTATCACGAAAGGATCGGTTTTATAAAAGACATTGCTGCTGGAGCAGTATTTTTCTCAGCAATTACGGCAATAATTATTGGTTTAATCATATACGTACCTCACTTTATTTAGAGGTTTAGTTACACTATAGAATGGCAAAAACAACAAAAAAAGAGACTTTAGATTCAAAAAACAATTCAAAACCTAAAGTTTTAAAATCTTGGGAAATGTCTAAACAGCATAAAACAATTTTAGGCTGCCTTTTAGTCTTATTTTCTATTGCTTTACTAGTTGCTTTTGTTTCTTTCTATGTTTATGGACAAGAAGATCAAAGTGCTGTTTTAGAAATAACTGACAGAACAGAAACTGTAAAAAATTGGCTAGGAAAGTTTGGTGCTTTCCTGGCTGATTTAATTGTTTACAAAGGCTTTGGACTGGCTTCTTTCCTATTTGTCCGATTATTATTTTTAACTGGAATCTTTTTAATATTAGGCATTTCGAACCGAAAACTAAAAAACATTTGGTTTTGGGATTTATTTGTTATGATTAATTTATCGGTATTGTTTGGTTTTTTTGCCACTTCCCTACCTGAACTAGGCGGAATTATTGGTTACGAATTAAATATCTTATTTCAAGATTACATTGGAAAAACAGGTACGCTGTTAATATTAATCTTCGGACTGATTATTTATGTTATTTTCAAAATGAAACTATCTCCTGAAAAGATTCAATCTTTTTTTGAAAGCAACAAAAAAGCAATTATTCCTGTCGAAAATAACGATGCTACATCAACTTCCAACGCTTACAACTTAGAAGAATTTGCTATAACAGAAGAACCTGATTTAGAAAAAAATTCAAAGCCAAAAGGTTCTCAATTCGAAATTAATAAAGAATCACTTAAGCCAACAATTAGTCATTCATCTGAAATTGATTTGAACCCTGTTCCTAAACCAATTTCAGTTGAAAAACCACTTCCAGTAGCAGCTTTCAATGATGATTTTGTAATTGAAACTGCTGCCGAAGAAGAAGTAATTGAAGAAAACCTTGCGGCTAGATTAGTTTCTGATTTTGGACTATTTGATCCAACACTAGACTTATCTAATTATAAATTTCCAACAATTGATTTATTAAAAGAATATTCAACGGGCGGAATTACTATTAATCAGGAAGAATTAGAAGAAAACAAAAACCGAATTGTAGATACACTTCGCAATTATAAAATTGAAATTGCGCAAATTAAAGCAACCGTTGGACCTTCGGTAACTTTATACGAAATTGTACCCGAAGCTGGAATTCGAATTTCTAAAATTAAAAGTTTAGAAGACGATATTGCGCTTTCACTTTCGGCACTTGGAATTCGTATCATTGCTCCTATTCCTGGAAAAGGAACCATTGGTATCGAAGTTCCAAACAAGAATCCTACTATGGTTTCGATGAAATCAGTTATCGGTTCGGCTAAATTTCAAGAAGCTGAAATGGAATTGCCAATTGCTCTTGGAAAAACCATTTCTAATGAAACTTTTGTTGTTGATTTGGCAAAAATGCCTCACTTATTGATGGCGGGTGCAACTGGACAAGGAAAATCAGTTGGATTGAATGCAGTTTTAACTTCGTTGTTGTACAAAAAACACCCAGCCGAAGTAAAATTTGTTTTGGTTGACCCGAAAAAAGTGGAACTTACGCTTTTCAACAAGATTGAAAGACATTATTTAGCTAAATTACCTGACACCGAAGATGCTATTATTACTGATAATGCAAAAGTTGTGAATACTTTAAATTCACTTTGTGTGGAAATGGACAACCGTTATACTTTATTAAAAGATGCAATGGTTCGAAACATCAAAGAATACAATGACAAATTCAAATCACGAAAATTAAATCCTGAAAACGGACACCGATTTTTACCCTACATCATATTAGTAGTCGATGAATTTGCCGACTTGATTATGACTGCTGGAAAAGAAGTCGAAGTTCCTATTGCACGTTTGGCGCAGTTAGCTCGTGCCATTGGTATTCACTTAATTATTGCAACTCAAAGACCTTCGGTAAATGTAATTACAGGTTTAATTAAAGCCAATTTTCCTGCCAGAATAGCTTTTAGAGTAACATCTAAAATTGATTCCAGAACTATTTTAGACACTCAAGGAGCTGATCAATTAATTGGTAGAGGAGATTTATTATACACTAATGGAAATGATGTGGTACGTGTACAATGTGCTTTTATCGACACTCCCGAAGTAGAAAAAATCACTGATTTTATTGGATCTCAAAAAGCGTATGCTACCGCTTACCTGCTTCCAGAATATGTGGGAGAGGAAAATGGCATCAATCTTGATATGGATATCTCCGACAGAGATACATTGTTTAGAGAAGCTGCCGAAATTATAGTTAATGCGCAACAAGGCTCGGCCTCTTTGTTACAGCGAAAACTAAAATTAGGATACAATAGAGCCGGTCGATTAATTGATCAGTTAGAAGCCGCTGGAATTGTTGGGCCTTTTGAAGGAAGTAAAGCTCGCAGCGTAAACATTCTAGACATGCATGCTCTCGATCAATTTTTTAATAATGAAGAAAACAACTAATACAATGAAAAAGATTATCCAAATTGCATTTATCTTATTAATTTGCTTTTCTACACAAGCACAAGACAAACAAGCAAAAAGCCTTTTAGATGAAGTTACCGCTAAAGTAAAAAGTTATAATAATATTGTAATCGATTTTAAATACTCCCTTAATAATAGTAAAGAAAACATCAATCAAGACAGCAAAGGAAATGTAACTCTAAAAGGAAATCAATATGTTCTAAATTTCATGGGAATGACTAAGATTTTTGACGGTAAGAAAACCTACACTATTGTTCCTGAAGATGAAGAAATAAACATATCAACTGTAGATGAAAATGACGATAGCGCCATTACGCCATCAAAAATGCTAACCTTCTTTAATAGTGGTTATAAATACTCGATGAATATTTTACAAAATGTTAGAGGTCGAAAAATACAATACATCAAACTGATCCCTACAAATCCAAAAGATCAAAGAAAAGAAATACTATTAGGTATTGATGTGCAAACGAAACACATCTACAACTTGATAGAAACAGGAAAAAAAGGGACAAAAACCACTTTGACCGTTAATTCTTTTAAAACCAATCAACCTTTGTCAAAAAATCAATTTACCTTTGTAGCTAATAAATACCCAAATTACTACATCAATAAATTAGATTAATTCATTACGTGAAAATTCTCGACAAATACTTATTAAAAACATTCTTGATTACATTTGCTACGGTATTTGTAATCTTGTTTTTTATATTCATCCTTCAAACCATTTGGCTTTTTATTGCAGAGCTAGCAGGAAAAGATTTAGATATTGGATTAATTGTAAAGTTTTTACTCTTTTCAATGCCTCGTATTATTCCATTGGTACTTCCGCTTTCAATTTTACTATCATCAATTATGACTTTTGGTAATCTTGCTGAAAACTATGAATTTGCTGCTATGAAGTCTTCAGGGATTTCTTTGCAAAGAGCGATGCGAAGCCTTACGGTTTTTATTGTGTTTTTGAGTATTATAGCTTTCTTTTTTGCAAATAATGTCATTCCTTTTGCCGAATATAAATTTATTAATTTTCGAAAAAACATTGCTCAACTCAAGCCAGCTATGGCAATTACCGAAGGTCAGTTTAGCGACGTAGGATTCTACAACATCAAAGTCAATAAAAAATCAGGAGAGAATGGAAATAAATTGACCGGAATCACAATCCATAAAAAATCCATTAATAGTGACGGAAGTAAAACCGTAATTAAAGCTAAAAATGGAGTGCTTATTAGTAGTGAAGAATCAAGTATTTTGCAATTGGTTTTAAATAATGGAAATTATTACGAAGATATTACTCCTAAAAAATATGAAGACAGAAAAAAAATTCCTTTTGCTAAAAGTTCATTTAAAAAATATGCCATCAACATTGATTTATCACAATTAAACAATGTTGATGTTGATGAAGAAAAAGTAAACAATACTAATACTATGCTAACTGTAAGTGAATTAAATTATACTTTAGATTCACTACACAAAAATTACAAAACCGAAATTGATTCATATTCTGAAAATATCAATTTAAGAACCGTTATCGAAAACAAGACTTATAACGATGTTCCTGATAAAGAATTAGTCAAAAAAAGAAAACCACTTCCTTCTGATATTTTATCATTATTTGATAAACACAAAAAAGTAGAAATATTAAAAACAGCCAGTAGCAATCTTAGTAGTATTGGTTACAGCATTGACGGTAGTAGAACCAATTTAAAAGCAAAACAAAAAAACATCAATAGTCATTTATTAGCATTGTATGATAAATTTGTCATTGCTTATGCTTGTTTTATGATGTTTTTCATTGGAGCGCCTCTTGGAGCTATTATTCGAAAAGGAGGACTAGGACTACCTATTATTTTTGCTGTATTAATATTTATTAGCTTTCATTTCATTAATACATTTGGAAAAAGATTTTCACAAGAAAACGGGATAACCCCATTTATAGGTGCTTGGATGTCCTCCATTGTATTAACACCACTAGCTATATTACTGACCTATAGAGCCACAAATGACATTGGTTTAATTAATATGGACGTTGTATTAGCTCCATTACAAAAACTACTAAAGAAATTTATACCTAATAAAAAACAACTGCCTAATGGTCAAAGATAACATACAACTCCACACAATTGAAGAAGCAATAGAAGATATCCGTCAAGGAAAAATAATCTTAGTTGTTGATGATGAAGACAGAGAAAACGAAGGTGATTTTTTAGCGGCAGCTGAGAAAGTAACCCCTGAAATGATCAACTTTATGGCCACACACGGACGTGGATTAATTTGTGCTCCACTTACTGAAAAACGTTGTAAAGAGTTGGATTTAAAACCAATGGTTACAAACAATACCGATCACATGGAAACTGCTTTTACCGTTTCCGTTGATTTAAAAGGAAACGGAGTAACTACAGGTATTTCAGCATCCGATCGTGCAAGAACAATACTATCTTTAATAGATTCTAAAACAAAGCCACAGGATTTAGCAAGGCCAGGACATATTTTTCCTTTAATTGCTAAAGAAGGAGGCGTTTTAAGAAGAACCGGACACACTGAAGCTGCAATTGACTTTGCCAGATTAGCAGGCTTTAAACCGGTAGGAGTTATTGTTGAAGTAATGAACGAAGATGGAAGCATGGCACGCTTACCACAGCTAGTTAAAATTGCAAAAAAATTTGATATCAAAATTGTTTCTATCGAAGCCCTTGTTGCTTATAGAATGCAACACGACAGTATTATTATTAAAAAAGAGGATTTTGATATTAATACTCGTTTTGGAACTTTCCGTTTAAGAGCTTATGAACAAATAACAAACAAACAAATCCATATTGCTCTAACAAAAGGAACATGGAATGCAGGAGAACCTATCTTAACCAGAATCCACTCTTCACAGGTTAATAACGATTTGTTAGGAACATTAACTAATAATGTTGACCAACAATTAGACGATATGTTTAAAATAATCAACGAAAACGGTCGTGGAGCAGTTATATTTATCAATCAAGATATGTCGGCTGTAAATCTACTGAATCGTATTACCGAACTGAAATCACTTCAAGCCGAAGGAATAATGAAAGCTCCTAAAGTAGTAATTGACATTAAAGATTATGGAATTGGGGCACAAATATTACACGACATCGATATTTCAAAAATACGATTAGTATCTAATTCAGAACAAACCAAACGAGTAGGAATGATTGGTTACGGGCTTGAAATAACTGAATACGTAAACTATTAATGCGTATTTCAAAAAAAATTAAAAGCTAACTACCACATAATAAAAACATTAAATCAGCTATCAAAAAATAGCTGATTTTTTTTTTCGAAATAGTTTGGATTTAAACGAAAAAACCTCTTATATTTGCACTCGCAATCAGCTAATGAAAGCGACATACTGGAGAAATGGCAGAGCGGTCGAATGCGGCAGTCTTGAAAACTGTTGACTGTAACAGGTCCGGGGGTTCGAATCCCTCTTTCTCCGCCAGTAGAAATACAAACGGTACTAAAACCCACTAAATTCAACGATTTAGTGGGTTTTTTCATTTCTAGGATAATCAAATTATTCAATAAATCTCAAAGTGTAGGTGTCTTTCAAGGTGTCACTAAAAAATTAAAATTTAAGTGACACCTCGCAAAAGAAAACACCGCTACAACAAGGTGTTCAACAACATATCTAAAAAATGTACATCTTGATTGTAGTTATTAAATCGAATAAATTTAATAATAACTTTAAGGTCACCAACAATGAACACATCCGTATCAATTCTCTTCTACATTAAGAGAGCAAAAGCCAACATTTAGGAGTTTGTCCAATCTACACTCGAGTTACAGTAAATGCAAAACGCTTTGAGTTTAGTACTAACAAATACATCAATCCCGATAAATGGTCCTCTGAAGGTAGCAAAGTTAAAGGCACTATTGAAGAAGCTAGAACAATTAATAGCCATCTTGATTACTTAAAAAATCAAGTTTTAGAAGCCGAGAAGAAACTTTTCAAGAAAGACATTAGTCTTAATTCAGAAAATCTAAAGAATGAATTATTTGGTTTATCAGAAACCAAAAGAATGCTCGTTCCTATTTTCCAAGACCACAACAACAAAATAAAAGAGCTAATCGGCAAAGAATACGCTCCGGGAACGTTAGAACGCTACACAACATCTTTAAAACATACCATTGAGTTTATGCAATGGAAATACAATATTTCCGATATTGATATTACGAAAATAGACCATGCCTTTATTTCGGATTACGAATTTTGGTTAAGAAGCGTTCGAAACTGTGCCAATAACACTGCTGTCAAATACATTAAGAACTTCAATAAAATTATCAAGATTTGTTTGGCCAATGACTGGCTAGATAAAAATCCATTTGCAAACTACAAATCAAAAGTCAAAGAGGTAGAACGAGTTTATCTTACAGAAGATGAAATTCAATCGATTATTGAAAAGGATTTTAAAACAGAAAGACTTTCACTAGTTCGAGATATCTTCCTTTTTAGCTGCTTTACTGGATTAGCCTACATAGATGTCAAAAACTTAACAAAGTCTCACATAAGCTTCGGAATAGATGGTGAGAAATGGATATTCACGCACAGACAAAAAACAGAAAGTGCTTCCAAAATCCCAATCCTTCCGGTTACACAGATGATAATCGACAAATACGAAAATCATCCGCAGTCCTCAAATGAAAATCGACTACTCCCTATCCTATCCAATCAAAAAATGAATGCCTATCTAAAAGAAATTGCTGGAGTTTGTGAAATAGAAAAAGATTTAACGTTTCACATTGCCAGACATACTTTTGCAACGACTGTGACGCTTACAAATGGTGTTCCTATTGAAAGTGTAAGCAAAATGCTTGGACATAAAAACCTTCGAACTACTCAGCACTATGCAAAAGTATTAGATAGAAAAGTGAGTGAGGATATGCAAATTTTAAAAAACAAGTTTAAATTAAAAACGCCTAATCGAAAAATAATGTAAGATATTTAACATTTTTACCTTATTTTGATAAGATTTGTAGTCCAAATATATTAATCCAAAATATTTCTTATATTAGCTATATATTTCTATAAAAATCTAGTTAAAATTGAATTGACTATAATGCTCTATAGTTATCCTAAAACATCATTTCAAAGATTTTGAGAAAAATTCAGAAAGGAATTGGAAATTATAAGCTGAAAATGATTTATAAAACTAATGTTTAAGTTACGTTTCTGAATTAGCATGAAATACAAATACTTACTTAAAAATTACGATAGAATTGTAAATGAAATTAAAAATCCTCCAATAATATTTAGTAATGATTTAGTACCGTTTCTTATAAAAAAATCATCTGAAAGTTATTTCATTTATCAAGTTGATTTCAAAATAATTAATCAAGATGTAAAATATACCGCAAAGAAGCCTCTACATAATCTACATCCGGATTGTGGAAAAATAAGGTTCAAACCTTCTGGAACTACTTCTACCCTGGATCCTCATATACCAATTGTACTTCAAGACCTCAATCTTTCAAAAAAAGATGTACTGTGTAATTGGTGTGCTAAAAAAAAGTGCAGATTATATATTCTAAAAAACTGTGAAATTGAAGATTTAACACAAGAAAATCGTTTCTTTCTATATTGTTGCCAAACACTTAAAAAAGAAAATGATAAGATCAAAAAAGCAAATAAGGAACGTATTTATAATTTAAATTCTAAAAATAAAATAGAGCAGCACATACATCAAAAACAGCAATCCCTTGAAAATTTGGCACATAGTATAATCAAAGAGATTAACCCTATTAATTATAAGCAACTCTATCAATTTTCGGATAACTATAATAAAACAGACTGCTTAAAAATCACATACATTTATCTTGAAAAGCTGCATCGATTTATTGAAAAGGAATATAGAAATTACTTAAACGTACAAAGTAACATCCCCTATCGTTCCATATTTATTAGAGAGAAAGAAATCACCAACAAACTAAAAAACGTAAAATCTGCTTTGTTAAATAGCACTA
>NZ_JBCFQL010000008.1:0-196590 GCF_041729725.1 Flavobacterium zubiriense | reverse complement strand
GATTAACTGCTATTATGAAAAAAATAAATATTGAAGATGGTTCAGAAGCCAATAAAGACTATCTGGCGGGAACACTTACAGAAACGGACGACGGTGACTACCACTTTCAATACGATGAAAATTACATTACTGAACATCCTAAAGAAAGCATCAGTTTGACGATGCCAGTTCGCTCAGAAACATACACTGACAAACGATTATTCCCTTTTTTTGAAGGTCTAATTCCTGAAGGATGGTTACTGGATATCGCTTCTAAAAACTGGAAAATTAATCCAAACGACCGCATGGGACTCCTTTTGGCTTGTTGCCAAAATTGTATCGGTGCGGTAAGTGTTCAACCAATACCAAATGAAGATGCCTAAGAAATGCTTATATTGTTACCAATCATTAAACGATACAATTGTAGGTGATTTCCACGAGCAATGCAGTCTGGAGTTTTTCGGTACTAGGCAACCACCTGCATTCGAACATTCACTCCAACAAATGTCGGAATTAGCCAAAAATGTGGTGGAAAGAAGTGTGGCTGTTCCTGGAGTGCAACCCAAGTTATCGTTATCTATAGTAAACAATACGATACAAGATGGAACCAAGGGACGTCTTACGGTAGTTGGTGCTTTGGGCGGAAATTATATTTTCAAACCACCATCCGAACATTTTTCTGAAATGCCCGAAAACGAACACCTCACTATGCGAATAGCGGAAGCTTTTGGAATTAACACCGTCCAGTCCAGCTTAATCCGATTGCAGTCAGGAGAACTGTCCTATATCACTAAACGCATCGACAGAACTGAAAACGGAGAAAAAATCCACATGCTCGACATGTTCCAAATCACAGAAGCATTCGACAAATACAAAAGCTCCATGGAGAAGATAGGCAAGGCTCTGGACGAGTTCTCAGATAACACCTTACTCGACAAACTATACTTTTTAGAACTGGGCATCTTCAGTTACCTTACAGGCAACAATGATATGCATTTGAAAAACTTTTCGATGATTCATTCGGTAGATACTTGGACATTGGCACCAACCTATGATTTATTAAACGTAGCCATAGTAAACCCAGACGACACCGAAGAACTCGCACTAACATTGGAAGGAAAAAAGAAAAAATTGAAATGGGAACATTTTAAAAGACTAGGAATCAGCCTTGGCTTAAATGAAAAACAACTAAAAGGAATCGCAAACCGTTTTCAAAAAAACAAACCCACCGCCCACCAGTGGATTGATAATTCATTTCTATCTGATTCTTTCAAAGAAAAATACAAAACACTACTAGAAGAAAGATACCATAGATTATTTGGAACAGATTAAGCAAACACTTTTTTTTATAAATTTATGCTTAATAATTGAAGTATTGAGAGAACGTTCAAAACTGCTTAGAAAAACAGTATACACCTTTGACGACTAATTCAAAGAACTTATACCCCAAAAAAAAAAGCGAAGTAACTAAATACTCCGCCTTTTTGAATTAACTATAATTGTAAAAAATTATACAATTTTCTTCATTGCAGTCATTGATTCTCTTAACCAAGCTCCCACTTCTTCAACTGGGTGGTTGCGGATGATATCATTTACTTCAATTAATTCTTTGTTATCTACTCCGTTGTTTCCATTGTTGAATGGACGACCAATTAAGTTTGATGGTGCATTTTTAACATACTCAGCGATTAACGGCTTACAAGCGTGATCGAATAAGTAACATCCGTACTCAGCAGTATCAGAGATTACACGGTTCATTTCGAACAATTTCTTTCTTGCAATTGTGTTAGCAATAAGTGGTGTTTCGTGTAATGACTCGTAGTAAGCAGACTCTTCGATGATTCCTGAATCAGTCATAGCTTCAAAAGCTAATTCTACTCCAGCTTTAACCATGGCTACCATTAATACTCCATTATCGTAGTATTCTTGCTCAGAGATTTCAACATCTCCAGCTGGTGTTTTTTCGAAATTAGTTTCTCCAGTTGCTGCTCTCCAAGACAATAAATTTTTATCATCATTAGCCCAGTCTTCCATCATTGTCTTAGAAAAATGACCAGAAATAATATCATCCATGTGTTTTTGGAACAACGGACGCATGATGTCTTTTAATTCTTCAGCAGCATTAAATGCAGCAATTTTAGCAGGATTAGACAAACGATCCATCATGTTTGTGATACCACCGTGTTTCAATCCTTCTGTAATAGTTTCCCATCCGTATTGAATTAATTTAGAAGCATATCCAGCATCAACACCTTCAGCTACCATTTTGTCAAAACATAAGATAGAACCCGTTTGCAACAATCCACAAAGGATAGTTTGCTCTCCCATTAAATCTGATTTTACTTCAGCTACGAAAGAAGAACGTAAAACTCCTGCTCTATTTCCTCCTGTTGCAACAGCATACGCTTTAGCTTGATCTAAACCTAAACCATTTGGATCATTTTCTGGGTGAACAGCAATAAGTGTTGGTACACCAAATCCTCTTTTGTACTCTTCACGTACTTCAGAACCTGGACATTTAGGAGCACACATAATAACGGTTAAGTCTTTACGAATTTGCATTCCTTCTTCAACAATATTAAAACCATGAGAATACGCTAGAGTAGCTCCTTGTTTCATTAATGGCATGATTGCAGTAACTACAGCAGTATGTTGTTTATCTGGTGTAAGGTTACAAACTAAATCAGCCGTTGGAATTAATTCTTCATAAGTTCCCACTTTGAAACCATTATCAGCAGCATTCATGAAAGAAGCTCTTTTTTGAGCAATAGCTTCAGCACGCAACGCATAAGAAATATCTAAACCTGAGTCTCTCATGTTCAAACCTTGGTTCAAACCTTGAGCACCACAACCAACAATAACTACTTTTTTACCTTTTAAAGCTTCGATTCCATTAGCAAATTCTGATTGATCCATGAATTCGCAAACGCCTAATTGTTCTAATTGTAATCTAAGTGGTAATGAATTGAAATAATTTGCCATTTTCTAATATTTAATTTATGATTTTAATTCTTCTAATAATAAACTTGTTACTTCCATTTTTTCTTTAGAAACGGATATTCTTCCTGAACGTACAAACTGCATAATTCCAAAAGGTTTTAATTTAGCATGTAATTCTTCAATTTCTGATCGTCTTCCTGATTTTGAGATTACAAAAAAGTCTCTTGATACGGTTACAATTTCAGAATGACTTTCTTTGATAATGTTTTGAATTTGTCTTTCGTCAAATAATAAACTCGAATTGATCTTGAATAAAGCACTTTCTAAAAAGATCGTTTCTTCATCGATGTGATAAAACGCTTTGATTACCTCAATTTGTTTTTCTATTTGTCCAACAATATTCTGTACCCATTTTTCAGTAGTATCTACTACAATTACAAATCTTGAAACGTTTTCAATTTCCGATTCGGATACATTTAAACTCAATATATTAATGTGACGTTTTAAGAATATTCCTGATATTCTGTTCAATAAGCCAACGTTGTTTTCTGAATAAACAGAAATGGTGAATGTTTTATTTTCCATAATTTTAGCCTCCCCCCAGCCCCCTCCAAAAGAGGGAGAGCCAAAACTGGCACAGGGAATATTTTAATTTTATACTAATATTTTTAATTCCTAATTCCCCCTTCGGGGGTTAGGGGGCTTATCTTAATCGGATGTCAGAAACCGAAGCTCCTGTTGGAATCATTGGGAATACATTGTTTTCTTTTTCTACCATAACTTCAAGGAAATAAGCATCTTTAGATGCTATCATTTCAGCAATTGCTTCATCTAACTCTTCTCTCTTAGTTACCTTTCGAGCTTTGATATAATACCCTTCGGCAATAGCACAAAAGTTAGGGTTTACCATTACTGTAGAAGCATATCTATAGTCAAAAAACAATTCTTGCCATTGACGAACCATACCTAAAAACTCATTATTTAAAACTACAATCTTCACTGGAACCTTTGTTTGATAAATCGTTCCTAATTCCTGAATATTCATCTGGAAACCACCATCACCTATAACTGCAACTACTTCGCGATCTGGTCTACCCATTTTAGCTCCAATTGCAGCTGGTAAAGCAAACCCCATAGTTCCTAAACCTCCAGAAGTTACATTACTTTTAGTCTGATTGAACTTAGAATAACGGCAAGTAAACATCTGGTGTTGCCCCACATCTGAAACCATTATCGCATCACCTTTTGAGTGTTTGTTAATCATTTCGATAGTTTCCCCCATTGAAATTCCTTTTCCGTTTGTTGGAGCCAATTCTTCGTTGATAACTGCATCCAATTCAATTTCGTATTTCTTCTTGAATTCGTTATGCCATTCTTCGTGAGAATTCTTCTCAATAAGAGGTAATAATGCTGTTAAAGCTTCTTTTAAATCGGCTAATACAGCAACTTCCGTTTTTACGTTTTTATCAATCTCAGCTGGATCAATTTCGAAATGAACTACCTTAGCTTGTTTTGCATAAGTAGCTAAGTTTCCAGTAACACGGTCATCAAAACGCATTCCTAATGCAATTAAAACATCACATTCGTTAGTTAAAACATTAGGTCCGTAATTTCCGTGCATTCCTACCATCCCAACATTTAATTCGTGATCAGTAGGTAAAGCAGAAAGCCCTAAAATAGTCCAAGCTGCAGGAATTCCTGATTTTTCAATTAATGCTTTCAATTCTTCTTCGGCCTTACTTAGAATTATCCCCTGACCAAAAATAATCATTGGTTTCTTAGCTTGGTTAATAACCGCAGCTGCTTCCTTAACAGTGTCTAATTTTAAAACTGGTTTTGGATGATAACTTCTAATATCGTTACATTTTTTATAACTAAAATCTAAAGTATCAAACTGTGCGTTTTTAGTAATATCGACTAATACTGGTCCTGGACGGCCTGAACGGGCAATATAAAATGCTTTTGCCATAATCTCAGGAATCTCATCTGCTTCTGTGATTTGGTAATTCCATTTGGTTACCGGAGTCGAAATTCCAATAATATCTGTTTCCTGAAAAGCATCAGAACCTAATAAATGTTTTCCTACTTGTCCAGTGATACAAACCATTGGAGTAGAATCTATTTGAGCATCGGCAATACCTGTAACCAGATTTGTTGCTCCTGGTCCCGAAGTCGCAATTGCAACCCCTACTTTACCTGTAGCTCTGGCAAAACCTTGCGCAGCGTGAGCCGCACCTTGTTCGTGACGCACCAAAACGTGGTGCAATTGATCTTGAAATTTATATAATTCGTCGTAAACTGGCATTATGGCTCCACCTGGATACCCATAAACCAAGTCTACTCCTTCGGCTAATAAGCATCTGATAACTGCTTCTGCTCCTGATATTTTCATCGTTTGTCTTTTTTTCCTCCCCCCAGCCCCCTCCAAAAGAGGGGGAGCCGGAACCGGCGTAGGGGAATTTATATATTATTTATTGCTCAACTCCCTCTCCCTCCCCTTCGGGGAGGGTTGGGGATTATTTGTCAGTAACACATCCTTCGGAAGCGCTAGATACTGAACGCATATACTTTAGTAAAACACCTTGTTTGATAGATGATTCTGGTTGTTTCCAATTGGCTTTACGTTTTGCGAATTCTTCTTCAGAGATTTTCATATCGATGGTATTTTTCACCGCATCAATTGTAATCACATCTCCATTTTCGATTAAAGCAATTCCGCCACCTTCGTAAGCTTCAGGAGTAACATGTCCTACTACAAAACCGTGAGAACCTCCAGAGAAACGTCCGTCAGTAATCAAAGCGACAGTGTTTCCTAAACCAGCTCCCATAATAGCAGAGGTTGGTTTTAACATTTCAGACATTCCAGGACCACCTTTCGGGCCGCAATAGCGGATAACAACTACATTACCTGGTTTTACTTCACCGGCTTGGATTCCTCTGATTACATCTTTTTCACCTTCAAAAACTACTGCTGTACCTTCAAAAAATTCCCCTTCTTTTCCACTAATTTTTGCTACACAACCTTCTGAAGCAATATTTCCGTATAAAATTTGAATATTTCCAGTTGCTTTTAATGCTTTTTGGATTTCATAAATTACTTCTTGTCCATCATGTAAATCAGGAACTAAAGCTAAATTTTCAGCAATTGTTTTACCTGTTACAGTCAAACAATCTCCGTGTAAAAAACCTTCTTTTAATAAATATTTCATTACTGCTGGTACACCACCTACATTATGTAAATCTTCCATTAGGTATTTACCACTTGGTTTTAAGTCGGCTAATAATGGTGTTTTATCGCTGATATCCTGGAAATCTTTTAATGTTAATTCAATACCTACAGAATGAGCCATTGCAATTAAGTGCATTACTGCATTTGTAGAACCTCCTAAAACAGCTACCATTGTAATAGCATTTTCGAAAGCTTTACGAGTCATAATATCTCTCGGCTTAATATCTTTTTCTAACAATATTCTGATCGCTTTTCCAGCATCAATACATTCTTGTTTTTTTTCTGGACTCAAAGCAGGATTAGAAGAACTGTAAGGCAAACTCATTCCTAATGCTTCAATTGCTGATGACATAGTGTTAGCTGTGTACATTCCACCACAAGCACCTGCCCCTGGACAGGCATTTTGAATTACACCTTTAAAATCCTCAGGTGTAATTGTATTGTTTATTTTTTTTCCTAAAGCTTCAAATGCAGAAACGATATTCAAATCCTCTCCTTTCCATTTTCCTGGGTGAATAGATCCTCCATAAACCATAATAGCAGGGCGATTTACTCTTCCCATAGCCATTAAAGCGCCTGGCATATTTTTATCACAACCGGGAACTGCAATCATAGCATCATACCATTGTGCACCCATAACGGTCTCGATAGAATCGGCAATTACATCACGAGAAACTAAAGAAAAACGCATTCCATCATTCCCATTTGAAATACCATCACTAACTCCAATAGTATTAAAAATCAATCCTACTAAATCTTCTTTCCAAACACCTGTCTTAATATCTTTGGCCAAATCATTTAAGTGCATGTTACAAGGATTTCCATCGTAACCCATACTTACAATTCCTACCTGCGCTTTTTTCAAATCTTCCTCAGTTAATCCAAGTGCATACAACATTGCTTGAGAAGCGGGTTGAGTTTCATCTTGAGTAATTGTCTTACTGTATTTATTTAATTCCATCTTATTTTTTATTTTTTTATCTGATATAATTCCAAAAAAAAACTCCCAATTGATGGGAGTTATATAATATTATTTTTCAATTATATTAATAGCTTCCCTTATGCACTTGTTGATACAACAATGACATTAACGACAGAAACTATTACAATTGAATTTTTCATTTTCTTTTTTTGATGCAACAAAAGTATAAAAACCTTTATATTTAAAAAAATAAAAAATAAAATTTTACGAATTTCTTATCATTAAACTTAATTATATGTCAAAACATTGTATTATACTATTGTTGATTGACCTAAATGTACATTATCATTATTAAAGTACATTAAATCATCCTTATTTAAAATGAAGTTAGAAACAAATTCCCCTACTTCATTGGTTCCAAATTTTGTATCTGGATTCAAATCTATTGTAACCACATTGTATTCGATTGCCTTCTCTACTCCTTCGTACACTTTTTTAGCTTCTTCGGTTAAACCAAAATGCTCTAGCAACATCGCTGCCGAAAGTATCGCTGCAAACGGATTAGCAATATTTCTTCCTTTTGCGTGTGGATAAGAGCCGTGTACAGGTTCAAATAAAACGTGTTTTTCTCCAATTGAAACTGATGCTAAAACTCCAATTGATCCTGTGATTACACTGGCTTCATCAGATAGAATATCTCCAAATAAATTTCCAGTCAATACCACATCAAATTGTTTTGGATTGGTTACAATCTGTTTTGCTGCATTGTCTGCAAACAAAAAATCCAAAGCAACATCAGGATAATCAACACTTATCTTTTTAACTACATTTCTCCACAATCGAGAAGATTCAAGAACATTAGCCATATCTACTAACGTTAATTTTTTTCTTCTTTTTTGAGCCGATTGAAAAGCCAAATGAGTAATTCTGGAAATTTCGTCTTCTGTATATTCACATAAATCAGAAGCTACAGTTCCAGCTTCGTTTAGCTTTTTTTCTCCAAAGTAAATTCCAGCAGTTAGTTCTCTATATATAACAAAATCTACTCCTTCTACAATTTCTCTTTTTAAAGGAGAAACATCTAGCAAACCTTTAAAAGGTTTAAGAGGGCGGATATTTGCAAAAAGCCCCAACTCTTTTCTTAATTTCAACAATCCTTGCTCTGGACGAACATTTGCAGCAGCATCAATACCATATTTTGGATCACCAATGGCACCTAGCAAAACAGCATCGGTATTCAGACATAGATTTAGAGTTTGCTCAGGAAGTGAAGTCCCAGTTTTATCAATTGCAATGGCACCAATAAGTGCCTCTTCAAAAATAAAATCATGTTCATAAACCACTCCTACAGCATACAAGGCTTTTTTGGCTTGCAAAATCACCTCTGGACCTATTCCGTCTCCCGATAATACAGCTATTTTTAAGTTCATGCGGATTATTTTTAATTAAAAAGCTGCAAATTTAATCATTTAAAAACGCTTAATCCCTAACTATCGTTTAATTAAATCACCTTCTATTTTAGAAGCTGCAATAATTAAATGAATATCATCATCTAAAACTTCTTTTTTAACGTCGGCAAATTTCAAAAACTCAACATAAACAACGTCTAACTGCGTTTTTGTTAATTCGTAACCTACTTTTTTAGCGCGGTAAGCTAATGCTGCTCTACCACTTCTAGCGGTAAGAACAATTGAAGATTCATTGACACCCACCTCTAAAGGATCAATAATTTCATAAGTCGCTCTATTTTTAATCACTCCATCTTGATGAATTCCTGAACTGTGAGCAAAAGCATTTGCTCCTACAATCGCTTTATTGGGTTGTACCATCATACCCATACTTTCAGAAACCAAACGACTCATTTCGTTCAACTGTCTTGTATTGATATCAGTATATAAATTCAAGTCTGGATGTTGTTTAAAAATCATCACTACTTCTTCAAGTGCTGTGTTTCCAGCTCTTTCTCCAATTCCGTTAATGGTACATTCGATTTGTCTGGCACCATTGATAGCTCCCGAAATAGAGTTAGCAGTTGCCATACCTAAATCGTTATGACAGTGGCAAGAAATAGTTACATTTTCAATACCCTTTACGTTTTCTTTAAGGTATTTAATTTTCGCACCATATTCATCAGGCAAGCAATATCCTGTAGTATCAGGAATATTAAGTACTGTTGCTCCCGATTTGATTACTTCTTCGCAAACTTGTGCCAAGAAAGCATTATCTGTTCTTCCTGCATCTTCAGCATAAAACTCTACGTCTTCTACATACGATTTTGCATGGGCTACAGCAGCTTTTGCTCTAGCTATAATATCTTCTCTAGTGGTATTTAATTTATGTAATATATGAGAATCAGAAGTTCCAATACCAGTATGGATGCGTGGTCTCTTAGCATGTTTTAAAGCTGCAGCAGCAACGTCAATATCATTTTTAACCGCTCTGGTAAGACCACAAACTGTTGCGTTTTGAACTATTTTACTAATTTCGGTAACAGATAAAAAATCACCAGGACTTGAAACAGGGAATCCAGCCTCAATAATATCAACCCCCATTCCGTCTAATCGTTCTGCTATAACGAGTTTCTGATTGGTATCTAATTTACATCCTGGGACTTGTTCGCCATCTCGCAAAGTGGTATCAAAAATTTGGACTTTCTCTCTATTCATTTTCATTTATTTAATGTAATTTCACATCTTGATAACAAAAATATATTCTTTACTTTGAATAGAAAATTCATTTTACATGAATATACTGTTTATAAGCCTACCAAAGGAGGTTTAAGTAACTAAAAATCAACTAGTTAAATCTATTTAATTTACAATGGCTAACCATCAAAAAGATTTTTTATTCGTTCTAATAAAGTCCTTATCTAAATCAGAAAAACGACAATTTAAGATTTTCGCCAGTCGATTAGAAACTAGTTCGAATACAAAATTCATTGAACTATTTAATATTTTAGACAAAACAGAGAGTTATGATGAAAAACTTATTTTAAAAAGTGGCATCATCAAAAAAGTACAATTATCGAATCTAAAATCGTATTTGTACAAGCAAATTTTAGTAAGTATTCGGTTAAATATTCCAAGTCAAAATATTCGCTATCAATTGAGAGAACAAATTGATTTCGCTACCATCTTATACAACAAAGGTTTGTATAAACAAAGTTTGAAAATTTTGGATAAAACCAAAACACAAGCTATCGAAAATGACGAAAAATTAATGGCGTATGAAATTGTAGAATTCGAAAAATTAATCGAATCGCAATACATCACCCGAAGTATTCAGGGTAGAGCCGACGAATTAGTCATTCAGGCGAAAGAACTGAATTATCAGAATACTATTTCTAGTAAATTATCTAATTTGTCTTTGCAATTATATGGCATCATGCTTAAAACAGGATATGTAAAAAGCGATGAAGAATATAAATATATTGACGATTATTTCAATAAGCACATTTCTAAATTAGACGAAAATAAATTTGGATTTCGAGAAAAATACTGGTTTTACAATGCTAATCTTTGGCGCAGTTTCTTAGTTCAGGATTTCTTAGGCAGTTATAAATTTGCGTTCAAATGGGTGACTCTTTTTTATGATAATTCGAACATGATTTTCTTAAATCCGGTGTTTTTCTTAAAAGGAAATAATTACTTATTGGAATCTTTGTACATGTTAAAATACCAAACCAAGTTCAAAAAATACTTAACATTACTAGAAGAAACCATCAAAGATCCTCGTTTTCCTAGTAATGATAATATTGCTTCATTGGCATTTTTGTACATGTACAACAACAAATTGAATTATCATATTATGGAAGGGACTTTTGCAGAAAGCGAATATTTGATTCCTGAAATTTTAAGCAAACTAAAAACACACAATGAACATTTAGATGAGCATCACGAAATGTTGTTTTTCTACAAAATTGCCAGTATTTATTTTGGAGTTGGGAAATACAATGAATCCATTTTCTATTTAGAAAAAATCATCAACAACAAGAATTTGAGTATGCGCGAAGATTTAATGTGTTTTGCCCGAATTTTATGCTTGATTGCACATTATGAATTAGGAAAAGATTTTTATTTAGAAACGCAATTAAAAAACACGTATAAGTTTCTAATAAAAATGAATGATTTGCACGAAGTACAAAAAGAAATTATTCGATTCCTGAGAAACCTGAATTCCATTTATCCAAGCGATATTAAAAAGGAATTTATTAAAATGAAAGAGCGTTTTGTTGAATTAGAACAAAACACCTACGAAAAAAGAGCTTTTCTGTATCTTGATATTATTTCCTGGCTCGAAAGTAAAATTGAAAACCGAAAAATTAGCGACATTATTAAAGAAAAAGCAAAACGAAGCAACAGATAAAACAGAAAGAGAGAAAGCAACTTCTCTCTTTTTTTATGACAATAATTCTTTCCTCCCTCTAATGATGTCTTCAAAACTGCTGCATTTAACTATTTCCACTTCTCCATCGATTAGCATTGGTAAATGAACGAACTCGACTTCCGATAAATCTTCTTTTAAGTGAAAAGCCATATCGTCTAATTTAAAAAACCATTCTTTATCAAACTGCACTTTATTTATTGTAGCATCTTTTATCAACAGTATTTCTTTTAATCGCTTCATAAAATCGTATTCATTTTTTTTATCAAAAATAAACCAGTCTTATTACAAAAACAAATCAGCAAACTCTGTCTTTCTAAATTATTATTTCATTATTGTTTTAACTAGAATATAGCATCATTCCCAGTTAACTATCAAAATTAATAATTATAACAAAAATTTAGCGAATTAAATTATTGCCATTTTATAAATTTAAATACTTTTGCACACTTAACTAATTTAACTAATTAATAATGAAAAAATTATTTTTATTACTTTCTGCTTCTGCTGTACTATTCTCTTGTAGTAAAGTTGGTAAAGACGAGTACATTATCACTGGTATTGCAAAAGGAATCGAAAACGGAAAAACGATTATTCTTCAAACACAGGATCCTAGCGGTATGGGAGGATTAATCAATATTGATACTGTAAAAGTTGAAAACGGAAAATTTGAAATTAAAGGAAAAGTTACTGAACCTTCATTCCACGTACTTCAGTTAGAAGCGGTGAATGAAAAAATTCCTTTTATATTAGAAGAAGGAGAAATCAATATCGAAGTTAACAAAGATAGTATTCAAAAATCTAAAATTTCAGGTACTTACAACAATGATGAGTATGTGAAATTCAACGAAGAAATCAAAGTGGTTCAAAAGAAATTAATTGATTTTCAATCAGCTAATATGCTGAAAATGAACCAAGCGCAACAAGCTAAAGACACTGCTGTAATTAATAGTTTGATGCAAGAATACCAAAAAATTCAAGAAGAAGTTGGTGCAAACTCGAAAACAAAATATTTGTCTTACGCAGAAACTCACCCAAAATCTTTTATTAGTGCTTTAATTCTTCAAAGTATGTTGCAAGATCCATCTGCTGACATCAAACAAGCAGAAAAAATTTACAACGGTTTTGACGAAGAATTAAAAAACACAAAACCAGGTAAAGAAATCAAACAAAGATTTACTGCAGTTAATTCTTCAGTTCCAGGTGCTGCTGCAGGTGCAACTCCAGCTCCAGGTGCTGCTAACTGAAGAGCCGATTTTTCAGCTCCAAATCCTGAGGGTAAAGTTATTTCCCTTAAAGAAAGTTTAGGAAAAGTTACTATAGTTGACTTTTGGGCTTCTTGGTGTGGTCCTTGTAGGCAGGAAAATCCGAATGTTGTAGCAATTTATAATGAACTACATTCAAAAGGATTGAACATTATAGGAGTTTCACTAGATCAAGATGCTAAAAAATGGAAAGAAGCCATTGCAAAAGATAAATTGACTTGGAACCAAGTTTCTAACTTAAAAGGATGGCAAGAACCAATTGCTGCTCAATATAAAGTAGAATCAATTCCTGCCACTTTTATCCTTGATGCTTCTGGAAAAGTAGTTGCAAGAGACTTGAGAGGTGCTGAATTGAAAGCAAAAATCATCGAACTTTTAGCTAAATAAAGCTGATTTACGTTATAAAAATAAAAAATCTCCCTAGTGGAGATTTTTTATTTTATTCAAGACCAATAGGTTAAAATAAACGATACAAAATAATGCAAAATTAGTCCAGAATTAGTTTGCAGAAACGAAAAGTGTTCCTATATTTGCACCGCTAACAACAAATAATTGTTGTACTCAAAGGCTTCGGGGAGATACTCAAGCGGCCAACGAGGGCAGACTGTAAATCTGCTGTGCAAACTTCGCAGGTTCGAATCCTGCTCTCCCCACAAAAACGCTTCAAGAAATTGGAGCGTTTTTTTTATGCTTATTTCAAAGCAGAAAAAGAAACAACACAAGAGGAAATATCAAAATCAATAAAAAAATTAATAATAGATCATTAATTTTGTAACCAATATTAGCTTGCTCATCTTAATCATAAATGTTTATGTACAGTAGACTTGAAAAATTTATAAAAACCAAAACTGATATAGATGACGAATCACTTCTCAAAATTTTTTCATGCTTTACTTTAGTAAAAACAAAGCGAATGCAAATCTTACTGAATTACGATCAAGTATGCCGTAATTATTATTTTATAAACAAAGGTTGTGTTCGTTTATTTACAAATTCTAAAGATGGTAATGAAAGTTCTAGATATTTTGCTTTCGAGGGTAATTTTGTTACCGCTTTACCAAGCTTTATTGACCAAAAGCAAGCTGAAGAATATTTACAAACCATAGAAAAATCAGAATTGCTTTGTATTTCAAGAATCGATTTTTACAAATTAGTTGAAGAATTACCGAAATTTGCAAAATTATATACCGAAATTTTAGAACTTGGCTTCATAGTCGCTCAAAAAAGAATTTATGGATTTCAAGGATTTGATGCATTAGACAAAGTCAAATGGATTATGAGTCATCAACCTCAATTACTACAACGTCTCTCAAATAAAATGATGGCATCTTATTTAGGAATGTCCCCTTCTACACTAAGCAGAATAAAATCAAAATTATAAAAACGTTGACATAGAGCAACATTTTACAACTTTCCAGCAATTAACTTTGCAGAAAAAACAATATGAGACTTCTATTTTTATATCTGCTAATTGCCAATATTAGTTTCGGGCAAAATAATAGTGCAAACGAAAAATCCCAATACACCACTGATAATTTTGTTAGATCGATTAATAATTTAACCTTGGATGCAGCATTAGAAATCAATAAACGAATTACAAAAGCAGCTGCATTACTTGATAAAAAGGTTTCAATATCAGTACTTGATGCTTCGGGAACAATTATTTTAATAAGCAGAGCAGACGGTATTGGTCCTCACAATACCGAAGCAGCAAGAAGAAAGGCTTACACTGCCCTATCTACTAAAACAGCTACACTTTCTCTCTTAAGAAATACAGAAATAAATCCAGACACAAAAAATTTAAACACTCTCCCTGAATTATTACTCTTGAGTGGTGGTGTACCAATTTGGTATAATGGAAATATAATTGGTAGTGTTGGAGTAGCTGGTGGCGGGAGTCCTGAAAATGACGACTTAATCGCAAAATCAGCGGCAATTGAATCACTTGGAATTACAACAACAAAATAATTTAAAACTTAAAATAGAATATGAAAAAATTAATCACAACATTCGTCATAACATTGTTTTCAACGGTAATTTTTGCTCAAAATACGAACTATCAGCTTTCAAGTCACATCTTGGATATTTCAAAAGGAATACCCGTAAGTGGAGTGTCCATTCAATTAGAACAATTCAATGAACAAACAAAAAAATGGTTATTTGTTGACAAAAAACAAACAGATGTAAACGGAAGAATAACTGATTTTTTAGATTCGCAAAAAACTAATTTAGGAATTTATAAACTGACCTACTACACCGCTGACTATTTCAAAAAAAATAATACAGAGAGTTTCTATCCGTTTATAGAAGTGGTATTTCAAATTAAAGATCAAAATCATTATCATGTTCCCATAACGCTTTCAGCTTATGGCTATTCAACATATAGGGGAAATTGATATGAATGATATGATACAAATAAATTGATTAGCAACAGTTCGATTGCTTCAATACACCCAGCTTTTTATAATTATTGCTTTATTAATCTTAGCAATTACTATTCTCAATGGATAAAATTAAAATTATATTAGATTATAAAATAAAGAGAGGCGTTCGCAAAACCCGATACATTCTTTACAGAGAAACATTAATTAATTATAAAGAACAATTTTGGTCATTTGTAGGTTCGTTTATAGGAATTGGACTAATTGCTTATTCACAGAGCCAACAGTTTTTAAAACAAGATATTGTTTATCTAATTGGTTCCTTTGGGGCTTCAAGTGTATTAGTTTATGGAATTATTGAAAGTCCGTTTTCGCAACCTCGAAATCTCATAGGTGGACATTTAATTTCTGCTTTTACTGGGGTAACAATACATATTTTACTGCCTGACACTATGTATCTGGCTGCACCATTAGCTGTTTCTTTATCAATTGTATTTATGCAAATAACTAAAACCTTGCATCCACCAGGAGGAGCTACTGCTTTAATTGCGATTATTAGTTCAAATAAAATTACTGATTTAGGGTATTGGTATTTACTATATCCTGTTTTAACCGGAGTATTAATATTACTTTTCACTGCCTTGATATTCAATAATGTAACTGCAAGTAGAAACTATCCTTTACCACATTACTCGTATAATCGATACCTAAAAAACCTTAAAAAATTCTTGAATCGAGACTTGTAAAACAGTCGTCTTTTTATACTTTTTTACAACTCTTTAATAATTCTATTTGTCGATATATTGTCAGCATGAAAAATAATAATTAATAAGGCTTCAAGAAATTGAAGCCTTATTTTTATGCCTATTTCTTCCAACGATTTTAGTTTTTAAAATTCTAATTAAAATAATTATTAAATACATTTGTATACCGAAAATAAAATCAGTTTCAACATCAATTAAATAAATATTTATTCAATGCAAAATATCCCTAGTGTTGATTTACGTGACTTCCTCTCCAATGACCCCATACGCAAAGAAAAATTTGTTAACGAAATTGGAAATGCTTTTGAAGATATTGGTTTCGTAGCCCTAAAAGGACATTTTCTAGACCAGCAATTGGTTGAAGAACTATATAGTGAAATCAAACAGTTTTTCAGTTTGCCATTGGAAACCAAAAGAAAATATGAAAATCCTGAATTGGGAGGACAAAGAGGCTATGTTTCTTTTGGTAAAGAACACGCTAAAGGCAGAAAAGAAGGAGATTTAAAAGAGTTTTGGCATTTTGGGCAATACGTGTCCGCTGATTCGAAATATGCCGCAGAATATCCTCAAAACATCACTGTAGACGAATTACCTCGTTTCAATGCAATAGGAAAAGAAGCATACCAAATGCTGGAAAAAACAGGAATTTATGTTTTAAGAGCTTTGGCTTTGCGTTTAGGTCTTGACGAATTTTATTTTGATAATTATGCCAAAGAAGGAAATTCGATTTTAAGACCAATACATTATCCACCAATTACATCTGAACCAGAAAATGCTATTCGTGCTGCGGCTCATGGCGATATTAATTTAATTACGCTTTTGATGGGCGCTCAAGGCAAAGGACTGCAAGTCCAGAACCACAATGGCGAATGGATTGACGCCATTGCAGCACCTGATGAATTAGTTATTAATGTAGGCGATATGTTGTCAAGACATACTAATAACCGATTAAAATCGACCATTCATCAAGTGGTGAATCCGCCGAGAGAATTATGGGGAACTTCGCGTTATTCTGTTCCGTTTTTTATGCATCCGGTAAGTGATATGCCACTGAATTGCTTGGAAAACTGCTTTGATAATGAGAATCCAAAACAATTTGAAGATATTACAGCCGGAGATTTTCTGTATGAGCGATTAGTGGATTTAGGATTGATTAAAAAGTAGTTTTTTGAACACAGATTTAAGAAATTATATTAATTTATCTAAATTTTTATATCATTGTCCTGAAAAAAATAGTATTACAACATACAGATTAATAAGCAATTTGATTTTTTAAATTTCTGTAATTTCTTAAATCTGTGTTCCGTTAAAAAATAACTAATTTGATATGAAAACATTTCCTCATCAAGATTTAACAAAGTCTATAATTGGTATTTATTATGATGTTTATAATGAATTAGGATATGGTTTTTTAGAAAGAGTATATCATAATGCAATGATTCTAGAGTTAAAAGCAAGAGGTTATGAAGTTGAAAATCAAAAAAAGTTAAATGTATTTTATAAAAAAGAAATTGTTGGAGAATACATACCAGATCTCATTATAAATAAATCGGTAATTGTTGAACTTAAATGTGTTGAATATATGATAGAAACTCATGAATGTCAGCTTTTAAATTATCTTAAAGCTACTGATTGTGAAGTTGGTTTATTATTGAATTTTGGAAAAGACCCACAATTCATAAGAAAGATATTTACAAATGAGTTTAAAAAGCATAACAGAGTATAAAAAACATAATTTTTAAAATTTTATAGATTTATAAAATTTCTAAAATCTGTGTTCCAAAAAAATATAAAAAATTATGGATTTACAAGACCAATTAAAAAACCTTTTTCCAGAGCATATTCCCACTCCCGAAGAAGAAATAGTAAAAGAAGAGAAAGAATTATGGATTCAGAAAGAGCCTATGATTTGTAAATTCGAAAAAAGAAAAGGAAAACCAACTACTATAATCGAAGGTTACGAAGGCGATGATGAAGATTTTAAGATTCTTGCCAAAGAAATCAAAACCAAATTAAGTGTTGGTGGCAGTTTTAAAGATGGAGCAATTATCATTCAAGGAGATTATCGTGATAAAATCATGAAAATTTTACAGGAAAAAGGCTTTAAAACCAAACGTGTGGGAGGCTAATAAATCCCAAATTTGAAGTTCCAAATTCCAATGATTCATTTTTGGAATTTGGAATTTTTTAAATTGGAATTTTTATAAATCTTAGTAATTTAAAAAGAAAATGATACAAGCATCAGAATTGATTCTGAATCCAGATGGTAGCATTTATCATCTGAATCTAAAACCCGAACATATTGCCGAAGACATCATTTTTGTTGGTGATCAAGATCGGGTTGAAAAAGTGACAGCGCTTTTTGATTCGATTGAATTTACAACCCAAAAAAGAGAATTTAAAACGCAAACAGGAAGTTACAAAGGCAAAAGAATCACCGTAATTTCTACTGGAATTGGTCCTGATAATATTGATATTGTTTTGAACGAATTAGATGCTTTGGTTAATATTGATTTTGCAACCCGAAAAGTAAAAGAAAAGCTCACATCGCTAAATATTATTCGAATAGGAACTTCGGGTTCACTGCAAGCCAATATTCCCGTTGACAGCATTGTTATGAGTCAGTACGCCATTGGTCTGGACAACATGCTTCGCTCCTATTGTATTGATGAAATTTCGAATACTGAAATTGAAAATGCTTTTATAGAGCAAACTAGTTGGGATTTGAAAAAAGGAAAACCTTATGTAATTGCTTCGAGCGAAACTTTAGCACACCGTTTCTATTCTGTTGAAATTCAAAAAGGTTTTACAGCAACGGCTGGCGGATTTTACGGCCCACAAGGACGGGTTTTACGATTGAACATTCAAGATCCTAATTTGAATCAAAAAATGGATCAATTTGATTTTAACGGAATCCAAATTACGAATCTCGAAATGGAAACTGCTGCCATTTATGGACTCTCAGCTCTTTTAGGACATAAAGCCATTTCGTTAAATGCAATTATTGCCAATCGAGCTGATGGAACTTTTAGTAATGATTCATACAAAACAATAGACAAATTAATTGGTTATACTTTGCAAAAGTTGAGTCAATAAAAAAATTGGAACACAGCTTTAAGAAATTTATAAAATTATTTCAATTTCTCTAATTTCTTGAATCTGTGTTCCTTAAAGAATAAAATACAATGAAAACAATAAAAATAGCTGGAGTACCAGAACATTTCAATTTACCATGGCACTTAGCCATTGAAAACAAAAAATTTGAGACTCAAAATATCGATTTACAATGGACAGATATTCCCGAAGGAACTGGAAAAATGTGTCAGATGCTTCGCGATGGTGAAACTGATATTGCCGTAATTCTTTCGGAAGGAATGGTAAAAGATATTGTAGCAGGAAATCCATCAAAAATTGTTCAGGTTTATGTTGCATCGCCTTTGATTTGGGGAATCCATGTTGCTGCAAAATCCAATTATAAAACCTTGGCAGATATTGAAAATACTAAGGTTGCTATTTCTCGTTTGGGTTCTGGATCGCAATTAATGGCTTATGTAAATGCTAACAATCAAAATTGGGAAACTGATAATCTTCAATTTGAAATTGTAAATACTATTGATGGTGCTGTGGAAGCTTTAAGCAACGGAACTGCCGATTATTTTATGTGGGAACGTTTTATGACCAAACCGCTGGTCGACAAAGGTATTTTTAGAAAAATAGCCGACTGCCCTACTCCTTGGCCGTGTTTTGTAATTGCGGTGCGTGATGAAATTTTAGAAAAAGAGCCTGAAGCCATTCAGAAAATTCTAGATACGATTAATAAAGCAACAGCTTCGTTTAAAACAATTCCAGAAATTGATGCTGTTTTGGCTCAAAAATACCATCAAAAGATAGAAGATATTCAAGAATGGCTTTCTATTACCGAATGGTCGCAAGAGCAATTATCTAAAGAAATGTTAAACAATATTCAAAATCAGCTATTAGAACTGAAAATTATTGATAAAATAGGTACTTTTGATGAAATAGTTAAAACAGTATAGTTTTTCCTTTTTTGCTTCGCATGATAAACTTTAAAAATCTTACTTTTCAAAACATAAAACAAAAACTTCAGGTCAAGAAACCTTGGGATGATGTGATTATTTTTGTCTTGAATATTTTGATTAGTGTTCCACTTTTTATCATTACCCATGAAAATTTAATTGAAATAAATTGGGCATTTAATTTAGATCGCATTTTATTGTTTATTCTTATTGTTGTTGCAACACAATTAATTTTACGTTTACTTAGAACCGTCATTATCATTTGTATTGTCATTTATATTTTGGTTTTAGTTTATGGAACTGTATTTGGTAATTATGGTTTCGAAAGTGTTTATGAAGATTATGATTCGATGATTTATACCATGTCAAACAATCCAAATCCTCAGGATATCATTATTTCTAAACTATTGCCTTTTCCAAATAAATCAAAAATTCTTCGTGCCATTGAATACAAAAATCCCAAGGTTCGAAATTTTGCAGTTATGGCTGTCAATAAGCATTTTAAAAACATCAAAGGATATTCAGATTATCGCACGATTATCCAATGTTTTGCTGTTTTTAAAGAAATTAATAGCCGCTGGAATTATGTGAGCGATCCTAAAGATGGAGATTATATTGCTACTGCTAGCGAGTCCTTAGAATTTTTATCAGGAGATTGTGATGATCATTCGATTTTAATGGCTGCTTGTGTTCGCGCTATTGGAGGAACTCCAAGATTAATTCACACCAAAGGGCATATTTATCCAGAAATCCTTATTGGAAACATGAATGATCTGGAAACAGTCAATTTTTTGATCAAAAACAAACTGTTTGTAAAAGAAAGTCACGGTAAACAGCTCCACTATCACATTGATGAGCGCAACCAAATTTGGCTGAACTTGGATTATACAGCAAAATATCCTGGAGGACCATTTATGTCTGAAGAAATATTGGGTGCTTTGACTTTGAATTAAAAAAATAAAAGTTCTCGATACATTTTTTGCTTCATTTTCATTACACAAAAAACACTCGAACTGACGTTTTAAATAATTTCATTCAAAGGTTTATTCTTTATTTAATTCTCCTAAAATTTCATACGAATGCAATCGTGCTTTGTGTTCGTAAACTGCAGAAGCGACCATCAGTTCATCAACCTGAGTAATTTCTATAAAATTTTCTAATTCTTTTTTCACTTTTTCAGGACTACCAATAAAAGTGTACTGAATCATTTGTTGCAATGCAGCTTCTTCCATTGGATCCATAAAATCTTCATTAGGTTCTTCGGGTGCTTTTAGTTGTTGTCTATTTCCAGTGATAATTCCCAAAAATAATTTTTTAAACGAAGTCGCTAATCGTTCAGCTTCATAATCTGTATCAGCTGCAATAACATTCACACAAGCAATTACATAAGGTGCTGCTAATTGTGCTGATGGTTTAAAATTTCTCCTGTAAATAGCTAATGCATTATGCAATTGAGCTGGTGCAAAATGACTGGCAAAAGCATAAGGCAAACCTAAAGAAGCGGCTAAAAAAGCACTATCCGTACTTGAACCTAGAATCCAAATTGGAATATCCAAGCCTTCTCCAGGAATGGCTCGTACTCTTCCATTCTTATTTCCTTCTGACAAATAGCGTTGTAATTCTTCTACATTAGAAGGGAATTCCATAGCTGCATGTTCGTCTCTTTTTAAAGCTGCAGCAGTAAATTGATCAGTTCCTGGTGCACGACCTAATCCCAAATCAATTCGGTCAGGGAAAAGAGTTGCCAAAGTTCCAAATTGCTCTGCAACAATCAAAGGTGCATGATTAGGAAGCATAATTCCTCCTGAACCCACTCTTAATGTTGATGTTCCAGCAGCAATATGACCAATCAATACTACTGTTGCCGTACTGGCAATCCCTTGCATGTTGTGATGTTCGGCTAACCAAAATCGGTTAAAACCCCATTTTTCGACATTTTGAGCCAAGTCTAAACTGTTTTTAAAAGTATCAGCAGCGTTTCCTCCTTCTCTAACTATTGCTAAATCGAGAACTGAAAATTTTATATTAGAAAGTGTATTTGTAGTCATAATGATTTCTTCTTATTTGTATATACAAAGGTAAGAATTGAAAAACTGGTATTGATAATCTTAAATACTAATAGAACGTTAAATAGAATAAATCCTTTAATAAATGCTTTTTTTTTACAATTGAAAAAGTAGTTTTGCTTAGAAATACTATTGGTCAAAATAAAAAGAAGTGAAAAAAGCAGAATATAAAGAAGGAAGCTGGACTGTTTGTTCTGATTGTCAAGGACGTGGTAAAAAAAGCCGAGGACTTACCCATAAAGCGAAACTTCGTTATCAGAAAGCATTGGATGAATTTGAAAAATCGAATGGTGAAGAAACAGCTCCTGTTCGTCCAAAAGGACACCTATATACCTGCACTACATGTTCCGGATCGGGCTTGATTCCTGCTGCCAATCCTCCTATTGCAGATAAAGATAGCTTTCCACATGTTGCTATTATTGGTGGTGGTATTAGCGGAGTTGCACTTGCTGTGGCTTGTTTGCACCGCGGAATTCCCTTTACTCTTTTTGAGCGCGATAATAATTTCGAAGCTCGGTCTCAGGGTTACGGACTCACGCTACAGCAAGCGAGTAAAGCAATTGAGGGATTGGGTATTTTTTCGTTAGAAGAAGGCGTGATTTCAACAAGACATTTGGTTCATGCTACCGACGGAAAAGTGATTGGCGAATGGGGCGTCAGAAAGTGGATTCAATCCGATACGAAAACCTTTCAGAAACGAACCAATATTCATATCGCACGACAATCGTTGCGTTTAGCACTACTTCAACAGCTCGGCGGACAAAATAAGCTACATTGGGGACATCAATTAGTAGATTTTAAGGAAACTGAAGATAATGTACTTCTCAAATTTCAAGTAAATACCGAAATAAAGAGTTACAAAGCAGATTTGGTGGTTGGAGCGGATGGAATTCGTAGTTCGGTACGAAGAATACTCATTGGTGAAGATGCTACTCCTCTACGCTATCTGGATTGTATTGTGATATTGGGAATTTGTCCTTTGAGTGCTCTCGAAGATATTACCAGTCCTTTATTAGACTCGGCAACTGTATTTCAAACAGCCAATGGCAACGAACGAATTTACATGATGCCTTACAATTTAGATTCTATAATGTGGCAACTAAGTTTTCCAATGAATGAAAAAGAGGCAAAAGAACTAAGTGCCCAAGGAACTCAAGCTCTAAAAGAAGAAGCTTGCCGTAGAACGAAGTGGCACAGTCCTATACCTCAAATTTTAGCAGCGACTCAAGAAGCCCAAATTTCCGGTTATCCAGTTTATGATCGTGAATTACTTAGTTCAGAATTATTATCGAAAGAGGAAAAAGTAACTCTAATTGGAGATGCAGCCCACCCGATGAGTCCGTTTAAAGGACAAGGTGCTAATCAAGCTTTACTAGATGCACTTGCGCTTGCTCGGGAAATATTCAAAGGATGCCGACCTTTATCAGAATGGCGAAATAACGGAATAAGAAAAAATGTATTAACAGAGTTTGAAGCAGATATGCTAGAACGCTCAGCAACTAAAGTAAAAGATTCAGCTGATGCAGCACAGTTTCTGCATTCCAAAATTGTACTTCATGAAGGTGATGAACCAAGAGGACGTTGTTTAAAAAAAATGTAATACCCGATACTTGATGGTAATTATTGAAAAACAAACAGATTGATTATTCCTTCAAAATAGAATAAACCAATTCTTTCGTTGGTTTTTGATCTTTTAATTTTTCTCTAACAACTTCAAAAGTAACTTTAAAATCACAACCTGATTTATAATCACTACAACCATAGGCGGTGTTACCTTTTATAATCGTTCCTTTTTGGCATTTCGGGCAAGCTAAAGCATCAGATGATGGAGCTGATACTTTCGGAGTTGTTTTTTTAGGTTCTAATTTAAGTTTGAAATTTTCATCAAAACGAAGCAAACCTTCCACTATTTCATCATTGATTTTAAAGTCTTTTAAATTGACCGTAGAGCCTTTTTGAAGTAATCGCAAGTATTGGTTTTCTGATATTTTTTTTGTCCCAAAAGTAAAAGGCAATAGAAAATCACAGCCTGCTTTATAATCCCCACAACCATAAGCAGATTTTCCTTTTATCAATGTCGCTTTTTTGCATTTCGGACAGGATTCAGCTTCCATTCCCGCCGCTTTCTTTTTTTCAACAGCAGCTTCTTCTTTTTGAATACTTCCCGCATGCGAAATATTAGCACGAGTCCTTTCACTTCTTACTTCGTATACCAAAGCATCTACCATACGCTTCATATTATTAATAAAAGCAGCAGCAGTAAAAGTTCCTTTTTCAATATCTTTTAACTGCTTTTCCCAAGAACCGGTCAATTCAGCCGATTTTATTAATTCATTTTGAATGATATCAATAAGCTGAATTCCTGTTGGCGTAGGCAAAACTTGTTTTTTATTTCGAATGATGTATTGGCGTTTAAAAAGCGTTTCAATAATATTAGCTCTTGTTGACGGTCGTCCAATACCATTTTCTTTCATCAATTCGCGTAAATCCTCATCATCCACTTGTTTTCCTGCCGTTTCCATAGCTCGCAATAAAGAAGCCTCGGTAAACTGATTCGGTGCTTTGGTTTCTTTTTCTAAAAACGAAGGTTCGTGTGGGCCTTTTTCACCCACAACAAAACTGGGTAACAAATCGGCTTCTTTTTCTTTGGCATTTGTACTGAGCGTAGACGAAGTATCGAAAACAACTCGGAATCCTTTTTTCAGAATTTCTTTGCCAGTGGTTTTGAATAGCACTTCTGCCGCTTTTCCTATTACTATTGTATTGGCAACCAAACAATCCTCATAAAATACAGCAATAAAACGTTTTACAATAATATCATACACCTGTTGTTGATTGTATTGCAAATTCGATTGCACACCCGTTGGTATTATCGCATGGTGATCGGTGACTTTTTTATCATTGAAAACCTTAGGCGATTTTTTTATCTTCTTTCCTAAAAGAACTTCAGTTAATGCTGCATAATTAGTCAATTTTTGAAGAATATCAGGTACTTTTGGATAAATATCGCTTGGTAAAAAAGTGGTGTCGACTCTGGGATAAGTCACTACTTTTTGTTCGTATAAAGTTTGAACTATTTTAAGTGTTTCATCAGCCGAAAATCCAAACTTGGTATTGCAATACACTTGCAAACCTGTCAAATCAAATAACTTGGGAGCAAACTCATTTCCATTCTTTTTTTCGACAGAAACAATTTCGAAATCACTTTCCTTGACTTTATCCGCTAAAATTGCTCCATCTTCCTTGTTTAAAAAACGTCCTTCTTCATAACTAAAAAGGGTTTCTCTATATAAAGTTTGCAACTCCCAATAGGGTTGCGGCTTGAAATTTTCTATTTCCTTAAAACGCTCTACAACCATTGCTAATGTTGGCGTTTGAACGCGTCCAATAGACAATACTTGCTTGTAACCGCCGTGTTTTACGGTGTACAAACGAGTGGCATTCATACCCAATAACCAGTCGCCAATGGCTCTGGAAAAACCAGCATAATATAAATTATCGTAGTTGGCGGATGGTTTTAAATTTTCAAAACCTTCTTTAATAGCTTCAGTTGTTAACGAAGAAATCCACAGGCGTTTTACTTCGCCTTTATAATTGGCCTCATTCATTACCCAACGCTGAATAAGTTCTCCTTCTTGTCCGGCATCTCCGCAATTGATGACCAATTCAGCTTTGTCAAATAAACTTTTTACAATTTTAAATTGCTTCTGAATCCCTGAATTCTCCACTACCTTAGTTTCAAATTTTTCGGGAAGCATCGGAAGGTTATTCAAATCCCAACTTTTCCAATACGGTCTGTAATCGTTGGGTTCTTTTAAGGTACATAAATGACCAAAAGTGTAAGTTACCGCATAACCATTGCCTTCATAATAGCCATCGTGTTTGGTATTCGCTCCTAAAACGGATGCAATTTCACGTGCTACACTTGGTTTTTCGGCAATACAGACCTTCATTTTATCTTGCTAATTTAAGGTCGCAAATTAGGAATTTAGAAATTGGAAATAAAGAGAAATCATCAGGAGTTATGAACCACCTCAACTTTCAAAATAAGCATAAACCATTTTTACACTAAAGCCGCTTCAAAATTAGTTTTGAAACGGCTTTATACCATTTAAATATAAAACAGTTTTTTGTTTTACCTCACCCCTCCCGTCCCGAGTAGTCGGGATCGGGACTCTACACTCGAGCGATAGCGAACTGGCGAAGCAAAGGAGAGGGAGTTAAAAAATTGGATTATTTTATATTTCTAAGAGCCTGTTTAAAATTCATCAAAATTAATTTGCCTATTCCGCCGTGGCGGATGTAATTTTGATGAATTTTTAAGAAATTTTTCACCCTTTAGGGACAGGGAAAAAGAAAATTTATAAAAAAAATAAATTTAAACAGTCTCTAAATGGTAATAGTCATTTGACATAAAAAAAGCCCTCAAATAGTCTATAACATTTTGGGGGCTGTGTCAGTAATCTATAATACATTTTTGTTACAATGTGTTTGATCTAAGTAAGTCGTTAGTTTTAAAGTCGTAAAGTCAAATGAAACTTTATTGATTTAAACAACTACAAGTTAATGTTTTAAACAACATTATATCGTATCAAAAAACCACATTATATAGTTTTCACTACTTACATACTCGTATTATAATTTGCTGTTTTAATAGGTTTCAAGTTTTTTAATTTTTTAATTTCATCATTCAGTTTTAAAATTCGATCCAATTGTTTTTGTTGGATCCTGTATTTTGTATAATATTTATACAATTCTTTTCCGGTAAAAAAGGTGGTCACAGAAACTCCTGTGAGCAACCCAATAAAATAATAAGTAATGTCCATAAGTTCTATTATTTAAGTTTAAAAAGCATTTTTATCTCCTTTTAAGGTTACAACAACTGTTAAAAAACAAATTTTAATATCCGTAATTAAACTCCAACGCTGTACATATTCGATGTCAGTACTTACACGGCGTTTCATGTCAGATACTTTTTTAGTTTCTCCTCTCAGACCCGAAACCTGAGCCAGACCTGTAATTCCTGGTTTGACAAAATGACGCACCATAAAATTATTAATATGATCGTTGTAGTCTGTGGTATGTTTAATCATGTGAGGACGTGGCCCTACAACACTCATATCTCCAATTAAAACATTAAAAAATTGTGGCATTTCGTCTAAACTGGTACGACGGATGAATTTACCAATTGGCGTGATTCGGGCATCCTCTTTTTTCGCTTGTTGGCTTTCATCACCCACATTGATGTACATACTTCTAAATTTATAACACCAAAAAGGTTCATTTTTTTTACCCGTTCGCATTTGTTTGAATAAAACAGGTCCTTTGCTTTGCCTTTTGATAAGAAATGCCAAGATGGGATATAACCATGACAGGATGAAAAGAATGACCAGAAGACTAAAAACAATATCGAAAATTCTTTTGGTTAAACGATTATAGGCATTTTGTAGTGGTTCATAACGAGGCAATATGACATGAAAATTATTGAAATTGCTTGCGCTAAAATGCTTTTTTGAAATGGATGAAAAATCCGGTACAAATTTCAAGCGCATGCAATGCTTATCACCCAGTTCAAAGAAATAATTCAAATCTGAAATAAAATCAGGCTTGGTTACAATGTAAAGTTCACTGACATTTTCTTCGGATGCGTTGTGAATTGCATTGGAAAGTGCAACGCTAAAATCATCTTTGGTTTCATAATTGACTGATGAATTTTCATTGAGAATACCCATAAAATGGATAAAATAAGAGTTGGTTTCCAAATGCGACGCTAATTCAATACTCGTTTTATTAAATCCCCATATTGCAACGGTATACCTTTTAACAACCCATTTTTTAATTTTTACAATTACGAGGGTAAACAAAATTCTGGATAACAAAAAATAGAACAGTAAAAAACTCAATTGAAATAAATTAGCTCTATCTCCTAAAATGTATAGTTTTTCATCATGAAAAAAGTAAATATAACTGCACCAAAGAATCCTTTGTGTTAAAAAAGCACGCCAGCTATTAGCAAAAAAATCTTCTAAACTAAAAAGCACATCCACTCGATACAATCGGAAATAAGTCACTGAAAACAACCAACTCAGTATCGTAATAGGAATCATTTTGTTGAGAAATAAAGTATTCCAACCCACCTCTTCCTGACTGGCAAAATTCAAAAATAGCATTGTGGCTACTATCATTGCTGTCATGTCGGCTACAGCACAGCAAAACATGAAAGTGAATTTATGTCTATTTCGCATTTTTTAATTTTTTAGAATTCATTAGCATAGCAACTAAATAATATCCTAATCCTCCAATGAAACTTCCTAATATTCCAAAAAAGACATCCATTACATCTGGATTTCTTTTTTGAATTAAAAACTGTCCTGCTTCGGCTATGCAAACAATAATAGTTGCAATACCTAAATTTTGCATGAAATAAGAATTTTCGTTATGATTTTTTTTATTTGAACTCATGTGTTGTGTATAGGCTTCTAAAAGAAAACCTACCGCTATAAAAGGAACAGCAGTACGCAAATTGTAATACGAATTACTCCAGTTTAAAAGCCATTTGGGCAAATAGGTTTCAGACTCTAAAGTAGGATCTGTCAACCAGGAAAAATAAAAAACAATACCAATAACAATAAGCAATAGGAACAGCACTATTTTTTTAGACATTTTTTAGTATTTAAGTTTAGAAATAAGTTCATTTTACTACTTGAAATAAATTTGTAAAAGCGAATTATGAGCTTAGGCTTCTTTTAAACCAAGGTTTTTTTATGGTTTTTTCTTGATATTGATAACTATAGTTTGAGCCATAATTATAGCCATAAGCACTTTTTTTGCTAACTCCGTTTATGACAATCCCAACATTTTTAAGTTGCCCTTTTTTGATAAAATTATTTACCTGAACTAAAGTGTTCTTATCCGTAAAATCGTATCTCGTAACAAATACTGTTACATCAGCCAAATGACTAAAATTGAGCGTATCAGACACCATTTGGACAGGAGCAGAATCTATAATTATAAAATCATACAGCTTTTTAGCCTCTTCAATCAATAATTCGAAATTGGCATTAGTCAATAATTGAGTAGGATTTGGAGGGATTTCACCCGAGAAAAGTGTATCCATGTTCTCAGAAAAATTAGTATCCTTTATTAAGAATTCTTTCCAGTCCCCGCTTTTATTAGACAGAAAATTAGACAGTCCAAAATCACTTTTTTCAAGATTAAAATATTCATGCAATTGAGGATTTCTTAAATCAGCACCAATAAGCAATACTTTTTTATTAAGATTACTAATGGTTACAGCATTATGAAAGGCGCAAAAAGATTTTCCTTCCCCCTGAATGGAAGAGCAAAACAATAATACGCTTCCTTTTTCCTCTTTCTTTTTAGGTAGTAAATAGGATATATTCGAAAATAAGGTTCGTGTAGCCTCTGCTATCATTGAACGGGAAGTAGCAGTATTATCTAACTTTTCTTTATCATCTACTTTAGGAACAATTCCTAAAAAAGGAATATGGGAATATAGTTTCTGGATATCATCTTCATTATGTATTTTAGTGTCCAACTGTAAATTAAGATATATGATTCCTAAAGGAAAAAGCAACCCAAACATAAACGCACCTACCATAAAGGATTTGGGCTGAGGAAAAATGGCAGAATAATTAGTTTGAGATGAATTTAGAGTCTTTAAATTAGATTCTAAAACGGCACCATTCAAAACGGCTTCTTCTCTTTTTTGTAATAAAGCCAAATAAGTTACCTCTTTCAAGTCTAAACTATTGTCAATATTACCCAATACCCTGTCTTTTGTAGGAATGCTTTTAGCCTCTGAATTGGCGACACTTTGTTCCGATCTATTTGCTGTATTATTTTGGTTTAGAAAGTTTAAATACCCCTCCAAAGTATTCAAAATAGCTTGTTTTTGCATTTTTAATTGTACGAGCAAATTAAGATACGTTGGGTTGTTTTTTTGTGCCCGTTGTAAAATAAGCTCGCTTTCCAGAATACTTGTATTGTAATTTAAAAGTAGTTGATTGACAGTAGGTGCTTCTAAGTTGTAGCCTGTTCCCAGAGCCGAAGTACTACTTGTTCTTCTTATATCATTTATAGCAAATCTTGTTAATGCAATTTGCCTTTCATTAAGCATAGCACTCTCTCTCTTAGTATTCTTCTCATTGGTTTTGTCAACAATGTATTTGTCCAAAACTAAAATGTCATTGTTTTGCAAATACTTCTCTTTTACGCTTTCAATAGAATCTTTCTCTTTTGAAAAAACAGATATGCGTTTGTTTAAATAAGAAACGGTATTATTAAACAGTTTTTGCTTGTTAGAAACAATATTTTTATCCAGCAATACAATCAATTGGTCTAAAATTTTTCTAGAACGTTCGGGATTTGTTCCTTCATGAGTTAGAAGTAAATTTGTATTTTGACTATCAAATGTGTCAACACTTAGTGCGGATTTTAGATTTTTTATTGCAGATACCGTAGGTTCCAGACTAACTACATATTCTTTATTTACATAAAAAGATAGATTTTGTTTAGCCTTAGGAGTCAGTTGAATTGTAAATGGTAAACCTGCAAAAGTTCGACTGGTACTATGACCGTGAATTAAATAGCTCTTTTCGATAGAAGGACTACTTATTAGGAATCCTTCTTCTACAACTTTGATATCATAGGTGGTTTGAGGCAACGAATCATTAGATACAGTGGTATTAATAACAAAAGGAACATCATTTATACTTGTATTTTGCATGTATCCCTTTTCAAAATAATTAATATTCAGTTTCAAACTGTTTACCACTTTTGATAAGAAATCATTAGACGTAACCAGTATTATTTCGTCATTCAAGTCCACCTCTTTTTTCTCAAAATCTTCTTTGCTAAAAGTGTTTATTTTTGCATTTTCCTCTTGTTTTTTATCAATATTAATTAATGCTGTAGTTTGATAAGTAGGTGAAACTGTTTTTATAAAATAAAAGGCAGCTCCCACACACACAATTAAACTAACCATAATCCAAGGCCAGTACTGGAAGTACTTGAAAAATTCTTTTTTAAAATCCATGTTGTTTTTATTTAATTAATATAAAGAGTGCTACAAGAGTGGCTAGTAAACCCACCACTTGCAATGGATCTTTGATTAAACCTCCACTATTTGTTTTTAACTTATTAGGCATGACCACAATAACATCGTTTTGTCTAATGCGATAATCTGGATTAGACATCCACGAAGCCGTTGTCAAGTCAATATGGTACACTAAACGTTTTCCATCTGACTCTCTAATTAGCTTAACATCTTCCCGAATTCCTGTGTTGGTTAGATCTCCTGCCATTCCTATTGCTTCAAGTAAACTAATAGATTCTTCGGTAAAAGGAATTACACCTGGAGAATTCACTTCTCCCAAAACGGTAAATTTATTATTGAGAACTCGAACTAATACTGTAGGATTTACTAAGTAGCCCTCTTTTATGAGACGATCTTTTATTTTAGTCTCCACATTAGCAGGAGTTAAACCACCAACATTAATTTCATTTAAAATAGGCATCGTGATATTTCCCTTAGGAGTAACTAAGTAACCTGTTAATTTCATCATTTCTACTGATGTTAGTGCGCCAACTCCTGAGGTAACATTAAAAGGGGCTGCAACTACAGGATTGAGATCACTCACATCAATTTTTAAGATATCGTTAGGCTGTATTTTAGCCGTTGCATAAGTCAAAGCCGTATTAGAATATTGATCTACATCTTGTAAATACAATATTTGTTTCTTAGTAGTACAAGACTGTAAAAGCAATAAAAGCAATACTAATATTGGGAGGATATTTTTTTTCATGGTAATTATAGATTATGTAAGTAATATTAATTTTGTTGAAATAAGGAGAATACTATTTAGTGCTAAAATCTTGTCCAGAAACAAAAAGCAAATAGATAAATAAGTAGTAAAAACTATATAAAGTCGTATATTTTGAAACGATATAATTTTGTTTAAAACATTCACTTGTAGTTTTTTAAGTCCGTAAAACCTCTTTTAACTTTACACCTTTAAAACTTTTGACTTACTTAGTTGCTGTTTTTTATTAGTGAACCAAGTACTGTTTTAAAGCAATCGATTTTTTAAGGAAGACCACTCTAAATGCAGCTAAACCGTGATATTTATAGATTTTGTAATCTTCACATAAAACTTCAAAAGCGCGTTTAGTATTGGTACTCATTCCCCCCATTCTCATTTTAACGATATAGGCATTGATGTAATTCATCTTGATTTTGTATTTGTACAAATAGCGAAGTAAAAATTCGGTGTCGGAGGCTATTTTAAAGTCAAGGTTATACAAACCATATTTATCGATTATGGTTTTCTTTAAATAAACGGTAGGATGCAAAGGCAACCAACCCGACTTGACTTTTTGTAGACTGAAAGCGCCTCCTATTCTATTGCGTATCATTCGCCCTTCAGTATCATTCGAAACATAAACACCATCACCATAAACACCGTCTATACTTGGATCGTATATAAACCGAGCTACAATTTTATTAATAGCTTTATCATCATAAAATTCATCATCAGAGTGCATTAAACCAATAACATCTCCTGTTGCTAATTGGAGTCCTTTGTTTATAGCATCATACATTCCTTTATCAGGTTCTGAAATGTAATGGGTTATTTTATCCCGATACGATTCAATAATTTCTTTCGTCCCATCAGTAGAATTGCCGTCAACAATTATATATTCAATATTGGGGTAATTTTGTTCAAAAACACTTTTCATAGCATTTGCTATGGTTGCTTTTCGATTGTAACATACCGTTATTATAGTAACTCTCATAAAATTTATTTTTGAAATTATAAAGCGTAAAAACTGCTTCCTCAATAAGAAATTGAGAAAAACTGTAGCAATAAATCAGGTCTTTATAAAAAAGTTTTTTATTGATTTAACAAAAGCTTGTCAAAATAGCTGATGGTAGTAATCAAGCCCTCACGCAATTGTATTTTAGGCTCCCAGCCATTGAGTTTTTCATTGGCTAGAGAAATATCAGGTTGTCTTTGTTTGGGATCATCTTGTGGCAAATCCATAAAAATGATTTTTGATTTGGAACCCGTCAATTCAATAATGGTTTGAGCCAATTCAATCATCGTAAATTCATTAGGGTTTCCCAAATTTACAGGTCCTAAAAAAGAAGAATCTGAACCCATCATTCGAATCATACCTTCTACCAAATCATCTACATATTGAAACGAACGCGTTTGCAAACCATTGCCAAAGATGGTAATGTCTTTTCCCTGTAAAGCTTGAACGATAAAATTTGAAACTACTCTCCCATCTACGGGATTCATGTTAGGACCATAAGTATTAAAAATCCGAATGATTTTAATGGCTACCTTATTTTGATTATGATAATCCATAAATAAAGTCTCAGCACAACGCTTGCCTTCATCATAGCAAGAACGAATCCCTATAGGATTTACATGTCCCCAATAACTTTCGGTTTGAGGATGCACCAGAGGATCACCATAGACTTCGCTGGTACTGGCTTGCAATACTTTAGCCTTGACCCGTTTTGCCAATCCCAATACGTTTATTGCTCCCATTACTGACGTTTTAATCGTTTTAATTGGATTATACTGATAGTGTACTGGAGATGCTGGACAAGCCAGATTGTAAATTTCATCAACTTCAGCATAATAAGGTGCTGTAATATCGTGTCTCACCATCTCAAAATAAGGATGATCTAATAGTTCAATAATATTAGATTTGGCTCCTGTAAAGTAATTGTCTAAACAAATCACTTCATTGCCTTCATTCAATAATCTTTTACATAAATGGGAACCCACAAATCCAGCTCCTCCAGTTATTAATATTTTTTTCATTTTGTTTTAGTTAAAGATTAAACATGCAGGTTTACGGTAATTCGGATTTTTTTATGAAGTCTCTTGATAATTTATTTTGCTTTTTTTTTAAAATAAATGATCTGGCATAGGATTTACGAATATGCCATGCTCTAACAAAATCACTATAGTTATATTTATAATATGCTTTTTTCCAATCCACATCCAAGTAACTTTTCCAAACTGAAAATCCCTTATGTAAATATCTACCAAATAAGTCCCATGGTTTTGGAGAACCTACAAAATGTAAAATACCTATTCTTCCAACAGGCCTTTTAGTATTTGCATACCAAGAAATATTAAACTTAGAAGGTAAAAAAGCAAAATTACCTGCAAATAATGCGTTTAGTATTGTTTGGTCGTGAGATGTTAATTGGTCAGAATATTTTTTTCCAAAAGTTAAACATTGACTTTTTATATCTTTTTCTCGCCAAACTTTTAAATTCATTAAAAGTATTCCTGAATTAAATACAGCTAAATCAAGATCTAATCCAATCTCCTTACATAAAAAAGGATGATCAAGAGCATATCGCATTTGTCCACCATTTACGGCAGCTATCGCTTTGCCATGAAAATCAAAACCATCTAACAATAAGACATCTAACTCTACAACAAGATCGGCATCTAAATACAGTACGGCATCGTCTACAATATAATCCTGTAATAATAATCTACCATAAGGTGTCCAATCTCCCTGTAAAGAGCTAAAAAAACCAAAATGTTCTTTTACATTAAAATCTATTAATTCTATGTTGATTAAACCGTATTTAAATAATAACTTATGAATATTCTCTTTATCCTTATAATTTAGATCAGCACACAGTATGTAAATATTTATTTTTTTAGGATTAGAACAGTTTTTTAATAGAGAATTTAAGGTCACTCCAAGACCTATCATCGCTAATCTATTAATATTAAATGCTATATTCATATTTTGATTTTAATTTCATTACCCTTCAAATTATTTTATTTCAGTTCCAAATATTTAGCATTCAACCTCTAATAGCAATTGTAAATCTGTAATTTGTCTTTTTTTTTGTGTGTTACTAAAAATGATACTATTCAATGCCTTTTTTAAATTCAACTAAAGTGTTTTTGCAAATAAAAAAAGTATGACTAATTGATAAACATTATTTCATTTTCAATGATTCTACTTTAGTCTGTATTTGAAAAAAATAATGTGACTTAAAGCGAGCCAAATAGAAGCCTTCCTTACCATCTAAAAACCCCAATTTTAAAAAATAGGCGCCCATAAAATAAACTGCAGGAAGCAATCCTGTATTGAGGAGACCGTACTTAATTTTTTGATTTAAAGACAAATCGCTGTTTTTAGATTGCTTCAATTGTAGGTATCTTTGGGCTTCCCAAGTGGAATAAGCATTGTGTTTGGCAATATAATGGTCTAAGTTTTTAAAATCTTTATGTACAACTTTGGCTTTAATCACTCCAACTTTGCCTTCTATAATGGGATGTTCGTGTACTTCCATATCCAAATGGCTCCACAAATCTTCTTCGATTTTTTCATAGACTCCTTTGGATTTCTTAAAAAGTGCCGACTTTTGAAACCCATAACCATACTTGAGTTTCTTACCCATAAAATAGTTTTCAAACTGTATGGTGTAACCATTGAAAGCAGGATCTTGGATTTTAATTGCTACTTCATCAACAAATTCATCGCTAACAAATTCATCTGCATCAAGAAACAAAATCCATTCGTAGAGAAGGTTCGCATTTTGCAGCGCCCAATTGCGTTTTTTTGGAAATTTACCATTCCATTTAAATTGTACTACTTCGGCTCCCATGGCAGTTGCAATTTCCATTGTAGCATCAGTACTACCTGAATCCACCACAATAATTTCAGCAAAACGCATTAATTTTTCTAAGCAAGATGGGAGATTGAGTGCTTCGTTTTTGACTGAAACGATTACGGTAATAGGAATTTTATTCAAAGCTTCTTAGTTTTATAATTTTTGCAGGATTACCTCCTACTATGGTATTTTCCTCCACATCTTTTACAACTACAGCACGTGCAGCAATTACCGCATTATTTCCTATGCTTACTCCAGGCCCAACAAAGGCATCTGCCGCAATCCAAACCCCTTTTTTTATTACAATTGGCTTTAATAATAAAGGGAAATCTTTTTTAGTATAGTCATGAGAAGATGCGCACAGATATGCTTTTTGTGAAACTATCGTATCGGTACCAATGCTTATTTTTCCTTGATTATAGCAATCGACTTCTGGGCCAAAAGTAGCATTAGTACCCATTTCTAAATTCCAGGGAGCCCATATTTTTACTGAGGCATAAACATGTGAACTCCATTCTATTTTTGCACCAAAACATTTCAGTACTAAAACCCTCCATTTTTTGAATAAACGGGAAGCAAATGGTCGAAATAAAATAATATAAACCAGATTCCATATCAATCTCGCAATTTTATTTTTTAAACTAAAAGAGTGACTATAGGTAGATAAATCCAAGTGGCTATTAATTAAGTATTTTTTTATACAATTCGTTTATCTTGTATGCAACAGCTTTAATTTCATATTTTTCTGCTACAAGTTTGCGTCCTTGATTTCCCATGACCTCTAAAATTTCAGTAGAGGTATGAAAGGCTTTAACTAGGGTGTTTTCTAAATTAGCAACTGATAAATCAATCCACCAACCACATTGATATACTTCTAAATCTTCCCAAGGAGTGCCTTTGGTAGTAATTACAGGAACTCCTACAGCTAAGGCTTCGGCAACCACAATTCCAAAATTTTCGCTATAAGAGGGCAACACCAATACATCTGCTGAACGTAAAAAATTCCATTTAGCTTCGCCATATTTTGCACCTACAAAATGAACGTTTTGCAAATCCTGTGCACTTTGATTTAAACTTACTATGTAATTTTCATCACCATTACCTGCAATTTCTAGCGTCCACCCTTTGGTATTGCTATTGCGCCAAGCTTCTAATAATAATTCAATCCCTTTTTTAGGATGAATGCGCGATAAAAACACCATTTTTCTAGTTCCATATTTTTTTTTAATCTCTTTTACATCAGTCAAATCAATTCCGTTTGGAATAATACTAATCGGCTTTGTAAATCCTAAAGCTTGAATATTTTGGGCTTCCATTTGTGCTGTTGCATGTATGTGTACAGCTCTTTGAATTGCTTTCTTTTGATATAAAAACAAGGCTATTTTTTTCTTCCAAGAGTTATGTGCCATAATCCAAGGTTCTAACATCCCTCTTGGAGTAATGATATAAGGTATTTTTTTTTGATAGGCCCAAAAAGCCATTACTTGAATGTAGGGGTTCCAGATATGCTGGAGATGAATCAAATCTATCTCTTTAGAAGATAATCTGGAACCAAATAGAAAAAGTTGCCAAATAGAACAAAAACGAACTGTTAAATGCGCTCTTTCGGCAAGTTTAACCATGTCAGCACTCTCTTGGGTTACCAATTCAACTGTTACATCAAGCCTAGCCAATTCAACACAAGTTTGAGGAACCGAACGCGCTGGACCTCCAGTACTTTTGTCAATGGAATTAGTTATATGTAATACTTTCATAAATCCCGTAATTTGTTATAACACTTAAAAACAACGCTTTGTGATTTATTTGAAAAAAAACAAGCATAGTAAGTAGTGATTGTACTCTTGCAACTGTAATATTGTAGATTGAATTTCAAAGCAAACGCATGAGTTTTATTTTTGCTACGAATAATACTAATTCATTTATCCGCCTTTGCTAATTCGCGTAATTAATGACATCTCAATTTGTGTTATTTGGTGCAACCTGCCTGTCGGCAGACAGGTTCGTGGCTGATTTTTTGTATCTGAAATTAATAGGTTTGCCCTACAGTGAATTCTGTATCGAATCCAGTATTAACCAATTATTTTAAACAGGTACTTTTAGCAGTTTTTTATACAAATCGTTTATCAAATGAACTACCGCTTTGATATCATATTTTTCTGCCACTAGTTTTCGTCCTTGATTTCCCATAACTTTTAAAACCTCATCTGATGTATGGAAAGCTTTTTCTAAGGCTTTTTCTAAATTAGTAACCGATAAATCAATCCACCAGCCACATTGATAAGTTTCTAAATCTTCCCAAGGAGTTCCTTTGGTAGTGATTACAGGGATTCCTATCGCTAGGGCTTCGGTAATCACAATTCCAAAATTCTCACTGTAAGTAGGTAGAACCATTACATCGGCAGAACGTAAAAAATCCCATTTTTCTTCTCCATACTTTGCACCAACAAACCAAACGTTTTCTAGGTCATTTGCATTCTGGATTAGTTTTTTTACATAAGATGGCTCTCCATTTCCTGCAATTTCTAGAGTCCAACCATTAGTATCACTATTACGCCAAGCATCTAATAATAATTCGATCCCTTTTTTAGGATGAATTCGTGATAAAAAAACCATTTTTCTAGTTCCATATTGTTCTTTGCTTTTTATTATTTCGCTCAAGTCAATCCCATTAGGTATGATACAAATAGGGTTGTTGAATCCTAAAGCTTGAATATTTGTAGCCTCCATTTGAGCAGTAGCATGGATATAGGAAGCCTTTTGGATTATTTTTTTTTGATATAAAAACAAGGCTATTTTTTTCTTAAAAGGATTTTGCGCTAAAATCCAGGGTTCCAGCATACCATGAGGCGAAACAACTACCTTAATCCCTAATGTTTGAGCCTTATATTGAAAGGCCCAATTTTGAGGACTCCAAATGCCATTAATATGTACAATGTCTGGTTTTTCACTATCCAAGAATAGATAGAATTCTTGTAACATAGAAAACCATCTTATAATATTAGTATTAAAAAATTTAATTTTTACCCCAGTAATCTCTATTGGGTCTGATGAAATTCTTGTGGCTACTATTAAATCAATATGATTTTTTAACTCCGAACTTAATAATCGTATGTACTGCGTTGTTCCTCCTTCTGTTTTATCAATTCCAGCAATAAAATGGATTACTTTCATACAATTAATTTAATTTCTTTATACATCGCTTCAATGGCATTTAAAGAATATTCTTTAGTGAATTTTTGAGACTGCTTAAAAGATTTTTGAATTGCCAATGTGCGTTGAAAGGTGTTTAGTGAAAGTACCTTTTCTAACATTTTAGCCGAATCCTCTTTCCATTGTTGCCAGTGTTTACTATCAGTCGGTTTTGGGTCAATATAAAAAGCGGTTGCTCCACCTACTTCATTCATAGGAGCTTTATTGGTAGTTATTACTGGGCATCCTGATGCCATTGCTTCAATAATGGGCCAACCAAAACCTTCATCTAAAGAAGGAAACAACAAACAGTTTGCACCAGAATAAGCATTATTGATATAATCATCCGATAAATCAGTAATAAAATGAATATCGTCTTTGAAAGGTGATTTCTGACGGAGGTAATTCAGTTCATCCGATGGCACTGAACCTATCAAGACCAAGTGCTTTTTTGTATTATAAGTGCTTCTCCAGGTTTCGTATATTTCTATTACCCCTTTTCGGTTTTTATAATACTGATTTCCTCCTATGTGCATGATATATCCCTTAGACAAGGTGATATTTAACTTTGTTTTTAATACACTACGAGAAGCTATACGAGGCAAGGAGAAAAAAGGACGACTCAAACCATTGTAACAAACTACGGAACTTACAATTTTTCCTTTATGGAATTCATGCAAATCTTGTTGTGTTTTTTTAGAAATAGATATAAAATATTTCCCTTTTGAAAAACCACTCCTAATATAATTTTGATACACCTTACCTGTAAAGGATATTGGATTTTCTGGAATAGTTCCCAATGCCGATTTCAAAGCCAAAAAATCATGACAATGCACCACATGGTCTCTATTTTTTACTAAAGGCACCCAAGGACCTAGTGCTTGATCCGCAAATACAAAAAGAGTTTCTCTGGAGCAATGGCGCAGTTTGAATTTTACCTCTATTGGAAATAAAAGATACTGATCAATATATCCTAACCATTTTTTGAATGATTTTAAAGGCAGCTTATAAAAACGAGCTTTAGGAGTCCAAACAACTACCTCGTGTCCTCTTTCTTGCATTCCACTCAACAGCATATTCGCATAACGGGGCATACTTTGAGAACCTAAAAAATCAGGATGGGTAAATAGAACTATACGCATTGTTATTTATTTTTTTTAATTCTTTTAATCAAATCCGTAAGGCATTCTCCATGCGCTCTTTTTTGAAAATCTCTGGAAATTTTCACCGAATAATTACTAAATGTTTTGTGTAAGGCTTTATCTTCGATCAACTTTATAACCTTGATGGACATTTCTTCAATATTAGCAAACTCATATACATATCCATTTTTTCCTTCTTGAACATCATCATTTTCTCCATAACTCCCACATCGATCACTTAATACAACGGGCAATCCCATAAAAATGGCTTCGCTAATGGCTAAGGAATGCGGTTCAATTCGGGCTGGATGCAAATACAAATCGCTTGCTGCATAATATTTAGGTAAATCTATTGGATCTACAAAACCAGCAAAATGCACCACATTCGATTTTAACTTGGCCGCTTCAAATTTTAATTCTTCTAAAGTGGTACCTGTTCCTAAAATAATGACATGTGCTTTTTTAGCTTTCCTTTCTAGGTTTTGTAATAAATCAATCAGATGCGATTGATTTTTCCATTCTACTAATTTACCAACTACACTGATGACAAACATGTCCTGAGGAATTCCAAATTTTTCCCGAATGGTTTTTCTATGCAATTCTTTTTCATCATATACCTTAGTGTACACCTCTATGTCAATAGGATAGTGCATCCTGATAAATGATTTCGAATTGACCCCATACAATTTGTAATAATCCTCATTGGCATTACCAACGGTAAAAAAGTAATCTATCTTTTTAAAATACCATCTTAAAGCAAAAAACTTAGCCAAATTCTTGTACCTTTTTCGGTGCTGTCTATTTTCTGCATCTGTAATATAAACAAGTGGAATGGCTTTGCTATTGGCCCATTTATGGCAGGCTCTCTGAAATTTTTGAAAGTAGCCATACGTTATAATTGCATCAGGTTGAAAAGTTTCTAATTCGTTTTCAAGAGTTGGAGCTTCTAGATTTTTATCTGAAGGTAAAACTTGATCACCATTCAAGAATACATGTTTAAACTCCTCTATTCGCAAATTATTCCATACGATTTCATTTCCAAAATTGGCATCAAAATAACGTTTGTAACCCAACATAGAGGCAAAAAACACCTTAACATTAGCATTGGGAATCTTACTCAAACTGATGTATTGCGGGCAAAAATGCTGAATAGGATGTGATACTACAATAGCAATATTTAAATTATTTTTTTTCATTCTTTAGATAGTTATCGTATTATAGTTGAGAATCATATTCGTCAAATTTTTGGATACAAATTAATGCCCCAAAACAAATCCAAAAATAAATGGCTATTGGAGGTTGTATGGTCAATGTTCCTATTAAACCTTGTACAAGAATGTAGGCAAATAGAAAAGCCCCAGCACTGTAAAAATTATTGTCTTTTATGGAAAGTAAAATTCTAAATGAAGTAAAAATCACAAACAATCGAAATCCATACCAAATCACGATTAAATAGAGACCTCCTTCCCAAACAATGGTACTGAAATCTGTTTCTGTCCAAAAACCAGCATTCCGAATTGATGCCGCATAAGAACTAATTTTATCTGAACCATTTGTCATTACCCCCAAACCATGTCCTAGAAATGAACTACTTTTAAGTTGGATAAAAGGCTCTAGAACCCTATCTAAGATCCCTTCATTTTTATTACCACTACTTCGTTCTGTATACGCTGCAAAATATTCTGGTTTCCAAATTTGAATTAGAGGAAAAACAAACAAGAAAATCAGGATAGGTATAATTGTTTTTTTTAAGGCAAAAAAAGGATTGTTTAATCCAATACAAATAAATCCGATTATTATGATTGATACAATACCTAATACTGCCGATCTTCCGCCTGTATTAAACCCACCTATCATCAATAGTAATAATACTCCCAGTTGAATAAATAAAAACAATAGAGAACTTTTTTTATTCTTGATGTTGATAAAGAAAAAAGCTAAAAAAAGGGCACAAGCAAAAACTAAAAAAAAAGAATATTGGGCTGTAAAAGAAAAGGTTGAACTAATTCTTAATAGACCAGCTGATGAAAAAGCTTCTAAAGAACCTCCTCCTACTGACCTATTCAACCAATGTGTAGCTGGTAAATTTAATTGCAAAACTCCTGTTAGAACTGTAACAACAATTAATGTTGCAAAAAGATTTGAAAAAAAGCCAAATCTATTTTTATAATTTGCCGGAAAGGCTATTGTCATTAAAATAGCCATAACAAAATACAATAGATATAATTTCCCTCCCCAAACCAATAATATGGGGTCTATAAATAAATTATAAAGCAGTAATGGATACATAAAAATAATTACTGCCTTGAAAAAATTAGCTGTTTTTTTAGAAATAACTGAAAGTTTTGTTTGTACAAAAAAATACAATCCAACAATACACAGTAAATCCTTTAAAAAAAAGATTCCAATACCCAAAACAGGTAGCGCTTTTCTCAAAACTCCTTCAAAAACAAGTACTACCAGCAAAACATATATTAATTTTCTAGCCTTTGCTTCCTGGTTTGTTATACTATTCAATTGTTTTTATTTTTTAAGAAGACCGTTTCTAATTTTTCACAGAGAATGATTCCAGTTGTATCCCAACCGTTCATACTTGCCGCTTTACTCAAAGCTGCCAATTTCATTTTATCTAACAATTTATTATCTGATGAAAGCAATTTTAATTTTTCATGAATCGCTGTAGCATCTCTTATAGGCACAATAAAACCTTCAATTCCTTCAGTAATCAAATCAATACCACCCGAATTTGTGGTTGTAATTAGAGGCAATCCATAGGACAATGCCTCTCCTAAAACTAAACCATAACCATCTTCAATGGTAGGCAAACAAAAAACATCTGCCCACTGGTATATCTTTTCTAATTGAGTTCCTTTTAATATTCCTGTAAACTCAATATCATCTGTTATTTCTATGCCTTCGATACCAGAAATTTGATCCACAGGTCCTACTATAATCAACTTTTTATTAGGTGTTTCCAGTTTTTTAAACGCTTCAATCAAATACCGAATTCCTTTTCGTACGGATATGGAACCTACATAAAGCACATTGAAAGTAGTGTGCGCTTTTCCTTCAGTATTGGCTTCATGAACCGGAATTGTATAGCCATAAGGAACTTTCAACAATTTTTCTTCTGGAAAACCTTTGGCCAAAAAGCTTTGTTTAACAAATTCCGAAGGAAGCAAAATATAATCTGCGGCAGCATATTCCTTTAATCTACGTTCTTTATCCTTTTTATGAAATGGCTTCCAAGGAAGATTTAAACTCTCATGTTCTTCCCTTAATAGGTCTTCTTGATATTCGACATGCGAATTAACAACTTCAACAACCGTTATTTTTCCCATTTTATTAGCATAATTGCAACTTGACAATCCATTGCCGTTGTAGAATACAAAAACATCCGCCCTTTTTAAAAACTTTTTACAGGCAAAATCTTGTTCGATTTTTGCCAAATATGCTAGATAATTGCTCGTTTTTTTAGATGCCCTAATTTTTAGACTTAATAAATAAATGGTTTGAAGAATATCTGCACGATACAATTTTTGCTTTAGTTCTGTTATTTTAGCCCTGGGACTCAAACGTGGAAAACCGCTAACAAATACTAGTAAAAAGTTGGCTTTATTTAAACTAGAAGCATATCGGTAATGATGGGCTCTATTAGGCGCTGTATAAATAACTTTCATTATTTTAAGGTGTCTAAAATAATGTCAAAATAGCGCTGACTCACTTTTTTTTCAGTATGCAAACTCAAATGTGCTTGCGCATACGCTAATAAGTTTGTTTGTTGTTCCTTATTTTCTAAAAGCTGAATTGTGGATTGAATTAAAGATAAAAGCGAATTTCTTTCAAACACTACTCCTGCTTTTCCTACTGCATCAGGCAGGCCTCCGCCGTCAGAAACAATAGGAATACAACCACAAGCCATACCTTCTAGCGCAACAATACCAAAGGGCTCTTCCCAACGGGACGGCACTAATAAATAACGATGCTCATTTAATTCCTTAGCGATAGCTTCTGCTTGTAAAAAACCCAAAAAACGAATCTGATTAGTTAAATTATAAGTGGCAGCTAATTTTCTAAGCTTTTTCATTTCAGGACCATCACCAATAATCGTTAAAGAATATTGATTTACATTGAAATTATTCAACTCATTTAATAAGTCAATACACATATCCGCTCCTTTATCAGATACTAAGCGCCCTACAAATACAAAGTCATACTTTTTATTTACAGCTTGTTGTAGAAAATTATTAGAATCATAAGGGTTTCCTATTACTATGGCTTTATTATAAATGAAGGTTTTAATTTTACTACTACAGGCTGTCACTACATTGTAATCACTTAATATCTGCTTTTTTAATTTTTGCTGAAACGTTATTTTCTCGTTTGGAGCACCTATCCAGGTTTGTAAGCCAACTATTTTAGGTTTACGCATTAAAAGATTAGGCCAAGTCATGCTTAAACAAGGATTGTTTTCGAATACCACATCACACCAACTTAACAAATTAGTAATTTCTTTAACTGATGGATTTCTAACAACTTGAAACGGAAATAACTGACTCCCAATTTCTTTAGTTCGCGTAACTACAATTACAGAAACATCTTGTCGATTATAAAAATTATTAGCCAACATCAATGAGATGCTTTCAATACCACCAATATTAGGGTAAAACGAATGACTGAATAAGAGAATCTTCATATTGAATTAGAGTTATATTTTTGTAAAACGAGTTTAGTTGGTCTAAGCTCTTTTGGTCTTTTATTAGTTAAAGGAGTTTCGAAATAAACAAATAACCATTTCGAAACCAGAATAGTGAGTATAAAACCTAAAATCTTAACAGATAATTTCATGAACAAACTACTGTTTAAGCTATCTGTCAAGTAATACAAAGTAAATAGTATAGGAATGTGACTCAGATAAATAGAGTACGACCACAAACTTAAATTTGTAATAGCACTTCTTATAAAAATGAACTTGTTTTCCGGAAATTTTAGTCGCTCTATTTTAGGAAGCATTAATGAAAAGGATAAAGGAATCAAGAAAAAAAGTAAAATATTTTCACTATAATCCTTATTGGAAAATAGCATTAACCCTAAACTTAAAATGAATAGCAATACACCTAATAAGGCTAAAGCATTTATTTTTTTCTCATTACAATTTAGTATGATAACTGCAACTAATACTCCTGACGTAATTGAATCCAGCCTTCCTAATGCTACCATCCTTAGATTATGGATTCCAGTTGCTAAAAGATAATTTTTAATTATAAAACACGATCCGTAAAATAGTAGAATGGTAAAACAAAATGAATTTATATTTTTGAAACCTAATTTTCTAAATACAAAAATTGGAATGGGAAATAACAAATAGAACCACTCTTCTACGCACAAACTCCAGGAGATACCATAAAAAAAACTTGATTCTTTTAATAAATTTTGACCAAAATAGAAATACTCTTTAATTACATTCCATTCTATAAAATCCTTTTTTATATAAATATGAAATAGTAGCATTAAAAATAAAAACAAAAAATAATTGGGTAAAGTTCGAAACCATCTCCTTTGCCAAAAATTAAATACAATCTTGAAAGAAGTATCATTATTAAAAACTCTCCACATAATTTGTCCCAAAAGGTAACCACTTAGAGCAAAAAAGAATTCTACTCCAAAAAAGCCTAAAACATCAATTTTTTTAAAAAAATGAGATAATAAAACTAAAACTATCGCTAATGCCCGGGCAAAATCTAAACCAAAAATTCTTTGTTGTTGCATTTAAAAATTAACTGTGAATCGACTTTAAGAACACATCACACACATTGCTTAATCTATTTGTCTCTGTTTCAGGCGTTGTAATTAATCTTAGGTTTCCCTTTTTGTAATGAATAATATCATCAAATGAAACCGAAACATCTTCCTTATCAACCCAAGGTTTAGCCACACTTATGATGTTCAATCGATGTTCGCGCATGGCAGCTAAAACACCACTTTTATCTGAAATTTTGTAAGGAGTAGAAGAAATTCCATAGTCGCCATTCATCAATACTTGTGATATTTTTTCTTCACTTGCTGAACCTAATACTTCATATTGAATAGCATACTTATCTAAAATAGTAATCCAAGTACTCAGCATTGCACCATGACGACCTACAAAAATAAATATGGTTTCTTGATTGAGGTACTGCATTTCTTTTTTTAAATCTATTACAAGATCTTCAAAAGGAGCCTTGTCATGAATTGTGGCAAAGACTACAAATACAAGCGATTCTGGATCTCTAGTCTTCGACGCAGTCACAGAGATATTTCCAAACAGCGGTAAATAATATGATGGTATCGCTATTTTAGATAAATAATGCTGATATATTTTAGATTGAGTATGCACCACTTGAGGGGCAATACTTTTTTTTAATTTTCGAATTAGTATTTTTTGCAAAAACCCGACACATTTTTTTTTAAATGCTGCTTCTCGCTCTATTCCTATCCATAATTCATGAAACATTAAATGCCACTGATGTGTTCCTTTGAGTTTGTTTAAAAAACCAGGCAACCAAAACGGCAAGCCTTTAGGATGAAAACTGTAAGGGACAAATTGGAGACTAATCCAATCGACAGGGGCGGCATTCAAAATTTCCTGAGTCCAAGCCTGCTGTTGATTATAAGAACTGCCAATGGGAATCCTACTCACAATAACAGGACTACCTTCGATAAATTGATTTTCTGTAAAAAAACAGCTAGCGTGTTTATCACACAGAGAAAGAATCTGAGCCTGATGACCTCTTCTTAATAGTTCTCCACATAAACGTCGGATATAATCGCCCACACCATCTTTACCCGGTTCAGCTGAGCCGCAAATGAAGAGAATATTCATGTTATTTTGTGTAATAAAAATTTAAACTTTATAAAACCTTCCTAGAAACTTACTAATCTTTATGGCAATTATTTTTTTAGTTTTTTCGCCTTTAGTATGGGCGAAAATAGGATGAACGGCGTACTGCCAATACCATTCATCAACAACTTTTGGTGATCTACCCTGCAATGCTTTTTGCAAAAAATTTACATTCCAAGGTTTATTACTTCCCAATGCATGATACATGGTTACTTTACCTGGACCAAATCCCATGCCTTCTTTGCCAATGTAACTAACAATGCCATTGTAGGCCTCAACAGTAGCGTTTAGCGCATCTTGATCTGATTTGTCAAAAATCTGGAATCCTTCCATTTTTAATATGGTCGAATTGTACGTTTGCTTTGAAAAAATGGATTTATCAAGACCACCTATTGCGTCTCCCATATTCTCTTGTAGCTTCTTCCATAAACTCAAAAAAGAAATATCTTTTTTAAGAAGTCCGACAAAACCACCATTAGCATAGATTTGGTTTTTGTATTGCAAATCAATATTGTAATTTTTAAAATAGTTTTTCCATCCTTGTCTGCGGGGATGAAATTCCTGCATAGGAGAATTAACATCTTCGCAAAGTGCTACACCACACTTAGCCCATTGTTCAAAACAAGACCAAGAATCATGAACAACAATATCCGGGTCAAAATAAAATAGTGCTGCTGCTTCTTTTGCCAGACCTTCCCATAATTCCAGCATAAAATCAGGCTTGAAATTAGTTAAACTATAATTAGTCATTAGAGGCAAAAAAACAAGTTGCATTCCTTCAACAGGTTTTAAAATAATGGCTTCTTTCCATTTACCAATGGACTCTTTTTTCCCTTTTAATGCCCAATTGGGTAATGCTCCACGATAGCCAACATAGATGGTTCCTCGAAAACCTTGTTTATAAAGTGAGTTAGAAAGTGTAGCAACACCATAATGGTAATTGCCCTCAAAAAGAGTACAAATTGCTGAAATCATTTTTTATTTGTTGGTTGTCATTTTTTTACTAACTAAATATCTTTGAACTCGCTTAATTTGTTTCTTTATATGAGTCACACAGAATAAATCAGCGCTTAGTATTTTAAATAAAAGCAGTTTTCGATTTTCATCCGGTTGATTTGAAAACAGTAATTCATCAATGGGTTCAGAACCTAATATTCCTCTGCCTGAGTAATGTAAATGACTTATAAATACTTTATCTGTCTGTGCTGAAGATGGCTGCTTATATTTATTTTTATTTTCTTCAGACAAACTAGCATACCAGGTTTTAAATGAAGCTATTTTTTGTGCTTCACAACTTTGAATAGCCTGAATTAAATCCAAACTATTTTTATAATCTCCAGACCAGCTGCTCAACCAATTGTGGGGAGGCTTGCATAAATTAAGTAGTTTCCAGTCTCCAAGTAAAGCTGCAATGTGCAATAAGGCTTGGTCATGTTTTTTTGGGATTTCAGGATTTTGATTAAACCAATTTACGGCGGCATTTATATCCTTAATCATTTTTGGATTTTTTTTCACCAGCATGTGTCCTGCTGTAATAGCTGAATTTAAACTGTCCTTCCCAAAAATTTCTTCTATTTTGTGAGGTTGTAAATAATTAAAAATTCCAAAAGTGGTGTACTCCTTATCGGCATGGACCAAGTCAACTCCTTCTGTAAACTCAAACATGCGTTCCCAATTCATCAAAGCAACAATATCATTGTCAGCATAAATAAATTCATCCCAGTCTGAGAACCAAGCTAAAAAACGATACAAATACCCCATTGGACAATCTGTTAAAACGGTTCTTAAATTATTAACAAAAGCTATAGCTTCCTCTGAAAAATCAGCTACCGTTAAAAATTCAACCTCCTCCAGAATGTATTTAGAGTTTACGGGTTCTCCTCCAAAGTGAATCAATCGAATAGGCAAATTACAAGCACTTTTTCGAATGGAATAAATTAAATTTTCACATTGCAACTGGCTTTTTAAGTTTGCCACTAAAACAATACCTTTTTTCATTTTATTACTTTTAAATCGTGGTGGTAATGCTCTTCTTATAAAGTGCAAATTGCTGTTTTCTATTTTATATTCTTTTTTTTATAAAACGTGCGGGTACTCCTGCCCAAACCTCATATTCTGGTATGGATTTATTTACTACTGATCCAGCTCCAATTATGGCTCCTTTACCAATTGTAATTCCTTGTAAAAGGACGGAAGATGTTCCAATCCATACATCATCTTCTATGGTTATTTTACCAGTTGTTAAGGGTTGGTTTTTTATTATTGTGTGTTTTGCATATTCATGGCCTGTATCATTAAATGTGGTGTTACTGGCTATAAAACAGTCATTGCCTATTGTTATTTCTGTACTACATACAAACTCGCAGCAACGGCCAATAAATACTCTGTCTCCAATAGTTATTGTACAGTCGTTATTAAAAGGAGAACCAATCCTAAAATCAACATTATTTTGAATATCACAATCACTTCCAATGAATAAATTATTAGGCCATTCGCATGAAATATTCCCCAAACGAGTTCCTTTTTTAACCTGTAGTCCCCTCATTTCAAAAAATAAAATTCGGAATTTATTGGAAAAATAATTTAATTTATTAAACAGCAACCCTATTTTAGTTGGATACATAAGTTGGTATATATTTAATGATAGAATTCAAAAAAATCGTAAATACTATTAGAGCCTGTTTAAAATTTATTAAAATTAATTTCCCTATTCCGCCGTGTCGGGTGTAATTTTGATGAATTTTTAAGAAATTTTCCACCCGCCGCGGCGGGATGAGGAAAAAGAAAATTTATTAAAAAAAATAAATTTAAACAGGCTCTACTCCTTTAAAACCGATTTTTTTCTTAAATCTCCTAGAATTGCTTTGTAAACCGTTACGTGCTGTTTAGCAATGACATTCCAATCCAACTGTTCTAATGCAAAATTCCGCTGTTTCACCGCAACACTATTTCTAAAATCAGAATCATTATAATACTTTGTAAAAAGGGCACTCATGGCTTTAAAGTCATTTCTTTCAATCACCTCAAATACTTCTCCTCCTCCATAAGATCGTATTCCTCCTATGTCTGTGGTTACAACTGGTAATCCTGTTGCAATGGCCTGAACAATTGCTGTATTAGCACCAGAATCAATCATGGGCATTAACAGTAAATAACTAGTTTGATAAAATTCCAGTAGTTCTTCATCACTTAAGCCTCCGTGAAAAAAGACCTTATCTGAATTAACAATTGGTGCCAATGCATCGATGTTTCTAAACGCTACAGGAATAATAAAATGAAACTCTAATTCTTTTCCAAAATCACTCTCTAAAAGCAAATCATATACTTTTATAAACATATCAAAATCACGTAGAAAATGCCCCACAAACAGAATTTTATTCTTTTTAACCAATGTTGAAAAACCTGGTTTAAAAAAATCAATATCGACCCCGTGTTTTATAACATGGATTTTTTCTCGAGAAATGTATTTACTAAATTCATCTACCTCTTCTCCATACAAAAGGATGGCGTTTTCTAAATAATTCAATTTCTGAAGCCACTCTTCACTCCATTGACTTATGGGTAAATGAATAGTAGCTACTATTTTTTTTTGCTTTTTTTGTACTAGAGGCAAAATATGAAGATGGCTTTCCATGTAAAGGATATGGGAAATATTATTCTTAGACATCTTGTTCGCAAAACTGAATTCTGCAAAAATTTCTGAAGGGCTGGTTTCATTCCATTTCTCATATTTTTGAATCAATTTACCAAAAGCCTTTTGAAAAAAATGCGAATTGGAACTGGTGATTTTTAAACTCACACTTTTAGGAAAATATTCGGTTAAGCATTCATAACCCGAGAATTTTCCAAACCAACCTATCTTATTACTGAGAATATTTAATTTCATGTTTTGTACTTAAATTATTTTGACTATCCGTTACTAATACCAACCAGGAATTTTGTTGGTTTATAAAAAAAATAAAGTTATTTTCTCTTGAACCATTTAGAAATTAAGGTTCATTAAGGATAAAAACTTAATTTTCTTAATTTCTTAATGGTTTAAAAAAATATAATAATTTTTTGGTCTGCTTAGCGGACAGTCATTTATATTATTTATTATCCGATTTGAAACTGGGAAAGTATTTTAACTATTTTTTTTTAACTTATACAGATTGTAAAAAGCAAAACCAATATTGACCAAAAAAGAATAAGCTGCTAAAAACAGATTATAATACAATGCCCCCAAAAGAGTAGTTAATTTAAAAAAAAGAGCACCTAAAATAATCCCAAATGCACCCAATGGTATTCCAATAATAGGATTGAATGCCCAACCTCTGCAATTGTATAATGAAAAAACAATTCCTGTCATCAATCCGATGCAACTTCCTACAACGCTTAAAAGCAATTCAAAAGGCAATCCTTTATAAGCATCACCAAGAAGCCAGAGAATTGGAGTTGGAAATAAATAAACTACCACGACCACTGCACTTAAGGGAACAACTAATATTCCCATAATTTGGATAAAACGTTGCGATAAAAGATTTTTATCCAAGGCCAATTTAGCAAAACGAGGAATGATTAAAGTGGTGATGATAACACTAAATAGTGAAAGCAACATATTTAATCTTCCCAAAGCTCCCAGTTGTGCTATAGAATTAGTATTTCCAAAAAAAGAAATTAACCAAATGGTAATTTGTCCCGATACACAATAGTAAATAGACGTTGGCATGATCCGTTTTACTAAACTTAAAATTTCAATACGGATTTCCTTATCGGGCTGTTGGTTCTTGTCTGCTAAATTATAACCTATTTTACTCAACTGAACATTACCCCAAATACGAGGCAAACCTGCCGCTAAAATGGCTATAAATGCCCAGGGAAATATAAACATTGTCAATCCAGTTAATACTAAGCGTCCTAAACCAACACCCACTTGGTTTTTTTGTAGTGGAAGTATCGTTTGATGTAATTTAGGTACGATTTCCAATAATGAATCGGATAAAGCTGCATAAAATGCAGGAATTAAGGCTATTGCTATAAGCAAGGTTGTTACTACACTCGCTCCGTTGTGTAATAAGAGATAACATAAAATAGGTATGGAAACCAATAAACTTGCAATTCCAAATTTTTTTCTTAAATCCAAACCTGTCGCTAAAACAGCACCTAATTTTTCTTTATCCTGCCACACCTTTCCTCCTTGAGCCATCACTCCAGTAGAAATTCCGCTATCAGCTAATACCGTCATGGTACCTAACATGGTATTCGCCAAGGTATAAAAAGCATATTCCTGAACGGGCAACAAGCGTATGATGAGAATCCCGCAAACAAATCCAACGGCCTGCACAATAATTTGGGCACTTCCTGTAATAGAAATCAATTTCCCCCAACCAACAACTGTATCGTACTGAGGATGTTGTCTTAATTTTATTAAAGTATCTTTCAAAAAACGGAAATAATAAAGTTAAAAAATAGATGTTTTTTCCAACTGAAATGAATTCACTTTTCCAATTCCTTTGATTTCGAAACCAATTTCTTTTAATTTTTCATCATCCAAAATATTACGTCCATCAAAAACAAATGCTGGCTGGTACATATTTTGATAAATTTCTTCCCAATCATAGCTTTTAAATTCATCCCATTCCGTCAAAACAGCAATGGCATGTGCCTGATCGAGCGCTTCCATAGGAGATTGATAAACAAATATTTGTTTTAATTTAGAAGTAATTCTTTGCTCTGTTAGTCCTTTTAACTCCCATAAATAACGCATGTCAGCCATAATTTTTGACTCCGAAACTTTAGGGTCGTAGATATGAATATCGGCACCGTCTTCAATCAGGTGTTCCGCTACATAAATAGCAGCCGACTCGCGGGTATCATTGGTATCCTTCTTAAAGGCCCAACCCAAAAAGGCGATTTTTTTTCCGCTAACAGTATTAAATAGTGTAGTAATAATGTTTTTTGCAAAACGATATTTTTGGTAATCGTTCAAAATAATTACTTGCTCCCAATAATTAGCGACTTCAGGCAAATTAAAATAACGACACAAATACACCAGATTTAAAATGTCTTTTTGAAAACAAGATCCACCAAAACCTACCGAGGCTTTGAGAAATTTAGATCCTATTCGACTATCAGTCCCAATGGCATTGGCCACTTCATCAACATCAGCTTCGGTAGCTTCACACAAAGCAGACAAAGCATTGATTGATGAAATGCGTTGTGCTAAAAATGCGTTCGCTGTTAATTTAGATAACTCCGATGACCATACATTGGTAGTTAAAATCTGTTTTGGTGACAACCAATGTGCATAAATATCAACCAAAGATTGAATTGCTCTTTGACCACTTTCCGTTTGGTTTCCACCAATTAAAACACGATCCGCATTAAATAAATCATTAATAGCAGTTCCTTCGGCCAAAAACTCTGGATTAGAAAGTACTTCAAATTTGACACCATTTCCTGTTCGATCTAAAATAGTCTGCAAGGTTTCGGCTGTTCGTACGGGTAAAGTCGATTTTTCGACAATAATTTTATCATTCTTCGCTATTTGGGCAATTTGGCGAGCACACAACTCAACAAATTTGAGATCAGCCGCCATCCCTTTTCCTTCACCATAAGTTTTAGTTGGCGTATTTACGGCTATAAAAATCATGTCCGCAGCATCTATTGCACTTTCTACATCTGTAGAAAAAAACAAATTCCGACCTCTAGCTTCACGAATCACTTCGGCAAGTCCGGGTTCATAAACAGGTAAATTATCTAAATCTTCGTCATTCCATGCGGCAATGCGCACTTGATTTAAATCGACAACAGTTACTTTAATTTCTGGACATTTCAAGGCAATAACCGACATTGTTGGACCACCTACATAGCCAGCACCTAAACAACAAATATTTTTGATTTTCATTTTAATGATTTTTTAAAAAAGTAGAAAATGTAATGTTGGAACTCCTTTTTCAACTATTCGAAATAATTCAAAGTAGCATAACCACCCTCTTTCAAATATTGATCTTTACACATCAGCGTTAAATCCGATTGCATCATATCTTTCACTAATGCTGCTAAGTCGTATTGGCATTCCCAACCCAATTTCGTTTTGGCTTTAGTAGGATCACCTATTAGCAAATCTACTTCTGTAGGTCTAAAATATTTGGCATCAACAGCTAATACTTCTTTACCTATTAAAACCTGATAATCTGGATTGTTACAGGTTTTTACATAGCCTTTCTCATCTACACCTTCACCTATAAATTCTAATTCAATACCTACTTCGGCAAAACTCATCCGTACAAATTCACGAACTGGAGTGGTTGTTCCTGTAGCAATTACCCAATCTTCGGGTTCGTCAGCTTGCAAAATCATCCACATCATGCGGATGTAATCTTTAGCATGACCCCAGTCGCGTTTTGCATCCAGATTTCCTAAATACAATTTGTCTTGTAATCCTAAGGCAATTCTTGAAGTCGCTCTGGTAATTTTTCGTGTTACAAAAGTTTCTCCACGAATGGGTGACTCATGATTAAACAAAATCCCGTTGCAAGCATACATACCATAAGCTTCTCTGTAATTTACAGTAATCCAAAAAGCGTACATCTTAGCCACAGCATACGGCGAACGTGGATAAAAAGGAGTAGTTTCTGACTGAGGTACTTCTTGTACTTTGCCATACAACTCTGAAGTTGATGCCTGATAAATACGAGTCTTTTTTTCTAATCCTAAAAAACGAATTGCTTCCAAAAGTCGTAAGGTTCCTAATCCATCCGCATTTCCTGTATATTCCGGAGTTTCAAATGAAACAGCTACGTGACTCATGGCCGCCAAATTGTAAATTTCATCAGGCTTGATTTCTTGAATCAAACGAGTCAAATTAGTACTATCGGTCATGTCTCCATAATGTAAAATGAAGTTCCTGTTTTCTACGTGAGGGTCTTGATACAAATGATCAATTCGATCTGTATTAAATGAAGAAGTACGTCTTTTTAATCCGTGAACGATATAGCCTTTTTTTAATAAAAATTCACTTAAGTAAGCTCCGTCCTGACCAGTTACTCCTGTAATGAAGGCTGTTTTTTGTAATGAAATCATGTTGTAATTATTAGGCACAAAGGCATTGTGGCGCAAAGTCGCAAAAGAGATAAAGTCCTAAGTGGAAAGAACTTTGAAGAGAACTAGATTGCTGAGGCAACCAATTAATAATTTTTTTGTTTGAAATTTTGGATGTTTTCCAAAAACCAAGTGTAGGTTTTTTGAATTCCGTCTTCTAAATTCACCTGATGTTTCCATCCGATGGCATTCATTTTAGACACATTCATTAATTTTCGTGGTGTTCCATCAGGTTTAGTATCGTCCCAGATGATTTCTCCAGTATGTCCTACTATTTTTTGAACCATTGCAGCTAATTCCTTGATGGATAAATCTTGTCCTGTTCCCACATTATACAAATAATCAGGAAGTTGGTTTTCTAAAGCAAAAACTACAGCTGCAGCCATATCATCTACAAATAAAAATTCTCGTAAAGGAGTTCCCGTTCCCCAAAGCACTACTACGGCATTATTATTTTGTTTGGCTTCATGAAATTTGCGAATCATAGCCGGCAAAACATGAGAACTGTTCAAATCAAAATTATCATGTGTACCGTATAAATTGGTTGGCATTAAACTCACAAAATCTTTTTCAAATTGCTTGCGTATGGCTTCACAGGCTTTTACACCACTAATTTTTGCCAAAGCATACCATTCGTTCGTGGGTTCTAAAGGAGCTGTTAGCAAATATTCTTCCTTTAATGGCTGAGGTGCTAGTTTAGGATAAATACACGAACTTCCCAAAAAAATAAACTTCTCAACTGCCGACCGATGGGCTATATCAATAAGGTTGTTTTGTATTTGCATATTTTCCATCAAGAATTGATACGGAAAATTTTTGTTAGCTAAGATACCTCCCACCTTAGCCGCAGCATCGATAATAACGTCTGGTTTTGTTTTTTGGATAAAATCCATCACTGCTTTTTGATTTCTCAAATCCAAGTCTTTACTAGAAGCGCCCACCAAATTTGTATAGCCTTTTGCATTCAAAGTTCTCCAAATAGCATTACCCACCATTCCTTTGTGACCCGCTATGTATATTATGGAATTTTTGTAAATCATGTGATTCTTACTGTTTAAAAATATTCATTTATAATAAAGGGGACTCTAATAATTCTAATTGTTGATAGACCTGTTTTACCTCTTGAGAATTTTCTTTTTTTAAAATCAATAAAGCATCATCGGTGTGTATCAACAAACAGTTTTTGAGCCCTACAAAAGAGGTATGAATAGCAGTACCTATTACAATATTTCCAGAAATATCTGTGGGATGTCCTTTAAGAACTAAGTAATCATACACCGATTCAAACGAACCTAAATCAGACCACTCAAAATGAGTGGGGACCACTTTAATATTAGTACTTCGTTCCATTACCGCAAAATCAACACTGATAGAAGGAATTCTAAGTGACAGTTCATAATCCAGAAAACCGTTTTTATTGGCTTCCCAAGCTAGTTTTGCAGCGGTATATACTTCTGGTTCTTGTTTTTCTAATTCGGCTAAAAAAGCACCTGATTTAAAACAAAAAAGTCCGCTGTTCCAAAAATAATTTCCTTTATCAAGGTACGAAGTTGCTGTTTCTAAATTGGGTTTTTCATGAAAAGCAATAACGTTTTCATTATCAAATTCAATATAGCCATATCCTGTTTCTGCTTTAGTTGGCTTAACGCCAAAGGTGACCAGAAAATTTTGATTAGCTAATACAATTGCTTGTTTTAAGGCAGTATCATACATTGTACTTCCCTCTATAACATGATCTGACGGTGTAACTAATAAAACGTCATCCCATTCAGATGCAAATGCTGCAAACGCAATAGCTGCAGCAGTATTTCGCGGAATGGCTTCTACAATATGAGTAAAGTTTTTGTCCATTTTAGACATAATCTTATTACTCATTTTATAATTTTCAATATTACCAACAACAATTATTTTATTGGATATATTTTCATTGCGAGCCACTACTTTTTCAAAAAGGGATTGTCCATCAAAAAGCTCCAGGTATTGTTTAGGTTGGCTTTTTCGGGAAAGAGGCCACAATCGACTACCTATTCCACCACTTAAAACAACATGAGTTAGAGTGTTATTAAGTTCCATTACTTTTGGCTTGAAAGTTCTTTTTTAAATACTTCCTGACGTAGACTCGTACTCGAAAAACGGTGATCTCTAGTATTAAAGTACAAGAAGATGCCCTTTTCCTCACAATATGTTCTTCCCGTGAAATCTTTTTCTTTATACTCATCGCCCACAATTCTCAAATCAATTGCAAAGGATTTTAAAATATCCTCTAAATCTTGTTCAGTAGCGTAAGGAACTATTTCGTCAACAAATTTACAGCCCTTTAGTTGTATGTAACGTTCTACAACAGATTGTGTGGGTTTGTTTTTTGTTGGTCTGTCTAAAGTTGGATCTGTTTGTAAGCCCACAATTAAATAATCACATTTTTGTTTTGCTTCTTCAAGCATTTTAATGTGTCCTGCATGTAACAAATCAAAGGCGCTAAAGGTGATTCCTGTTTTCATATGTTTAATGTTTAAAATTAAAATACCGTGTTTTTTGTACTATAAAATAGTTCTGATAAAGTATTGGGTACCTATATAGTATGATATCAATTTTTTTGGAAATTGAATAGGGGTACCCCGTGAATAGTTACATTTTAACTACTCAAAAAGAAAAAAATAAATGCTGTATCAATTAAAAAATCTGAATTTATAACTTCTACAAATTGATTCCTATTGCAGAATAAAAACTCCTGAAAAGAATCAATATTACCATTGATAATTAAGGACAAAATTAACTCAGCGATGAAGTTTAAAAACCCTATTTTGGTTGTTAAAAATCCTTAATCAGGAAAAAAAAATATAATATCAACAAGTAAATGATAAGGATAGAAATTAATTTTATGATATTGAAACTTAGTTAAAAAAAACAATAAAAATCTTAAGATTAAAAAAACAACTAACTAATAATCAAACCCCTAAAAACAACATAATATAAAGCTGACGGAGCAATACAATTACAAAAAAAACAAGAACTAAATTGAAATTATCTAAAAGTATATCCTAATAAAATTAAAAAATATAGACAATGAAATGGTACGTAGTATACACAAAACCCAAATGGGAGAAAAGAGCAACTGAACAATTAACCCGATTGGGTGTACATTGTTATTGTCCTATGATAAAAAAAATAGTAGAACGATCGGATAGAAAAAAAAAGATTGAAGTACCATTATTCAATAACTATATGTTTGTACAGTTAGCCGAAAAAGATAGAAATAAAGTTTTCCTATCTCCAGGTGTAGTAAGGTATTTATTTTGGTTAGGAAAACACGCTATTGTAAAAGACAAAGAAATTGAGATTATAAAAGAATGGCTGGATGTGGGGGATACTGCTACAGAAATTTCAGTAATGCAATATCAAATTGGACAGAAGATAAAGTTACATTCTGGCCCTTTTTGTGAACAAAATGCAATTATCCAAGACATTACTAAAACGCATTATGTTTTAATTTTAGAATCTATAGGTTATGTTTTAAAAGTAAAACACCAATAAAAATCAATACAGAGTTTTAACTAATATTTTCATTACCAGTTAATTGGGGTGAAATAATGTTATTTATTTTGACCAAATAAGTCAATAAGTTACTTATCTTACTCTAGTTTCTTAATTAATAATAAATTAGACCACATCAGGAATTGCGGTAATTTTATATGACAATACATTATTCTTATTACTTATAATAAAAACTCTTTATTATTTTTTTAATCTTTTTAGATTTAATTCCTCGAAGCTCTGCTTCATTTTTTATTTTCTCATCACAGAGCTGTCTGCCGAAAGGCAGCTTACACAGATTTTTTTGTTTGTGTAAATTTGGGTGTAACATGAAACACCTCGAGGACTCAGTTCCAATGTCTTTAAGTTAAGGATAGAAAGATAATTTGATTGCAGATGTGCGAGACTGGTAAAATCGAGGGATTTTTATTTACTAAAACAAAAATCTGAAATCAGCAATCGTTAATCTTTAATCAAAAACCCCCTTAGCTTAATGACATTGGGCTCTACACGAGTTAGTTTAGTATAAAACCAAAAGATTTTATCCTTTTTAAGCAGCAAAAAAAAAGTGAAATATTTAATAATCTAATTTAAATATTTCACTTTTTTTGACACCTAAAATCTTGACTAGTTTGTCCAGTTTAGACATTTTTAGATCGACACTTCCTTTTTCAATTTGTAAATATTTCTTAACACTCATTTCCATTTGGATAGCCATATAATCTGCACTATGCTTTTTTTGCTCTCGAAACTGTCTAATATTGTTATAGATATTTTTTGCAACCATAATCATGCTTATTAAATTATTGTTTCACCTTATCAAACTCTGTAGGTTCATTGAAGAAACTTGCTACATAAAAAGAAGATTTAGATTTATATTATTACACAAACCTTTACTTAATTTGTTCTTTAAACACTATTGTGCTTTAGTATCGTTGAAAAAGATAGAAACATCAAATTTGAAAATAAATTCTATAGAAACATCTAAAACCTTTGAGATTTCAATTAGTTTTGATACAGTCAAATCAACATCACCCCGTTCAATTTTTCCATATCCACTCATACTCATTTTCAGTTCTTCTGCGACATATTCTCTAGTTAAATTTTTTAATTCTCTTATTTTCCTGATGTTTATATATACATTAGATTTAATCATAACCAAAATTTAAATAATTAATAATGAGATTTAATTCCCCCAAAAAAAGGCTCTAGTATTAACTAAATTTTAACAAGATAAAAGTAAGTTTTTGCTACTTATTTTTGCTTATTAAAAGTGCTATTTATTCCTTAACTAGGACAATTTGGTTTATTTAAGGTATTAAATGTGTTTTTTTAACAAATCTTACTTTAGTATTTATGTTATTTGAATTAGAAACTTTCAACTGAAGTACAAAAAATCAAAAAAAAATATTCTGAATAAAACAGATAAAAAAATGCGATTTAAGCATTAAATAACATTACCCATCAACTAATTATTGTTAGAAAAACAACAAAAATATTCATGAAAAAAACCTCAAAAATGTATTTTTAACAAAACTTTATCGATTTTACCAATTATAATCTAAATTATACCGTCTTGTCCAGTTTAAAAAAATAATCCGTTTAATGGATCTTTAAATCCGATTAAAAGCTATTTTTTTAAAATTCATGAAATCTGGTGTTGATTTTTAGTTGGCTTAAATAATTTTTTGAAAATTTATAAGTAATAAACTTAAAAAATCACATAAGTCTTCCAGCATGATCTGGATTTAAGAAATTGTCTTTCTAAGGATTAAAATTTGCGTAATCCTGACATTTCTTAAATTGATCACAATAAAATGAAGTCTCATTTTAATTGAGTTCATATCGAACCACTAATTAAAGTGATTACTTACCATAATTTAGTATATAATTTTTAAAAAAACATACAACTTTATATAGTCAAAAGTAGCGCTATTTAACTAAAAGCTGTTGTACAATAACGTATTTATGTTGTACAATTCAGATATTTTCAAGTGTGATTCTTTTCTTATCTTTAAGTTGTTTAAAGTAACTAGGAGTAAGACCAGTTACTTTTTTAAATTGGCGGGATAAGTGCGCCACACTGCTGTAATTTAGCATGTATGATATTTGAGTAAGATTCAATTCATCATACAAAAGCAGTTCTTTAACACGCTCAATTTTATGAGCAATGATAAAATGTTCAATTGTAATTCCTTTTACTTCCGAGAAAATTTTTGATAAGTAAGTGTAATCAATTCCTAATTTTTCGCTAATGTAATCTGAATAATTTACTTTAGGAAGTTCATCAGTATAATGAACCATTTCGATGATAACATTTTTTATTTTTTCAATTAAAATCGCTTTTTTATCATCAATCAATTCTAAACCAGAATACAAAAGACCAACTTGTAGTTTTTCACGCTGTTCTTCTGTTAAATCTCCAATAATATCTACTGTACCTAAGTCCACAATAAAGTAGTTTAGATTTAGTTTGTCTAATTCCCCTTTCACTACCATTTTACAGCGAATGCTTACCATGTATTTGATGTAGAGTCTCATAATTATTAACTAAAATTAAACAATCAAATACCTAATAGAAGTTTGGGTTAGTCTTCGTAACCAGATTTGATGATGGTGGAAATCATTTTAAATTGCACATTGGCGTTAAAACAATGAGTAGAATGAGCAGGAATAACAATTCCTTGTCCTAAGGTAAGTTTATGAGTTTGCTCATTTATAATTATTTCAGCCGTACCATCAATAATTTGAATGTAATTATCAAAAGGCGATGTTTTTTCGGCTAACTCTTCACCTGCATCAAAAGAAGATGCCGTTATATTGCCGGTAGTTTTCTTGATTATAGTTTTGCTCAAAATAGCATTAGGGATATATTGAATAATTTCAACAATAATGTGAGATTTTTCTTTTTCGATTTCGTAAGTTTCCATATCAGTTTAGAATCTTATCTTTAATCAAAATTCACAATAAGCAGTTGTTTTGAAAATAATATTCAACACAAATGTCGGTTAATAAATCGGTTTACTGGGGTTAATTTAACAAAAGAATAATAAATAATAGTAATCAGGTTTTTCTGCATCATTAAACCTTATTACACTAGTTACAAAGACTTGTGGAAAAAAAACACTAAATCCCTAAATTCAAACCAGTTAACAACAAAAAAAATATCTTTAGTAATAATCTCCATCTACGTAATACCAAATATGGTCTTCGAGAACAAAGGTGGAAAATTCATGGTGAACGTGTGGCAATTTATTTTGGTCTAAATAATAGGCTTTAAATTCCACCGTAGTTGGAGTAGCTTTTAGCACTTCTAATTTTTGCCATTGATTGCTGGTTGCCCATAACAAAATGTCTTCTTTAGAATACAAGGCTCGTTGTGATGTATGAGTTGTTTTTAGTAAATAATCGGCTTGATGTGTTGCATAAGCTGCATATCGAGAACGCATCAAAGCTTCGGCTGTTGGTGCGTTCATAATTCCTTTTAAATAAGGTTCACAACAATCTTTAAATAATTTTTGAGAATTACAATAACATTCCATATTTGTTATACGTGTCCATTAAGTGCCACAATTTTTTGGTGTAATTGATTTAATAAAACTTGGTATTTACTAATTTCAATCAAGTCCTCATCGTCCTCAGATGTGTCTAACAAATCATCTAATTTTTCACTCACCTCTATTAGTTTATTATTTGCTTCTTTAGCATTTTTGGCAGCAATTAAATCGATAATTTCTTGAACTTCGATTTTTAATGTAGCGTACTTATCCTTTTCCATTTGGGATTTTTTTTAATTATTAGCGTCTTGATTATCCTCGTTAAACTTTTTTACAATTTCTTTCCGCTTTTCTTTTCTAAGCATTTCGGCTTGTTTTGCCTTAGCTTGCGTTTTGTGTAACTTGTCATTGTGTTTTTTTATATTCTTATCATTATTTCTTCCCATAATCCCTTTATTTAATTAAGTATAACAACACATCAAGTTTTGTAAGAGCAAACACATAAATTTTATTTTCTTCTTCGGATTAGTATTAATAGTAATGATTCTAAAATTACCCACATAATTTTTAATCCTCCTTTGGCAAATTCGTGTAATATTATAACATCCCAATTTGTGTTATTTCGTAAAATTACTTCTACTATTTACTATTATTCGAATCCTATCTGTTTTTTTCTGAAATAGCAGTGTTTTCCCTTGCCGGTTTTAAAAAAACCAAATTTAATCCAGTTGTGTAAATTTATTAAGTAATGAAAACTATATAATGTATTATTTTGAAACGATATAATGTTATTTAAGCCACTAAAGCTTCTTTTAACTTTACGCCTTTAAAACTTTCGACTTACTTATTTTCTACAAAGTTTATCATTTTTAAATAGAAAATTCAAATTTAAAGTAGCTAAATCTTAATTTTCTCAAATAAATGATTGTGAAAATTTGGCTCTTTTTTTATCTTTTACTAAAAAAACATCTAATAATGCACTTAGCTTTTAAAAAATTCCATAGATTTGGACTATAATTGCTACATTTTAATCAATACTTTATTCATTTATCTAATAATAATTTAAAAAAATTTTTTTTAACTTAAAAAATAATGAAACTAACTCCACCACCATTAAATCATTACAATTGGTTTTTAATAAAACCTAAATTGACAGGTGCGTTAGTTTTCCTGCTTTCTTGCATTATACTTTCGCTAATTGTTTCGCAACAGTATCAAATTGCAAGAAAAGCAAAGAATGATGTCATGCATGCTACTCTACAAGCAATCCATAAAAGTATTGATCAATCTTTAAAAGACTATTATGTAGATGCACTAACATTATCGTTATCTATTAATGATAGTGGTATACCTGAGAATTTTGAAACCGTAGGAAAACAAATTCTAGATACTAACCCTAATATTGATGCAGTACAACTGGTTCCAAACGGAATTATCAAATATACTTATCCCGCAAAAGGAAATGAAGCTGCAAAGGGATTTGATATTTTAAATAATAAAAGAACGCGCATCGAAGCTTTGAGAGCAATTGAAACCCGAAAAATGTATTTTGCAGGCCCTTTTGAACTAACACAAGGAGGTTTAGGGATTTTAGGTCGATTAGCTATTTACAAAAACAATCAATTTTGGGGGTTTTCAGCAATTCTTATTCGATTAAACACGCTATTAGATAAACCTGAAATAGAAAAAATTAATTCCTCAAAATATCATTTCCAATTTTCTAAAATTAATCCAATCACTCAAAAAGAAGTATTTTTTTTAGAGTCAAAAGAAAAGTTTGATCTTGAAAATTCTGTAACATCAATTATTCCTGATGGCGACTGGAAACTATATTTAATCGATAAAAGACCTAATGAATTAATCTTTCCTTTTGTAATACGCGCTTTGTTATCGTTGTTTTTAGCTGCTTTAATTGGTTTTTTAACCACTTCTTTTTTTAAAAAACCAGCCGAATTAGAAATTTTACTTCAAAAACAATCAGACAAACTTTTAAAAAATGAAATTAAATTTAAAAGTATTTTTGATCAAGCAGCAGTAGGAATTACTTATGTTGATTCTAATACTGGGAAATTCTCTGAGGTCAATAAACGATTTTGCGAATTGACAGGATACACCTTTGAGGAATCAAAAGAAATGGATTTTAAATCCATTACACATCCTGATGATATAGAAACCTCTTTGTTTTATATAAAAAAACTCTACAATGATGAAATTAGAGAATTTACCATGGAAAAAAGATACATTAGTAAATATGGTAAAACAATTTGGGTAAATATTACGGTCTCATCTTTATGGAAAACAGGAGAAACGCCTTCAAATCATATTGTAATAATAGAAGATATTACAAAAAGAAAAAAAACAGATCAAATTATCATTGATTCTCAAAAACGTATTGAATCACTTATCAATACAGTTGACGGTATTGTATGGGAATGTGATGCTAAAACATTAGAGTTTAATTTTATTAGTAAAAAAGTAGAAGCTATTTTAGGATATACTTCTGAAGAATGGATTAATACTCCAAATTTCTGGATTAATCATATTTTCCATGAAGACAAAGGATTCACTACAAAATATTGTCAAGAACAAACGGCTCGTAAATTAAATCACGATTTTGAATACCGAATGGTAGCTAAAGATGGATCAATTGTTTGGCTTCGAGATATTGTAAATGTAATTATTGAAAATGGAGAGGCTAAAAGCTTAAGAGGAATAATGATTGATGTCACTAAAACAAAAGAAATTGAAAAAGAACTCAATAATTCATTCAATTTAGTAAGTGAACAAAATAAAAGATTATTAAATTTTTCTTATATTGTTTCTCATAATTTAAGATCACATACCAGCAACATTTCTTCGATTGTTGATTTGATTGACAGCGCAGAATCAGAAGAAGAAAAAGAAGAAATGATACAGCTGTTAAAATCAGTTTCTGATTCATTAAACGAAACTATGTTAAACCTAAATGAAATTGTTAACATTCAAACCAATATAGATTTAGTAACACAAGATTTAAACTTGAAACAATATTTAGACAATACTTTAACTATACTATCAGACCAAATTGAATTGAAAGGCGTTACTGTAGTTTCATCAATTGACCATAATATTGAAGTAAACTACAATCCTGCATACTTAGAAAGTATTTTATATAATCTTATCTCAAACGCCATTCGTTACAGCCACCATGAAAGACATCCTGTAATTAATATTGATTGTTTTATAGAAAATGACAAAACAATACTTCAAATATCCGATAATGGTATAGGAATTGATCTTGATAAAAATGGTAAAAAAATATTTGGAATGTATAAAAAATTCAGTACTCACAAAGACTCTAGAGGTATTGGACTATTTATAACTAAAAATCAAATAGATGCTATGGGTGGTAGTATAACTGTAGAAAGTGAACCCAACCTAGGAACAACATTTAAAGTATTTATATCATGAAAGAGAAAACGATTTGGGTTATAGATGACGATCCTATTTATCAAATCATAATGAAAAAAATAATCCTTAAATCGGATTTATTTTTATCCAATTTTTCTTTTTCGAATGGAAAAGAAGCAATTGATTCGTTAAAAAAAATTATACAGAAAAATGAATTTTTTCCAGATATTATCTTGTTAGATATTGAAATGCCAATTCTAGACGGATGGGGATTTATGGAAGAAATAATACTGTTAAAACCTCAAATTAATACCGAAATTAAAATCTATATTTCCAGTTCTTCAATAGCTATTGAAGACAAAGAAAGAGCTAAAAATAATCCAGAGATTTTAGGGTACATGTCAAAACCTGTAACTCTTGATAATTTAATAAAAATAGCTTCTTACTAATTGGAACACTTTTGGGCAACTGCCATTTTTATTTCTTCTAATGATGTATTGGTATTGATTAAATCCTCTATAATCAAAGAACGTAAAAGAGTAATATCATCACAATCAAAATGTTTTGCCCAGGAAGTAAGCTGAATTAAATTTCGAACTTGCTTAATTCTTTTAGTCGTTTCTAAACTAGTGCGAAGTATTGCTTTTTGATTGTATTCAGGATTATTTTTATGCTGATAATTAACTGTATTCTTGACATAATCCATTTCTAAATAATATAATTTCTCCGTAGGATTATCGGGATAAAAATGTTCCCATTTTGCAAAACCTATTTTATATTTAGAAGTAGTTTCGGGCTCCATAGCCACTAACCGCCACTTACTATTGGCTAATCTTCCCCAATGATTCGAAATGCGATACATTCCTTCCTGTGTATAATAATAACTACTTCCCGCTTTACTTTCAAATTGAACTTTTAATCCTTCTATAGCATCAGGAAGCACTTCGTAAAAAACACAAAAGGTATTTTTAAAAGAATTAGGATGAGGTCTAAATATTTTTTGCATAAGCGCAAATATACTTAGAAAGAACAAAACAGCCTAAAGCCAAGAATAATTGATTAACTTTGCAGCAGAATTTTTAAATAAAATACCATGACCAAAGCTTCAGAAGGAAAGATGTTACAAAAAGGAGTATTTACAGGAATTATTGAAAAAGATGAAAATAACAACTTTTTTTGTGGCGAATATCTATTGGATTATAAAATGGTACAGGCTAAACATACTGTTGGCGATTGGATTACCATTAAATCAATTATTGAAAACCCAAGTGATATAAGCTATAATAAATATCCTAAAAAGTCTAAAAACTTTGATAAGGCTAATAACAAACCAGAACAATAAACCCTGATTATCTGAGTTTTAGAACTAAAAAAACTTTTTTTCTTTTTTTTTATTGATAAAGTAAAAACTTAAAAAAAAGTGTACCTTTGCAAAAAAATTGTCGAATTCTGAAATAGAACAACATCTGTTTCATACTAACAGACAAGTAGTTACCATAATTTATGAAAAAAATAGTTGAATACCGCAAGCTCTTAAATGTAGATAAAACTGCACAGCTAAAAGATTTAAAAACCATTTACCGTAATGCGATGAAAGAAGCGCATCCTGATAAATTTCAAGGGGACGAAGCTGGTTTAAAAGAAGCTGAAGAAAATAGTAAAAAAATCATTGAAGCTTACCACTTTTTAGTAAGCATTAATCCTGAAACTATCAAAGCTAATTTACCTGAATATAATGAAACTATTGCAACTGCAACTGTTACAGATTACAAATTTGTTGAAGGTAGGTTGATTATCAATTTTTCTAACGGTAGTGTTTACGAATACATAAGCGTTCCAAAAGCAACTTACGTAAAAATGGTAAATGCAGAATCTCCTGCAAGATTTGCAAAAAGACATATCTTTAATGCTTTTCCTTACAGAAAAACAACCAATCAAGATTAAATAGATTTATCTAATATTATAAAAAAATCCAGTAAAATTAATTTTTACTGGATTTTTTAGTTGGATATAAAGTGATGATTTGTTGGCCCCAAAAATAGTTAAAACTATGCACATTAGTGCATGTACCTTTCAGGTCCTAAAAACAGCTACCCCAAATTCGAAAATTATTTTTTTGCTTTATGTAATTTATGAATTTGCGGTCTATTTCTTCATATATTTTTTAACCTTGCAGATTTTAGTCTACTAAACAAATCTATGAACTTTCAGTCCATAGTGGTTTAGTCTAAAATAAAATTCACTGTTACATTAGCAGTAATGGTAATTTCTCCTGCTGCTAGAGTTTCTCTTGGAGCGGCACTATCACTCATTTCCATTTTTCTCATGGTCGCATATACAGGTTGTGGATAGTAGGTTTGAGAATTATCCGATATTGTCATGGCTTTACCTATTTTTTGGCCTAAAACAGAAACATAATCTTCTGCTTTGTGCTTAGCTTGTTTCATCGCTAATTTTCGAGCTTCTGATTCGTGTTGCGCTAACTTAGACGATTGAAAAACCACATTATCAATTCGGTTAATGCCTTGGTTTACTAAACCTTCCATTAATTCGTCATACTTATTTAAATCTCTAACAATAATTTCTATTGTTTGTGTAGCATTGTAAGAGGTTTTCTTTTTTTCGTAATCGTATTGTGGATTTAAACTCACGCGTTGTGTTCTGTAATCGGCTGGAGCCAAATTCATTTTTTTAATCAACTTTAAAACGGCATCTATTTGCTGATCATTTTTTTGTTTTACTTCTTTAGCGTTGTTTCCTTTTGTTTCCACAGTAGCCGAAATGGTGGCTTCATCAGGAATTACTTTTACTTTTCCTTCACCTGAAACGGTTATTTGTGGAACTTGTTTAATTTCTTGACCGTAAGACAAAGTCAAAAACATTACTGACATCAATACTATTACTCTTTTCATTTTTATAATTTTTTAAATTCTTTAGCTAATATTCAAAAGTTGTGCCATTAAATCTTTTTCATCTTTATCAAAATAAAAAGAAGAAGTATAGGAACAGTTAACAAACTGACCATCAAGGGATGTAAAAAAATTAAATTTGGATAAACTAATAATGTAATTAAATACCCACCTATTGCTCCGCCAAAATGTGCTGTATGTCCTATGTTGTCATTCTTGGCTCTCATTCCGTAAATAGAATATAACAAGTATAAAATTCCAAAAACGTAAGCTGGCATAGGAATAATAAAAAAGATACCTAACATCATATCAGGCTGCAACAATATGGCCGAATATAAAATTCCTGTCACCGCTCCCGAAGCACCTACAGCTCGATAATTATAATCGTTTTTATGCAAAACCAGCGTTAATAAACTTCCAAAAAGAAGACTAGCAAAATAGATAACTATAAACAATAGGTTTCCTAAATATGCACTAACAACTGGAGCAAAAAAATAAAGGGTAATCATATTAAAGATTAAATGCCCCATATCAGCATGAAGAAATCCAGAAGTTAACATTCTTATTTGTTCTCCCGAACGAATGCTTCCTATATGAAATTCGTATTTTCTAAAAAAAGAATAATCATTAAATCCTTTATAACTAAGAAGTACATTAGCAAGTATTAAGGCTATCAAAAAGGTATTCATAAATAATTTTTATTGTGAAGGGTAAATATAACAATTCCGCCTGAAGCAATCAGTAAGTAAGTACACTTTATTATGGTTATTCATTTTTGGCTTATATTTGCTTAAAAAATACTGCATGCAATTTTTAGCCTTTATTATCGCTTATCCTTTACTTTGGATTATATCGATTTTACCTTTTCGAATATTTTATTGGATTTCTGATATTGTCTATTTTATTGTTTACTACATCATTCGTTATCGCAAAGAAACCGTAAGAAACAATCTAAAAATTACTTTGCCTCATCTTAGCAACAAAGAGCGTTTAGTTATAGAAAAAAAATTCTATCAGCATTTTTGCGATCAATTTATGGAAATGACTAAAACCATGACTATTTCTCACAAAGAATTAGACAAACGTTTCAAGATTATTAACCTAGAATTAATGAAAGAATACGAAGCAAAAGGCAAAAGTATTATGCTCCTAGCTTCACATTACGCAAATTGGGAATGGTTAGTGGCACTGAATTTAAAAATGTCTTACCAAGGAGTGGCTGTGTATAAAAAAATAGCCAACCGCTATTTTGACAAACGCATCAAGGACATTCGTTCAAAATACAACACCGAATTAGTTTCAACCGACAAAACCATTCCATTGATGGCTAACAACAATAGAAAAGGAATCTTATCTATTTATGGAATGGTAAGTGACCAATCGCCAAAAACCGTTCAAATTGCACATTGGGAGAGTTTTATGGGAATAGAAACTCCGGTTCACATTGGTCCTGAATTATTATCTAAAAAATACAATCTCAATGTTGTTTTTGCTAAAATAAAAAAGGTAAAAAGAGGCTATTATGAAGTTACTATAGTACCAATAACTGATGATGCAAAATCACTTCCGAATTACGAAATTATTCATCGTTATATTAAAGAAGTAGAAAAACAAATCTATGAGGCTCCAGAATATTATTTCTGGACACATAAAAGATGGAAACACCAGCAAAACGAATAATAAAAGGGTAGTTAAATTGCATTTTAAGCAAGCTAACTACCCTTTTTATTTGATGCGCTTTTTTTTATTTACATATCAAATCCTAAAGAAAACATCCAAACTCTATTTTGAGCTCTATCCGAATCATAAACGTCTCCGAGTCCTAAATGGTATCTTACTCCAAAATTTATTCCCGAATTCGTTTTTATTCCTGCTCCAAAGTTCATCCCCCAATCAAAACTATCCGGATTATATTCTTCCGAACTACTAAAGAAACCATCATATTCTTCTTTATGAGTGACTGCTAATCCTATTTGAGGACCAACTTCTAAGAAAAAATTACTAACTGGATACGCTTTAAACATTAAAGGCAAATTGATGTAATTTAATTTTTGTGTAAAAGTTCCTGAGCTATTTGTAATCTCATACCCTTGTTGCGAAAACAACAATTCTGGTTGAATAGAAAAACCTTCACTAATAAAAGATTCTCCATAGATTCCAACATGAAAACCATGACGTTGTCCTGTTTCTCCATCGCCATCAAAACTAACAGCGGCTAAATTATACCCACCTTTTATCCCTCCGTGGGATTGATTTGAAACTGTTTCTTGTGCCATTATCGATGTTATTACACCTAAGAACAACATCATTAAATATGTTTTTCTCATAATTTTAATATTTTAAATTATTTTCCTCCGTTAGCACGAAGGTCTGCTATACATTGAGCGTCAAGTTGTGGAATAACTCCACCAAGTACATTATTACCTGATTCTGATTCCCAATACATCAAACAGCTTGTTACATTACAATGTCTTTTATGGGCGGCATCTTCATGGTCTGATTGCAAAGGAGTCCCTACATTAGTCAATCCTAAAATATGACCAAACTCATGATTAATTACCGTAGTTTCTAAAACCGTTCTATTAGGTTTAAAAGGGCTATTACTTAATTTTTGAACAGTGTTTTCAAAGATTACAAAAGACGTATTTCTATATGCCGTTCCTAAAACTACTGCGGTATTAGTATCTGTAGAAGATTTTGCATCGGCAAAAAATGCCCAAACTGCAATTTGACCGTCTTCGTTATAATGAATCCGATTAGCATCTTCTATAGCAATAATTTGTGCATTGGTATAGCTCTCGTTGCCTGGAGAGGGAATAGCTCTTTTTTCGACACTAATTCCTCCTGATTTATGAAGTCTATTATTCAAAAAAGAAACCAAATTGTTAATTGCTGCTGTCGAAGGTTCAAAACCTTCCACATAAACTAACTCAATTAGTATACTATCAAACTTGTCTTCTGATAATAAATCATGAGCCGAAGTTCCTAATGTTTTTTTATTATTAGCTTTTACAATGCCAATAGATTCATTTTCAGTACTGTCTTTTGAACAAGAGCTTAATACTAAAAAAGTTAAGGCAATTACAGCAATTATTTTCTTCATTTTCTATATTTTAAACAAACTACTCTTTAACGATATAAATTAAAAACAAATTAACCGCAAAAGCTAATCGTAGTCAATTATATTTGCTTTAATACCAAGGTTACAGCACTATTAGTTTTACTCTGCAAAGTAATGGTTGAAGCAGTAAAACTAGTTACCTTCCAGGTATTGTTAAACAAACTGAAGTTAGTATTACCTGTAAAACCAAATTGTAAAAATACATTTACATCTGAAGTTACTGAATAAGTTCCAGTTGCAACAGTAGTTAATGTACTCATTGATTTTACTTTCCAGTCATTAGCAAAATCAATAGTCGTATTTAAATAATTATTAGCCGAATCTACACCTGCATTAACAAAAGAGTTTACTTTAAAAGTACCATTTACTAAAATAGTTTCTAGTTTTTTCTTGTTTTCAATAGCTACATCTATTTTAGATTCAATATCTAAGGCAGCATTGACAGTCGCTTTAAATTCTGCATCACTATTCACTTGTTGAGCAGATTCACCTGTAAGTGTAACGTTTATTGGATATTTTATTGAAAAATATTCTGAACTGTTCATACTACTCACATAGGTAAATAACTGTTTTTCTGTTGTAATAACAACACTTCCTGTTTGTTGTAAACTCGAATCAAAAGTTAATATCGTAATTGGAAATTTAATATTTAATGCATTAACTGCCGCATTTCCTGAATTTTCTGCTTGACTACAAGTAGTAACAATAGCATTGTATTCTGATTGACTATTTACAGTAACTTCAGTATAATCGCTCATTTTGATTGTTAATGGAAATTGAAGAACAACTGAATCGGTATCGTTATTTGAAGCTCCAAGAATAGTGACAGCTTGCGCATAACTCAATTGACTTAAAAACTTAATTTGTACTCCATTAACTTTTGCATCAAATGGAAATACAATAGAAGAACAAGAAGAACCATCAATAAAATCATCAGATGATCCATCATACATTGAAACTTGTTTCAAATTATTGGCAGTGGTTGAATTTGCTGTATTCGTATTTGGATTGTCTCCTTGAACGTCATCCACTTCACTTTGGCATGATGTTAGACTAAAAATCCCCATCATTGCAATTCCGGTAATCAATTTTAATGTTTTCATAATTTACAAATTTAATATTTTAATAATTAGTTATAATGACGATTTATTCGCATTTCTGATAGTAAGACAACACAATAGTATTTTTCCCTACTTCAAAACATAAAAAAAATATTTATTTTTTTACAACAAATTGATTTTCAACTATTTTAAGATCTAAAAAAAACGCATTTTTTTCAAACACTATGGAATTAAAAAAATTAATCTAATTTTACAATATCCAAAAACCAATCCTATAACAAGAATGCCTGAGAAAAAAAATAGTCTTTGCGAAGAATCTTATTTTAGCGAATTTTATATAAAAAACATTCAGTCGGCTACTAATTTCGCCTATTATAAATCAGGTGACGCTGATGCTGCCTTAGATTTAGTCCAAGAAGCCTTTGCTAAAATTTGGGAAAATTGTTCTCAAATTGACTTTTCAAAAGTCAAAACCTATTTATTTACCACCGTAAATAATTTATTTCTCAATACTGTTAAACATCAAAAAGTAGTACTGGCTTTCGCCAAAGAAACGCCTAATCTAGACCGGACGAATCAAAGTCCCGAATACCTTTTAGAAGAAGAAGAATTTAAACTAAAATTACAAAACGCTATTGCTTCTTTAAGTGAAGCACAAAGAGAAGTTTTTTTAATGAATCGAATTGACGGAAAAAAATACAGAGAAATTGCTGATCTATTAGGAATCACTCAAAAAGCAGTCGAAAAAAGAATGTCTGGCGCTTTAAAAATTCTAAAAGAGCAAATAGAAAATATATAATTAATTGATAGTAGGGTAAAATACTATTGTGTTGTCTTATCACTATAGCGAGAACTAATGAAAAAGGAAAAAGAAATATTAAAATGGTTTAATGGTGAGCTTTCAAGCAAAGAAATCGAAGATTTAAAACAATCGGAAGATTTTGAGACTCTTGAAAAAATTGCTCATTATGCTGCTCATATCGCCACACCAGAAATAAATGCACAAGAAGCTTTAGCCAATTTAAAAAACAGAAAACTGACTAAGAAAACGCCTAAAGTACGACCATTGTACATTAAAAATTTCTTTAAAGTTGCAGCTGTTTTTGCGGTCGTATTAACTTCGGCTTACTTTTTATTTTACAATACGAACCAATCTTTTGAAACTGGAATTGCACAAACAAAAAGGTTCCATCTACCCGATAATTCCGAAGTAGTATTGAATGCTTCGTCTAAAATCACTTTCAATGAAAAAAATTGGGACAAAAAAAGAGCTTTAACACTAGAAGGAGAAGCGTATTTTCAGGTACAAAAAGGAAAAACCTTTAGCGTAAATACAGCTGATGGTATTGTAAAAGTACTAGGAACTCATTTTGATGTAAAACAACGTAACAATTATTATGAAGTAAGTTGTTATGAAGGACTTGTAAGTGTAACCTACAATGACAAAACTGTAAAATTACCTCCTGGAAAAACCTTTAGAGTAATCAATAAACAAATGGATGAATCTGAAGATTTTGATGCTGAAACTCCAGCTTGGTTACAAAAAGAATCCAGCTTTACTCGTGTCCCTTTACATCAGGTAATTGCCGAAGTTGAACGTCAATATGACATTAAAATCGAAACTCAAGATGTAGATACATCAAAATTATTCACTGGAAGTTTTACTCATACCAATCAAAAAACAGCTCTGGAGGCCATCACTATTCCGTTGCAGTTAAGTTACAGCATAAAAGGAAAAAACGTTATATTTTACAAATATGAAGTTCAATAAATGGATATTGTGTTTACTTTTATTAGCTGGAAATATTGGTAGCGCACAAAAAAACGTTAACAAAATTCCGCTAACAACTATTATTAAAACCATTGAAAAACAGTTTGATATCAAATTTTCTTATGCCGTAGAAGATATTTCAAGTATAAGTATCGAAAAACCTTCAAGTACCTTAAATCTTCAACAAACAATAGATTATTTAAACGCAAAAGTTCCACTAAATTTCAAAGCCTTAGACAGTCGTTATATTACCATTTCGGTTTTAAACAAAACGGTTTCCATTTGCGGAGTCATTTTCGATGAAAATCTAAAAACAACACTTCCTGGAGCTTCCATTCGAATTAATAATAGTTCTAATTCCAGTGTTGCTTCAACGAATGGTGCTTTCAATTTGGAAAACATTTCCATTGATGCAACAATTATTATTTCATATTTAGGTTATGAAACCAAAGAATTCAAAGCAAAAGACCTTTTTTCTACTGATAAAAATTGTCCAAATATCTTTTTAAAACCTACAAAAGTAGAATTAAACCAAGTCTTAATTCCAGTATTTTTAACCTCAGGATTACAAAAATCTATAGATGGAAGCACCATTTTAAATACTAAAAAATTCGGAATCCTGCCAGGATTAACAGAACCTGATATCTTACAATCCATACAAACACTTCCAGGAGTGGAAAGCACGAATGAAAGTGTGGCTAATATCAATATTCGCGGAGGCACAAATGACCAAAACGTAATGCTTTGGGATAATATCAAAATGTATCATTCGGGACATTTTTTTGGTTTAATTTCAGCTTACAATCCAAATTTAACGAACAAAATTGTTGTTACTAAAAACGGAACTAGCGCTGAATACAGCGACGGAGTTTCGAGTATGATTAACATGAGTACCAATAACGAAATTAAAAATACGGTTTCGGGTGGTGCTGGTATTAATCTTATAAGTGGAGATGTTTTTGTCGAAATTCCATTAGCAGAAAACCTAGAAATAGATCTTTCGGCTCGACATTCGATAACTGATTTCCTCAACACGCCTACTTATAACAACTACTACAAAAAAAGTTTTCAAGATAGCGAAATCAACGCCAACAATTTGGATAAAAACGCCAATTCTGACTTCTATTTTTATGATTATACCGCTAAAATCCTATATGATTTGAATGATAAACATCAATTTAGAGCTAATATCATCGGGATTACAAATGAATTGAACTATTCTGAAAACAATAATGACCAAACCCAATCTAAGACCAGTGCGCTTTCGCAAAAAAACATCGGTTACGGTGGAAATTGGAAAGCACAATGGAACAGTAAATTCAGTACTCAACTTAGCTCTTATTTTTCAAAATATAATATTGATGCTAGTGATTATCGCGTTGCAACCGACCAACTTTTAACTGAAGCAAACGAAGTAATAGAAACAGCAACAAAACTGAATTTGAATTATAATTTTAATGAAAAAATTAGAGTTTTAGCTGGTTATCAAATCAACGAAACGGGAATGCTTAACCAAACTCGAGTAAGTGCTCCATTTTATTCCAGTACTAAAAAGGATGTTTTATTAAACCATGCTTTATACGCCGAAACGGAATACAACCACAATAATACTTACTTAAGATTAGGAATGCGTTTGAATTATTTTGAAAAATTTGACAAACTAGTTTTCGAACCAAGAATCAATTTCAGACAGCAACTTTTTAATCCATTAGCAATAAAATTAGAAGGAGAATTTAAAAATCAAACGAGTACACAAATTATCGATTTTGAAGATGATTTTCTAGGAGTAGAAAAAAGACGTTGGCAATTAGTAAATAATAAAGACATTCCAATTGCAAAAAGCAAACAAGCATCTGTGGGTTTTGAATTTAATAAGAATAATTTAAACATTGAACTTACTGGATTTTATAAAATTGTTGATGGAATTACCGCTTCTAATCAAGGTTTTTATAATAATTTTCAATATAAAAACGCACATGGAAGCTACACTAATAAAGGAATTGAATTCTTAATAAACAAAACAACTCAAAAATACAGCACCTGGTTGAGTTATACTTTTAGTACTAATAATTACAATTTTGAAAGTTTTACACCTTCTATTTTTCCTAACAATGTTGATATCCGCCATTCGGTTACCCTAGGATTCAATTACAATATTCTAAATAATTTGAAAATTTCGGTTGGAGGAATTTGGCACAACGGACAGCCTTATACTAAAGTTGTTGAGGGAGAAGAAACAGTGCAAAGTGGCAATAACATCTTTGTAAATTATGATACCCCAAATAGTCAAAATCTAGATAATTTCCTTCGTTTGGATACTTCGTTGAGTTATAATTTTAATTTCAATTCGGCAATTAAAGCTACATTTCGAGCTGGTATTATCAACTTAACAAACGAAAAAAACGATATTAATCGCTATTATAAGGTGGACCCAAATGATACCGAAAAAGCAATCGAAGTCAATAATCGATCGTTAGCCTTTACTCCTAATATAAGTTTTAGAGTTAATTTTTAATAAAAATCTCAAATACAAAATGCAAATAATGAGTTGAAATCTTATCTTACTAAGAAAATATCAGTATTTTAGCTCAAAACATTTTAAAATTGAAATTATGAATAAAAACACTAGTCTAGGATTACTAATCCTTCGTATTGCTTTAGGCGTTTTAATGTTACTACACGGAATTGCTAAAATTGGAAACACCTCTTTTATTGGAGGTATGTTGACCGAGAGAGGTTTACCATCATTTCTTTCTTACGGGGTTTACATCACTGAAATTGTAGCTCCAATATTAATTCTTGTGGGATTTAGAACAAGATTAGCGGCTGCAGTATATGTTTTTGGAGCCTTATTTGCTTTATTTTTAGTACACGCTGCACAACTATTTTTACTCAACCAGAATGGTGGATGGGAACTAGAATTATTAGGATTATATATCGCTGGTGGAATTACTTTATTCTTTACTGGAGGAGGGAAAACAGCCATTTCTTCTACAAACCAATGGGATTAAACAAAAAAGCAAAACCCTTTCAAAATCAAATTTGAAAGGGTTTATTTTTTAAGAGAGAAATTATTAAATTCCCGCTATCACTTTAATTTCGTCAATAATTCGCAATGCTAAAACATCTGCTTTTTCTTGTGAAGCTGCTTCAGTATAAATACGAATAATTGGTTCTGTATTTGATTTTCTTAAATGAACCCATTCTTCTGCAAAGTCAATTTTAACTCCGTCAATCGTAGTAATATCTTCGTTTTTGTACTTCTCAGTCATAGCAACTAAAATGGCATCTACATCAATTTGTGGCGTCAATTCAATTTTGTTTTTACTCATATAATATTCCGGATACGAAGCACGCAAAGCCGAAACACTCATTTTCTTGTTGGCCAAATGCGTCAAAAACAATGCTACTCCTACCAAACTGTCTCTTCCGTAATGCAACTCCGGATAGATAATTCCTCCATTTCCTTCACCACCAATAATGGCATTATTTTTCTTCATCAATTCCACCACATTCACCTCTCCTACTGCACTGGCTTCGTAACTTCCGTTGTGTGCATTTGTCACATCGCGCAAAGCACGAGAAGATGACATATTTGAAACCGTATTTCCTTTTGTTTTACTCAACACATAATCAGCACAAGCTACCAGAGTATATTCTTCACCAAACATTTCTCCGTTTTCACAAATGAAAGCCAAACGATCTACATCAGGATCCACCACAACGCCAAAATCGGCTTTTTCTTTAACCACTAATTCTGAAATATCAGTCAAATGTTCTTTTAAAGGTTCTGGATTGTGAGGAAAATGTCCATTAGGTTCGCAGTATAATTTTACCACTTCCACGCCCATTAATTCTAACAATTTAGGAATAATAATCCCTCCCGAAGAATTCACGGCATCAACCACAACTTTAAATTTAGCCGCTTTTACTGCTTCAATATCAACCAAAGACAAGTTCAATACCTCGTCAATATGAATGTCCATGTAAGCGTCATTTTCAATAATTTCGCCTAAACTGTCCACATCTGAAAAATCAAATGCTTCCGCTTCGGCAATTTGAAGAATTTTTTCTCCTTCGATACCATTCAAAAACTCTCCTTTTTCATTCAGTAATTTTAAGGCATTCCATTGTTTTGGATTGTGCGAAGCAGTCAAAATAATTCCTCCGTCAGCTTTTTCTAAAGGAACTGCAACTTCAACTGTAGGCGTTGTAGAAAGTCCTAAATCAATCACGTCAATTCCTAAACCTACTAAAGTATTTACTACCAAATTATGAATCATCGGTCCTGAAATTCTGGCGTCACGTCCTACTACTACTGTAAATTTAGAATCTGGATTTTGTTTTGCAGAATTTTGTTTTAGCCAAGTTCCATAAGCCGAAGCAAATTTCACTGCATCCACCGGAGTCAGGTTATCCCCTACTTTTCCGCCAATGGTTCCTCGAATTCCTGATATCGATTTTATTAATGTCATTCCTTTATTTTTAAAATTTTAAGTAATTTAATATAAATTGCTCACAAATATAATAATTGACCGCTTATAAAAGTCATTTAGATTCCATATTTTAGACGAATGAACTTTCTAGCACACATCTACCTTTCGGGAGACAATGATTTGATAAAAATTGGCAACTTTATGGCCGATGGAATCCGTGGGAAACAATTTGAAAATTTCCCAAAAGAAATCCAAAAAGGAATCATCCTACATAGAGCGATCGATACTTTTACCGATGCTCATCCTGTTTTTAGAGAAAGTACAAAGCGTTTACATGAACGATACCATCATTATGCAGGTGTAATTGTAGATATTTTTTACGATCATTTTTTAGCAAAAAATTGGACGAAATATTCGAATGATAATCTAGAAGAATATATCAATCTCTTTTATCAATCCTTGCATACCAATATCGATTTTCTAACGGAAAGGACTAAAGGAATGATGCCTTACATGATTAACCAAAATTGGTTATTGAGTTACCGGACTATCGATGGTATCAGTCAAATTCTAACCCAAATGGATCATCGTACTAAAAATCAATCCAACATGCGTTTCGCTTCTGAAGAACTACAAACGTTCTACACTGAATTTGAAGAAGAATTCAGCTTGTTTTTTGAAGATTTGCGATTACATGCCCAAGAAAAATTAAACACATTATAAATTCTTCAAACATCTGATTTAAATATGAGTTTTATAAATGCTTTAGAAACGACTTTTGAAAAAAACAGCAATCCTGAAAATGCCCTTGCAATGTCTAAATACATGAAAAATAAATTTTCTTTTTACGGCATCAAAACTACTCAAAGAAGAGATTTATTTAAAACTATTTGGAAACAAAACCAACAAGAAGTTGCTGAAAATGCCAGAGTAATTGCTTTAGAACTTTTTGCAAAAGAACAGCGGGAATTGCATTATTGTGCCATTGAAATTTTAATAAAAGAACTCAAAGGGAATTATAAAAAAGACGATATTAAAATCATCGAAAAACTGATTATTACAAACTCCTGGTGGGACAGTGTGGATACTATTTCAAAATATATTTTAGGGCAATACTTCTTAGAATTCCCAGAGACTACTGAAAACAGCATAACAAAATTTTCAAATTCTAATACTATGTGGCTCAATCGAAGCGCTATTTTATTTCAATTGGGTTACAAAAAAGAAACTGATTTTGAATTACTGAAAGCCATTTGTATCCAACATCAATCGTCTACAGCATTTTTTATTCAAAAAGCCATTGGATGGGCTTTACGCGAATATGCCAAAACAGATTCTGAAGCTGTAAAATATTACGTTTTAGTTAATAACTTAAAGCCTTTAAGCCAAAAAGAAGCCCTCAAAAATTTATCTTTTGCTTAAAATAATAGTAATTTTGACCTCTTAAAACAGCAAAATGTTCAAAAAATACATTTCCAAATTAGACACTATTATAGTATGGGCACAATCCATTTTGACTGGAAAACAGTTTATTTTTCTATCCAGTATTTTAGTAGGTATTAGTGCTGCATTTGCTGTAATTGTTTTAAAATCATTTGCCCATTGGGTTTTTTCTTTTGCTACTTATATTAATGGCATTCTAAAACTAAGTTTTATCAATAGTATTCTGCCTATTGCAGGACTTTTGTTAACCGTGTTTGTCATCAAAAAAGTTTTAGGAGGTAGTATAGAAAAGGGAACTTCTCAAATTTTATATGCCGTTGCAAAAAAAGCCAGTATCATTCCACAAAAACAAATGTATGCCCATATTATCACTAGTTCATTAACGGTTGGTTTAGGAGGTTCTGCGGGTTTAGAAAGCCCAATTGTGGTTACTGGTGCTGCATTTGGTTCTAATTATGCTCAAAAATACAAATTAAGTTATAAAGACCGAACACTTCTCATTGGTTGCGGGGTTTCTGCAGGAATTGGAGCTGCTTTTAACGCCCCTATTGCTGGAGTTCTATTTGCTATTGAATTTTTATTGGTCGATGTAAGCATTTCTGCTTTTACACCCATTATGATTTCTGCCGCCACAGGTGCCATTGTATCAGCCATCACCTTAGACGAAACCGTTTTATTAAATTTTAAACAACAAGAGGTTTTTAACTATCATAATATTCCATTTTATGTATTACTGGGTGTTTTAACTGGTTTTATTTCTATTTATTATACTCGAAATTTTCAACGAACCGAACACTTTTTTCACCGACTTAAATTAACGCCTTACAAAAAAGCACTATTTGGTGCTTCTTTACTAGCCGTATTAATTTTTATCTTTCCAAAACTGTTTGGAGAAGGATATGAAAGTATCAAAATATTAGCTGAAAGTCATCCCGAAGAAATCCTTGAAAATACGCTGTTTGAAAGCTTTAAAAACAACCGTTGGGTTTTACTTGCTTTTGTAGCGGCCACTATGATGATAAAAGTTTTTGCTACCGCTATTACTTTAGGCTCGGGAGGAAATGGAGGGAATTTTGCCCCTTCCCTTTTTGTGGGTTCTTATGTGGGTTTTGTATTTTCAAAACTCATTAATTATACAGGGCTATCCCATTTACCTGTGAGTAATTTTACGATGATTGGTATGGCAGGAATCTTAAGCGGATTATTTCATGCGCCGTTAACCGCTATTTTCCTTATTGCCGAAATTACAGGCGGTTACAGCCTGATGGTTCCGTTAATGATTGTGGCTTCTATTAGTTTCGCAATTTCAAAACAATTTGAAAAACATTCCATGGACGTAAAAAATCTGGCTCAAAAAGGACACGTTTTTACAAATAATAAAGATACCAATGTGCTTTCGACCTTAAATACCAACACGATTATTCATACCGATTTTTTAACACTTTCACCCAACGAAAATCTTGAAAAATTGGTCGATTTAATTTCGCATTCCAATCAATCTGTTTTTGCGGTGGTTGACAAAGAACAACATTTATTAGGTGTAGTTCATTTTAATGATATACGTGAAATCATTTTTAATAAATATCGTGTAAAATATACTTTGGTTAAAGATATTATGACACCACCAGCCGATGTTATTTATCCATTTCATAGCATGGAAGTGGTTATGAATAAATTTGAAAAAACAAAACGAACCTTCCTACCCGTTATCAAGGACGAAAAGTATTTTGGTTTTATCTCTAAATCAGAAGCATTAGAAGCTTATCGTGCCAAATTGAAATCGATGACTATCGAATAAAACAATTCTTAATATCGGATAGAGTAAAAATAGAATATATCCGATATTTATTTATATCTTTGTGGTTATGTGGAACATAGATGTAACATACAGAGACGAATTACAAACAACCTTTGAGAGATTGTATGAAAAAAAGCAAGTTTTGCAAACCAGCAGACCTTTGCCAAACATCGCTTTGAATAAAATCAAAGAAAGTCTTTCTATCGAATGGACTTATAATTCTAATAGTATCGAAGGAAACACTTTGAGTTTACGAGAAACCCAAATGGTACTTCAAGAAGGAATTACCGTAAAAGGAAAATCGTTGCGGGAACATTTTGAAACACATAATCACGATAAGGCCATCGATTATTTGTTTTCGATCGTAAATGATGATTATGTTTTGCGAAGTATTGATATTCTTTCCATACACGGACTGGTTTTACGCTCTATCGAAGATGATTTTGCAGGTCGTTTACGTAATGGAGGTGTTCGCATTACAGGTGCTAATTTTGTTCCACCTAATGCTAATAAAGTTTCAGATTTACTGGATGAGTTAATTGAGTTTATCAATACAAATCCATTAGGATTAAATGATATAGAACTGGCGTCTGTTTTTCATCATAAACTAGTTTGGATTCATCCTTTTTTTGATGGAAATGGTCGTACGGTTCGATTAGCCATGAATTTATTATTGATGCGTTGTGGTTTTCCGCCAGCTATCATCCTAAAAAATGACCGCAAGAAATACTACGATGCACTTAATCAGGCTAATGCAGGAAACTATCAAAAACTCACGCTGTTGATGTGTCAGGCTTTAGAGCGCACTCTTAATATTTACATCAATGCCCTTCCTGGAAATGATTCTGAATATATTGAAATTTCTAATTTAGTTCAGGAACCTAACATGCCTTATGGTCAGGAATACATCAGTCTTCTAGCCAGACAGGGTAAAATTGATGCTTACAAAGAAGGTCGCAATTGGCTCACCACTCGTGAAGCCGTCGAAAATTATATGGCAACCAGAAAACGAAAACGCTAACGAAATGGTTAGCGTTTTTTATTTTCTTTTTAACACAATCTTCTAAACTGTTGTATCGAAAGAACAAACCAAAATGGTAACTTTGCTTTTTTGCTAAAATTATGTTAGAAAAAGACAATACTATTGAAGTTCTTGGTGCACGCGTTCACAATCTAAAAAATATAGACATTTCGATTCCGAGGGAAAAACTAGTGGTTATTACTGGTCTTTCTGGCTCCGGAAAATCCTCTTTGGCATTCGACACTATTTATGCCGAAGGGCAACGTCGATATGTGGAAACTTTTTCGGCTTATGCCCGTCAATTTCTAGGAGGTTTAGAGCGTCCTGATGTGGATAAAATTGATGGACTTTCGCCTGTTATCGCCATTGAACAGAAAACAACCAGCAAAAGTCCGCGTTCTACCGTGGGAACGATAACCGAAATTTACGATTTCTTGCGATTGCTTTATGCCCGTGGCGCCGATGCCTACAGCTACAATACGGGAGAAAAAATGGTTTCGTATTCGGATGAACAAATCAAAGATTTGATTATTCAGGATTTCACCAATAAACGCATCAATATTCTCGCTCCGGTAATTAAAGCCAGAAAAGGTCATTATGGCGAATTATTTCAGCAAATTACTAAACAAGGTTTCCTGAAAGTACGTGTCAATGGAGCTATTCTGGACATTACACCTGGAATGAAATTAGACCGTTATAAAACCCATGATATTGAAATTGTGGTAGATCGAATGCAGATTGAAGATACTGCAGACAATCAAAAACGATTATCCGAAAGCATTAATACGGCTATGCATCATGGCGAAAACGTATTGATGATTTTAGATCAGGATACAAAAGAAGTACGCTATTTCAGTAGAAATTTAATGTGTCCTTCTACTGGAATATCCTACCAAAACCCAGAACCAAATTTATTCTCGTTCAACTCGCCAAAAGGTGCTTGCGAACATTGTAACGGATTGGGAACGGTGAACGAAATCAATGTCAAGAAAATTATTCCGAATCCTAAATTATCCATCAAAGCGGGTGGTTTTGCACCATTAGGCGAATATAAATCGTCCTGGATTTTCAAGCAATTGGAAATCATTGGAGAAAAATATGGTTTTAAAATTACTGATGCCATAGAGAAAATTCCAGCCGAAGCGATGGAAATGATTTTAAATGGTGGTAAAGAAAAGTTCACCATCAACTCCAAAGATTTGGGCGTTGCCCGGGATTACAAAATCGATTTTGAAGGGATTTCGCATTTCATCAAAAACCAACACGACGAAAGTGGCTCCACCACTATCAAGCGTTGGGCAAAGGAATTCATGGACGAAATAAAGTGTCCAGTTTGTGAAGGTTCCCGATTGAAGAAAGAAGCCCTTTTCTTTAAAATCAATGAGAAAAACATTAGCGAACTTTGCAATTTAGATATTTCGGATTTAACGGCTTGGTTTCAAGATCTGGACAGTCATTTATCTGATAAACAACGGCGCATCGCTACCGAAGTGATCAAAGAAATCAAAGATCGATTGAACTTTTTGATGAATGTTGGTTTGGATTATTTGGCTTTAAGCCGAAGCTCAAAATCACTCTCTGGTGGTGAAGCACAACGTATAAGGTTGGCGACACAAATTGGTTCTCAGCTTGTTGGTGTACTTTATATTTTGGACGAACCAAGTATTGGTTTACACCAAAGAGATAACGAAAAACTAATTCATTCCTTGGAGCAATTACGTGATATTGGTAACTCGGTAATTGTGGTAGAACACGACAAGGACATGATTGAACAAGCCGATTATGTAATTGATATTGGGCCAAAAGCAGGGAAATATGGCGGAGAAATAATCAGTAAAGGAACACCTGCTGAAACCCTGAAATCCAATACTATTACAGCGCAGTACCTCAATGGAAAGATGAAGTTCGAAATTCCGAAAAAACGTCGTGAAGGCAATGGAAAATCCTTAAAATTAAGTGGAGCTACAGGAAATAATCTAAAGAATGTTTCGATAGAAATTCCGCTTGGAAAAATGATTTGTGTTACTGGAGTTTCAGGAAGTGGAAAATCGACTTTAATCAACGAAACGTTGTACCCAATTTTAAATGCCTACTATTTCAACGGCGTAAAAAAACCACAGCCCTACAAAAAAATTGAAGGTTTAGAACATATCGATAAAGTAATTGATATTGACCAAAGCCCTATTGGAAGAACGCCTCGTTCGAATCCAGCGACTTATACCGAAGTATTTACCGAAATCAGAAATCTTTTTACCATGACTTCCGAGAGTATGATTCGTGGTTACAAAGCCGGTCGTTTTAGTTTTAATGTAAAAGGCGGTCGTTGCGAAACTTGTCAGGGTTCTGGAGTGCGAACGATAGAAATGAACTTTTTACCCGATGTTTATGTCGAATGCGAAAGCTGTCAGGGCAAGCGTTTTAATCGCGAAACCCTTGAAATTCGATACAAAGGAAAATCCATTTCGGATGTATTAGACATGACGATTGACGAAGCCGTTCCGTTTTTTGAAAATATTCCAAAAATTTATAGAAAAGTAAAAACCCTGCAAGATGTTGGTTTGGGTTATATCACATTAGGGCAACAAAGCACAACCCTTTCTGGTGGTGAGGCGCAACGCATCAAATTGGCGGGTGAATTATCTAAAAAAGATACCGGAAATACTTTTTATATTCTCGACGAACCTACTACAGGATTGCATTTTGAAGACATCAGAGTATTTATGGAAGTGATTAATAAACTGGTTGACAAAGGAAATACTATATTAATTATCGAACACAATATGGATGTTATTAAACTTGCAGATTACATTATCGACATAGGTCCGGAAGGCGGAAAAGGCGGTGGAACTGTAGTTGCTAAAGGAACTCCCGAAGAAATCATGAACAACAAAAAAAGTTATACGGCTAAGTTTTTGAAGAAAGAATTGGTTTAATTCCCCTCCTTTGGAGGGGTGTCCGCTTAGCGGACGGGGTGGTTTTTCGTTACAATTAAAATTTTCTTTAAATTCAACAAAAAAATCACTCCAAAACATTGTTGTCCGATAAATAATTTCAGACTGTTAGATTTTGTATATTTTTAGGTGCTTAACGAGATTCTATCTTGCTTTAGCTTGTTTTTTAGTATTGTCATTAGAATTCAATAAATGAAAAAATATAATTTTCAATTTAATTTATCAAATTTTCATCCTGTGGCTAAATAGTCATCGAATAGTCCTAATTGCCCATTGATTTTTGGATCTAATTCCCAATCTTTTTCTGGACTTTCTAAAAATTTAGTTAGATGAATATAGTTGAATAAATGAATTCTACAAAAACTGACTAAATTAGAGAAAGACCATTGTCTTTTCAAACTTTTCTTTATCACTCCCATCAGAAGATTTACTATCAAGACACAATAAATTTGGATTTTGATAGCGTTCTCGTTGTCTCCTAAAAAATATTTTAGTGGAAAATTTTGTTTAATCTGTTTAAACAACAATTCTATCTGCCATCGGATTTTATAAAGCGCAGCTATTGTGTCTGCTCTAAATTCAAATAAATTGCTAATAAACTCGAAAGTTCTTTTATGTTCCCTGTCATAATATTTTATTTTTCTTAATTTCAATTTGCCTTTTGTACTTTCTTTATCAATTTCAACTTCAATAATTTCGTCCGACAATACACCACTATGAATCTTTTCTAGAATGGTGTTTTTTTGAGTTACTTCATATTTTGCATTCTCTTTTATTCGAGTTACAAAGCCTGTTTTTTGCTGGGTAAAATACTCAAAAGCCTTATAATCATTATATCCTTTATCAAAAATATAGACGGTATCTTCATCACATTTTAGTTTTTCTAAAAACTGATGGTCGTGAGTTGTAGCAGCTGTAAACCATACTAAATTAGGAACTTTTTCATCTGCATTTATCACACTGTGTGATTTAATTCCACCCTTACTTTTCCCGTTACTTGGCTTCCTTCCAACGCATTTTAAAATGTCTTTAAACAAGCTAATGGTTGTACTGTCAACAATTTTTACTTGCTTCCCTAATGCTATTTCAACTCGACTGTCCGATAAAACAAAGCTATATTTCTCCAATAGCTTGTTGTAGATTTCTTCGAAAAACTCCACTTTCCTAGTCTTGTTTGCATCGGATAAAGTGCTTTTTTTAGGAAGATGATTTATTCTCACCGTCTCTTCTTTTCCTGATAATCCTAGCATTCCAGAAGTAACTTCACGCAAAGAATTACACTTTTCCAAACAACAAAAAACCATACTAAATAAATGATCTTGACTTTTAAAGTGTTTTACATACCTGTCAGAATTATGTTTATCAACGGCTTTTGAAATCATAGAATCATCTAGTAAAGAAATCAACTGTCCGAAAACAGATTTAGTCGAAAAATACTTATTTTTACCCATCGTTATTTGAATTTTGCAACTCTAAATTACGATGTTTTTTAAGAAGCCATTAATTTGGCTTCTTTTTTATCGGACAACAATGACTCCAAAAGATAAAAAATCAATTTGCATGGAAAATGATAGAGAAATAACAGCTTATATCAATGGTCATCCCATATATAGAAACTTTATTGAAAGCTTACCATACAATATAAAACTAAAATGCCGAGCCCGAGCATTACGCAAAGCAGGTGTATTATCTGAAGTTATTTTTTGGTTACAAGTTCACAAAGGAGCCTTTTGGAAAATTGATTTTGACAGACAAAGAATCATCGGTAATTATATTGTTGATTTTTATGTAAAAACTTTGGGATTAATAATTGAAATTGATGGTTCAAGCCATAACGATAAAGAAGCATACGACCAAAAAAGAGAAGATTATCTCATTTCATTAGGATTAAGGGTATATAAAATTTCTGATTCAAGAATAAAACATGATTTGAATAATGTAATGATGGAATTAGAGAAATATATTATTGAAGAATTTGGATGAAATACAATTTCATTAACTAATAGACCACCCCACCCTTCGGGCACCCCTCCAACGGAGGGGAAGAACAAAAAACAATTGTCATTAAAAACTACTTTATGATTGCTATTCCTGATTTTCTACACAAAACCAACACGCTTGTTTTTAACAAATTAAGTCTAGAAACTAAAAGTATTTATTTAGAAAAAGAAAGTGCCGATTATAATGCTTGCCAACTAGTGCTTAATGACAAAAAAATTCTTTTTAGAACAGCTAAAACCACACCAACAAAAATAGGTCAATTTGTTACTTTATGGAAAAGAACAGCAAACGGTCCTATTGCTCCTTTTGCAATTGAAGATGGTTTTGACTTGGTAATTATCAATACTGAAACTGAAAATTATTTTGGACAATTTGTATTTCCAACTGCTATACTTCTCGAAAAAGCTGTTTTTTCAACTGTTTTAAAAGAAGGCAAACGTGCTATTCGTGTTTATCCGCCTTGGGTTAAGACAACCAGTAAACAAGCTCAAAAAACACAACAATGGCAATTGGAGTATTTTATCGAAATTCCTTTCGAAAAAGATAAAATTCAAAAATTATATCAGTTATAAAGCCATAAACAGTTATCAAAAAAAGCATAAATTTTAAGACTTCTCTCTTTTTAATCGTATAAAAAAAGTTATATTAGCTATTAGCATTTTTTTTAAATTACTAAAAAGCAACAGTAATTATCAGGTTACTGATTATCAATTAACTACTTTAAATATGAGATTAGAAGATTTTGACAATGACGAAGAAAAAATAATCCAAGACCGCTTAAAACAAAAAACATGGAATGAAATAAGAACCAATGATAGTTGGGCGATTTTCAAAATCATGTCGGAATTTGTGAATGGGTATGAAAATATGGGGCGTATTGGGCCTTGTGTTTCTATCTTTGGATCTGCTAGAACAAAACCTGAGGACAGATACTATCAATTAGCAGAAAAAATTGCTTTTAAAATAAGTAAAGCAGGTTACGGCGTTATTACCGGCGGTGGACCTGGAATTATGGAAGCAGGAAATAAAGGAGCGCATTTAGGCGGAGGAACTTCTGTAGGATTAAACATCGAGCTGCCTTTTGAACAACATTTCAATCCCTATATTGACCACGACAAAAACTTAAATTTCGACTATTTCTTTGTTAGAAAAGTTATGTTTGTAAAATACTCGCAGGGTTTTGTGGTTATGCCTGGAGGTTTTGGAACACTGGACGAAATGTTTGAAGCAATCACATTAATTCAAACCAAAAAAATTGCTCGTTTTCCTATTATTTTAGTGGGAAGCAGTTACTGGTCAGGATTATTAGACTGGATAAAAACCGTTTTAGTTGAACAAGAAAAAACGATAAGTCCTGATGATTTAAAATTAATTAAGATTGTAGACAACGAAGATGAGGTTGTAGATGTTTTAGACAATTTCTACAAGAAATATACTTTAAAACCCAATTTTTAAGGAGCGGTTTACAATTTTTTTAATTTTTAATGTCTGCTTTAAAATAAAAAAATGTAAATTGAAATACTTTAAAAACCAAAACAAACATTGAATACTATCATTAAAATTTCTGTTTTTTATGTTGTGCTTTTGGCTTCAATAAATAGTAGTATTGCACAACATCGCAATCAACTTTTTGTGGAAGTTGATACAAAAACCCATGTATTAACAATCAAACAGGAAATTGATTTTTTAAACAATTCAACTGATAGTATTTCGGAAATTGTTTTAAATGACTGGAACAATGCCTATTCTGATGTAAAAACGCCCTTAGCTCTTCGGTTTTCAGACGAATTTTATCGTGGATTTCATTTAGCAAAAGAAGAAGAAAGAGGGAAAACTTCGAATATTACAATTTTTAATAATGAGCAGTTCGTTCATTCTTGGAAAAGAGTTGAGAAACAGCAAGATCTTATTATTGTAAAATTGAATAAAAAATTAGCTCCAAATGAAAAAATTCATTTAAAATTAGCTTATAATGTAAAAATTCCGAGTAGTAAATTTACTAAAATTGGCTATGATGACTTGGGAAATATCAATTTGGAAGATTGGTTTTTATGCCCCGCACGCTATGAAAATCATACTTTTGTTAAACACAGTAATGAAAATTTAAATGATATTGCTAATGCTATTTCTGATTTTAATATTGAACTTAAATTAACCAACGGTTTTGTTCTTACTACTGATTTAAACACAATCGAACAAAGCAGTAATAAAGATTACACTTTCTATAAATTAGACGGAAAAAACAGAGTTAATTTTAGTCTTTTTATAGAACCAAAATCTAGTTTTACAAGTTTTAAAAATGATAGTTTTGAAGTAATAACTAATTTAGATGGCGACAAAGTAGCTCCTGAGGATCAAGCTAAAGCAATTGACGCTGTGGTTCGTTTTGTAAAAAAATTAGTTGGTGATTATCCATTTAAAAAAATAGTAATTTCACAAACCGATTATGAAAAAAATCCTTTTTACGGACTAAACCAGTTGCCTTCTATAATTAGACCTTTTTCAAACGAATTTACTTTTGAAATAAAATTCTTAAAAACTTACCTTACTGTTTTTCTCAACAACAGTCTTTTTATCAATAATAGAAATGAAAGCTGGATTCATAACGGAATCCAAGTCTATACCATGATGAAATATATTGAAGAAAATCACCCTGGAACTAAAATGTTAGGTAATGCAGCTTCTTTTAAACTGTTAAAAAGCTTTCATCTGACCAACTTAGATTTTAATGAACAATACAGCTATTTTTATATGTTGATGGCTAGAAAAAATCTGGATCAGCCATTAGGAGCACCAAAGAATACACTCATTAAATTCAATGAACAAATTGCTAGTAAATATCGTGCTGGTTTAAGTTTACGTTTTTTAAATAGTTACTTAGAAAACCATGCCGTTACAAAAGGTATTAACGAATTTTACACTAAAAATCAAGGAAAACATATAACAGCACTAGATTTTGAAAACGAATTAAAACAACAAACGCCTAAAAATATTGAATGGTTTTTCAACTCTACAATCAATTCTAGAGATTTAATAGATTATAAATTTAATAAGGTTACAAAAACCAATGATAGTATTCAATTTTCAGTAAAACGCAAAACAGATGTTAACGTTCCAGTACCTGTTTACGGAATTAACAAAGGAAAAATTGTTTATAAAAAGTGGATTGAACCAACTCAAGATAGCGTTTTTAGTATTCCAAGGAACAATGCTAGTAAAATTGTATTGAATTACGAAAATGAAGTTCCTGAGTACAATTTAAGAAACAACTGGAAATCATTAAAACCTTTTTTTCCTAACAACAGACCTATAAAATTTGCTTTTATGAAGGATTTAGAAGATCCATATTACAACCAACTTTTGTATGTTCCTACACTAGAATACAACTTATACGATGGTTTAATTCCTGGAATGCGCCTTCATAATAAAACGATTTTAGACAAACCGTTTGTTTTCGACGTCACTCCTGCCTATTCTACCAATGCAAAAACTTTTTCGGGATCTGGGAGTTTTTCCATCAATCATAATTATCGAAATAGTAGACTATACAACGTAAGATATTCATTATCTGCATCCTATTTTCATTATGCACCCGATGCGTCTTATACAAAACTGACACCAAACATACAATTACGAATTAGAGACAATGACTTTAGAGATAATAGAAAACAAGTTTTTTACTTGCGTCAAGTACTTGTTAATCGTGAAAAAAGTGCCCTAATTACTGATGATTCAACCGAAAATTCTTCGGTTTTCAACATCAAATATTTCAATACAAAAACTGAAGTTACAAATCATTTTAATTTGATGGGTGATATTCAATTTGCCAATAAATTTGGAAAAATTGCAGGCCAAATTGAATATAGAAAACTCTTTGAAAACAACCGCCAAATTAATTTACGATTCTATGCAGGAAGTTTTCTTTACAATAATAGCAATACAGAATTTTATAGTTTCGCTTTAGACCGTCCTACCGATTATCTATTTGATTATGGTTACTATGGTCGATCAGAAAGCACTGGTTTTTATAGCCAACAATTGATTATAGCCGAAGGTGGATTTAAATCTAAATTAAAAACACCTTTTGCAAATCAATGGATTAGCACGATAAATGCAGGATACACCATTTGGAATTGGATTGAAATGTATGGAGATGTAGGAATCTTAAAAAACAAATATCAAAACCCTACTTTTGCCTTTGATAGCGGCATACGTCTAAACTTAGTGACTGATTATTTTGAAGTGTATTTTCCTGTATATTCCTCTAATGGATGGGAAATAAGCCAAAATAATTACAATGAAAAAATACGATTCATCATTACATTTTCACCTAAAATACTATTCAATTTATTCAATCGAAAATGGTTCTAAACAAATAACTTACTATTAATCATTACAGAATAATCAATTATTTAATAAAAAAATTGTTTTTTAATAAAAAAACGACATTATTACTGAATAAAAACATCACTTTATAAGACATTTTTCTTTTAATCAACTATGATAATAGCCAGTTTTTAAGTAAATTTGCGCCATGAATTATAATCTTTCAATTATGATAAAAGAACAAAACAATACGACATTGACATTTGAGGATTTTAAGACTGAAGTATTGAATGATTATAAGATAGCCGCAACAAGCCGAGAATGCAGTCTTGTAGGACGCAGAGAGGTTTTGACTGGCAAAGCAAAATTTGGGATTTTTGGAGATGGAAAAGAAGTGCCTCAAATTGCAATGGCTAAGTTTTTCAAAAATGGAGATTTTCGTTCAGGATATTATAGAGATCAAACTTTCATGATGGCCATTGGCGAATTAACACTCGCTAATTTTTTTGCTGGATTATATGGAAACACTGACATCAAACAAGAACCTATGTCGGCTGGAAGACAAATGGGCGGGCATTTTGTTACCCATAGTTTAAACGACGATGGAAGTTGGAAAAATCTTGCCAAACAAAAAAATTCTAGCGCAGATATATCGCCTACAGCTGCCCAAATGCCTCGTCTTTTAGGATTAGCGCAAGCTTCTAAAATTTATCGCAAAATCAATACTATTCCCAACCAAAAAAACTTTTCTAATGATGGAAATGAAATTGCTTGGGGAACTATAGGAAATGCCAGTACTTCTGAAGGAGTATTTTTTGAAACCATTAATGCGGCTGGAGTATTACAAGTTCCAATGCTGATTAGTGTTTGGGATGATGAATATGGAATTTCAGTTCATGCAAAACACCAAACTACTAAAGAAAGTATCTCTGAAATTTTATCTGGTTTTCAACGTGATAAAAACAAGGATGGAATCGAAATTATAACCGTTAAAGGTTGGGATTATTCGGATTTGATTACTACTTACGAAAAAGCATCCCGAATTGCTCGTGAAAAACACATTCCCGTTTTAGTACACGTTACTGAATTGACACAGCCTCAAGGTCATTCCAGTTCTGGCTCACATGAAAGATACAAAAGCACTGAACGCCTTAACTGGGAAAAAGAGTTTGACTGCCTCAGACAGATGCGTTTATGGATGATTGCCATCAATATTGCCTCCGTTGAAGAACTGAATGAAATTGATAACGCCATTAAAAAAGAGGTTTTAGAAGCTAAAAAAGCAGCTTGGAATTCATTTATTTCTCCAATAGTTAGTGAGAAAAATGAACTCGTTAATTTATTAGAACAAATTGCCCCTTCAAGTAAAAATAAGGATCAAATTCTAAGACTTTCCAATTCGCTTAAAGCCGTTAAAGATCCATTTAAAAAAGAAATTCTAGTTACAGCTAGAAAAACACTACGATTAGTTGTCAACGAAGCTGTAGCAAATGAATTATCACTTTGGATACAAAAATATACACAAAGAAATCAGCTTACATTTAGCAATAATCTGTATTCTGAATCAAATAAAAATGTATTTTCTGTCAAAGAAGTGCTTCCTACTTATGCCACCGACGCTAGAAAAGATACCGATGGAAGAATGATTATTCGGGACAATTTTGACGCCTTATTTACAAAATATCCAGACGTATTAATTTTTGGAGAGGATTCGGGGAACATTGGTGATGTAAACCAAGGTTTAGAAGGTATGCAACAAAAATATGGAGAAACTCGAGTGGCTGATGTGGGTATTCGTGAAGCAACTATAATAGGACAAGGAATTGGACTTGCTTTAAGAGGATTAAGACCTATTGCCGAGATTCAATACCTTGATTATTTACTTTATGCTATTCAAATTCTTAGTGACGATTTAGCCTCATTACAATACAGAACAGTAGGGAAACAAAAAGCACCATTAATTATTAGAACCCGAGGACACCGTTTAGAAGGCATCTGGCATTCAGGATCGCCTATGGGAATGATAATTAATGCCATAAGAGGAATTCGTGTTTTAGTACCAAGAAACATGACAAAAGCTGCTGGTTTCTACAATACATTATTAGAATGTGACGAACCTGCTTTAGTTATAGAATGTTTAAATGGCTACCGTTTGAAAGAAAAAATGCCACTGAATTTTGGAGAATTCAAAACGCCAATTGGTATAGTGGAAACTATTAAAACAGGAGCTGATATCACCTTAGTTTCGTATGGTTCTACATTGCGTTTAGTGGAGCAGGCTGCAAAAGAATTATTAGAAATTGGTATTGATTGCGAAATCATCGACATTCAATCTTTACTTCCGTTTGATATCAATCATGACATTGCCAGAAGCATTCAAAAAACCAATCGTCTTTTAGTTATTGACGAAGATTTGCCTGGTGGAGCTTCAGCTTATATTTTGCAACAAATTATTGAGCAACAAGATGCTTTTAAATATTTAGACAGCAAGCCACAAACCTTAACTGCTAAAGAACACCGACCTTCTTATGGAACTGATGGTGATTATTTTTCTAAACCTTCTGTAGAAGACATATATGAAAAAATTTATAGTATACTTTCAGAAACAAATCCTGTAAAATACCCGAAATTATATTAAATAAAATAAATCCCATCTCATTTTAAAAACAAGATGGGATTATTACTAAATTAAAAAGCTCCGATTTTCATCGAAGCTTTTTTTATGCTTTATTTTTTTACTACTAATCGGAAACCTTCTCCGTGAATATTTAAAATTTCAACATCTTCGTCTAGTTTTAGATATTTTCTCAATTTAGCAATGTAAACATCCATACTTCTAGAGGTAAAATAGTTATCATCTCTCCAAATTTTAGTCAAAGCCAATTCTCTTGGCATCAAATCATTTTCGTGAAGAATCAACATTTTTAATAATTCATTCTCTTTAGGAGATAGTTTTACTGGTTCTTGACCTGCAAAACTCAAGAAACGCAATTTAGAATTCAAATGGAACTTACCAATTATAAATTCAAAAGGAACTTGTTCTGCTTTTACATCCGAAGCTTTTCTTTGAATAATAGCTTTGATTTTCATCAACAAAACTTCTGAATCAAATGGCTTATTCAAGTAATCATCTGCTCCTGCTTTGTATCCTTTTAAAACATCTTCTTTCATTGATTTTGCAGTAAGAAAGATAATTGGCACTTCGGCACTTTTCTCTCTTATTTCTTTTGCCAATGTATACCCATCCTTATAAGGCATCATTACATCCAGAATACATAAATCATAAGAATCTTTTTTAAATTTTTCAAAACCTTCCATTCCATTTTTGGCTAAGGTAACATCAAAGTCATTTAGCATCAAATAATCTTTAAGGACAGCCCCAAAATTTAAGTCATCTTCTACTAAGAGAATTTTTTTATTTATATTTTCCATATACTAATTTATTAGAGGTAATTTTATAATGAAGGTACTTCCTTTTCCCTTTTCGCTTTCTACATATACTTGACCGTTATGATCCTCAACAATTCTTTTCACATAAGCCAGACCCAAACCATGGCCTTTAACATTATGTAAGTCTCCAGTATGCTCGCGGTAAAACTTCTCAAAAACTCTTTTTTGAGCTACTTTACTCATTCCTAAACCTTGATCTTTTACTTTAATCAGAATCATATCTTTAATATTTTCTGTGTAGATATCAATCTTAGGCGCTTCTGGCGAATATTTTATCGCATTTTCTAAAATATTAACAATAACATTTGTAAAATGTACTTCGTTGATTAAAACAGTGGTCCTTGATGCTTCAAAATGATTGCTGATTTGTCCTTCCCTATCTTGCAAAATTAAATTTACATGTTCGATAGCGTCATAAATCACTTCTTCAACATTGCTTGAACCTTTTTCTATATCCAGTTCTCTTTTTTCTAATTTCGAAATTCGCAATACATTTTCTACTTGGGCATGCATTCGCTTATTTTCATCCCTGATCATTTGCAAATACCTGAAAACCTTTTCTTTGTCTTCAATTATTTTAGGATTTTTAATGGCATCTAAAGCTAAATTTATAGTAGCAATAGGAGTTTTAAACTCATGTGTCATATTGTTTATAAAATCCGTTTTTATCTCTGAAATTTGACGTTGACGAATTAATTGACTTAATGCGCTGGTATATGCTATTAAAATAATTAATGTAAATACTATTGATAAAATAGTAATACTTATTAATTCTGACAGAATAAACTTTTTCTTATTTGGAAAAGTAACTGATAATCGATACTTTTCAACTCCTTCATTATCAGCAAGTATCGGAACAGTATAAGTTGCTTCTTTATCAACTTGAAAATTATCCGATTTTATTTTTGTCTGTGTCCCATTACTTTGAATTGCAAATTCAAATTTTGTATCAACTCCATGTTCAACCAGTTCTTTCTTCAAAAGAGTGGTTAACTTTTCTTTTGAAATTCTTTCTTCAATAGATAATGTTGATGCGTAATCCTTGTATGAAATTTGTAACTGAGCCTTATTTAATACATCTAAATTCCCATCTTTTTCAGTCTTTAAATCTGGTATTAGACTCTTGTTTAAACCTGAATTATCAACAACATTGTTACTATTATATACCTCAGTTAACCTTTTTGAGCTAAAACTTTTAAAACCATCTCCATTAAATTTTTTATTAAATAACGATCCATTGTAATCGTATTTTTCAGATGAGATACTATTTTTATAAATTATCGTTTTATTGGTTTTTGTATTTCTTTGAACAAATAAAATCTCTAATAAATCACTTTTTTCTGGAATTTTACCCGTACTATCTTTAATTTGATTGATTTTATTATAAAAACTAAATTCTTCCTGTTTCTCCAGTTTATCAGCAACATTATCAATCACCTGAGTAACATGATACGTAAATTGTTCATCATTATTTTTAAATGAAGTATTAAACCAATATACCTGAACGAGTATAATCCCTATTAGAGACAAACTCATTAATAAAACAAGAAATTTAAAAAACAATTTATTCATCAAAACAAAATTAACATTTTAACAGTATAGTTGATAATGTATTAACCAAACATTAACACCTAGTTATCTTATTGATTAATCGATAAAATTTTAAGAAATTCTTCGATTTTTACTTTAGCCAAATTAATATCCACATTTTCAACTACCAAATCACTTTTTGCAATCCGTTGCTCATCCGTCCATTGTGCATGGATTCGCTTCATCACTTGTTCTCTATTACTATCATCTCTTTTTAAAACTCTTGAAATTCTAGTTTCTACGGGAGCAGTTACCGTTATAATCGAATCAAAATCAGTATAACTCCCACTTTCGAATAAAATTGCCGATTCATACACTACAAAAGGGGAATCTTGATGTTGTTTTAGCCAATTTTTAAAATCTTCTTTAACCGCAGGATGAATAATAGCATTGAGCGTTTTCAGCTGGTCTGGATTATTAAATACAATTTCAGCTAATTTTGCTCGATTCAATTGATGCTCTACTACAATATTCGTTCCAAACTTTTCTTGTATTGCTTCTATTATTTCTAACTGTTGCATTACTTTTTTACCAGCATCGTCCGCAATATAAACAGGAACAGCAAGCGAAGCTAAATAATTAGCAATAGTCGTTTTACCACTTCCTATTCCACCTGTTAATCCTATAATTTTGGTCATAATTATTTTTTAAAAAATAAATAAGGAAAAGCTTCTTCTGGCTTTTGCTTCAAAATAATAATTTTAATATACGATTCTAAAAACCCTAAACCATAACCTAAAAACTGTTTCCAAACTGCTGTTACCGAAAGATAACCTATCTTAATACTTTTATTTTGGTAACTTGAAACCAAAAAGATTACAAAAAAGTAAACACAATACAATTTAGCTAAAAAATCATACGTAAAAATTAATAAAGCAATTGAGAGTGCTAACCCAATAACAAATGCCGATGGAAAAAAGAATGTTAATTTATTGTGTTTTGGATACCAACTATTTAAAATCGGACGTGCTTTTCCAAACTTATTTACCTGAACAGAAAACTTATCCCAATCAATTCTTCTTTTATGATATACGTAAGCTTTCGAAAAAAGTTTTGTTTCAAAACCTAAATTCCATAATCGAATGGATAAATCAGGATCTTCACCCGGATGTATATTTCCAAATCCATTAGAAGCTTCAAAAGCTTTTCGGGAAATTCCCATATTAAAGCTTCGGGGCTGGAACTTATCTATTTTTTCCGAACCACCTCTAATTCCGCCAGTTGTTAGGAAAGAAGTCAATGCAAAATTAATCGCCTTTTGAATATTCGAAAAACTGTCTAATGCTCTGTCAGGACCGCCAAAACAATCCACATAATTCGCTTTTAAAGCCTTGTTCACTTCTGTTAAATATTCGACAGGAATGATACAATCCGAATCAAAAATGATAAAATAATCACCCTTGGCCATTTTCATTCCATAATTTCTAGAATCTCCTGGACCGGAATTTTCTTTGTAGTAATAAGAAATAGTCAATTTACTTTTATACTGATTGACAACATCTTCACAGCGAATTGTAGAACCATCCTCTACAATTACAATTTCAAAATCTTCTTTATAATCTAATTTTGACAAACTTTCTAAAAGCTCATCAACTTCGTCTGGACGATTATATACGGGAATAACCAAAGAAAAATACATATTCTTAAAAGCGGTATTAATTATACAATATAAATGTAATATTTTAACAAAGATAGACTTTAAACAATAATGCGCCTTACTTTTAAATGCTTTTATACACTTAAAATAAGACGCAGTACCAATAAATTATACTTTATTTTTTTCGAAATAAAATTAGGCGATACTTTCCACCTGAACCATTTCGTCAGCTTCTGCTTTATAATCTACACCAGCCAAATCAAAACCAAATAGATTATAGAAATCTTTTCTGTATCCTTCTAAATCTCCTATTTCAGCTAAATTTTCAGTAGTTGCTTGTTCCCATAATTGAGCCACTTGAGCCTGAACATCTTTACGCATTTCCCAGTCATCAATACGGATTCTGCCTTTTTCATCTACAGGAACTTCTCCTCCTGTGTACAATCTTTGTTGGTACAAACGCTGAATTTGCTCGATACAACCTTCGTGAATTCCTTCTGCTTTCATTATTTTATACAATAAAGAAATATACAACGGAATTACTGGAATTGCCGAACTCGCCTGAGTTACCAATGCTTTATTAACCGAAACATAAGCCTTTCCGTTGATATCAGCTAAACTATCTGAAATTTCGAAAGCAGTAGCCTCCAAATGGTCTTTTGCGCGACCAATTGTTCCTTTTCTATAAACCGCCTCAGTAACTGATGGCCCGATATAAGAATAAGCAACAGTTGTAGCTCCGGGCGCTAATAAATTTTCTGCTTTTAAAGCATCCATCCACATAGCCCAGTCTTCACCTCCCATTACTGCAATTGTATTTTCGATATCATCACCACTGCATGGCTCGATAGTAACTTCAGAAACTTTTCCAGTGTGAAAATCTACTGTTTTATTTGTAAAAGTACTCCCAATTGGTTTTAAAACCGAACGGTGCATAATTCCTGTATTTGGATTGGTACGAACTGGAGAAGCTAGACTGTAAATAACTAAATCCACCTGACCCAAATCCGCTTTAATCAAGTCTAAAGTTTCTCTTTTTACTTCATTCGAAAAAGCATCTCCATTGATACTTTTTGCATACAAACCTGCTTTTTGCGCTTCTTTCTCAAAAGCTGCAGAATTGTACCAACCTGGTGAAGCTGTTTTTCCAGCTACTGGTGGTTTTTCAAAAAACACTCCAATAGTTGCTGCATCAGAACCAAAAGCACTTGAAATTCTTGAAGCCAAACCAAAACCTGTAGAAGCACCGATTACCAATACCTTTTTAGCACCATCAATAGCGCCTTTTGATTTAACATACTCAATTTGATTTTTAACACTTTGCTCACATCCAGCAGGGTGTGCGGTCAAGCAAATAAATCCTCTCATTCTAGGTTCTATGATCATAACGTATCAATATTATATTTTTATTTATTTTTAGCGAATAACAATGACTTTATCAAGAAAAAGCTATCGTTTTTGGATGGCAAATATAGGGCATTTTTTTAGTTCAACAAGGCTTTTGCATGATTTAGAGCCGAATCAGAAACAATAGTTCCTGATAACATTTGAGCAATTTCTACAACGCGTTCTTCATCAGTCAATAACTTTAATTCTGATTGAGTATCATCCGCAACTGTTGACTTAAAGACTTTAAAATGAACATCTCCTTTTGCGGCAATTTGTGGTAAATGAGTAATGGCAAAAATTTGCATTTCCTTACTCATTTCCTTCATAATCTCTCCCATTTTGATAGCAATTTCTCCAGAAACTCCAGTATCAATTTCATCAAAAATCAAGGTTGGTAATTTTGAATATTGGGCTAAAATAGCTTTTACAGCCAGCATAATTCTAGACATCTCTCCTCCCGAAGCTACTTTTTTAAGTAATCCAAAATCAGTTCCTTTATTAGCCGAAAATAGAAATTGCAATTCGTCTTTTCCATTAGCAAAATAACTTTCTCCTTGCGTAACTTCAATATTAAAACGAACGTTTGGCATTCCTAAAGTAGCCAAAATAGCTATCATTTTTTCAGACAATACAGGAATAGCCTCAATTCTATTATCATGAATAGTGGTTGCCAGAGTATCTAATCTTTCTGATTTTTCTTGAATTGTAGCATTCAGAAGCACAATTTCTTCTTCAATATTTCCTAATTCAACCACTTCATTTTCTAATTTGGTTTGAATTAGCAACAACTCCTCTACAGTAAGCACCTGATGCTTTTTTTGCAAATTATAAATCAACTGTAATTTCTGATTGGTTTGTTCCAATTGTTCTGGATCGAAAACTATTTTTTCAGAATGACGATTTATTTCATCTGAAATATCGTCAAATTCGATGGCTAAACTTGTAATTCGTTCCAATAATTCTTGGTATTCCGAAGAAAAAGAAGCTATTTTTTGAATCGCCGCTTTAATTTCCTTTAGATTACTTAAAACACCAAATTGCTCTTCATTGGCAATAGCCAAAGATTTATCGATTGACTCTTTGATGATTTCAACATTGTTGAGTTTTTCAAAGACACTTTCCAGTTCTTCTTGTTCCCCTGATTTTAATTGGGCAGCAAGCAATTCGTTCAATAAAAAAGTATGGTATTCTTGTTCTTTATTGGATTCACTTTGTCTTTTAATAAGCGAATTTAATTGTGTTTTATCTGATTTATAGCTTTTAAGAAGTGATTGGTAATCCGAAATAATACCCTGATTTGCAGCAATGGCATCAATAATATCAAACTGAACATTCTCGTCTGTCAATTCCCGAGTTTGTTGTTGCGAATGAATATCCAATAAAAACACACCTAAATCCTGCAATTCTTGTAGGTTTACAGGACTATCATTAACAAAAGCACGCGATTTTCCCGAAGGAAGAATTTCTCTTCTTATGATCGTTTCATTTTCAAAATCCAAATCATTCGCCTCAAAAAAAGCTGCTAAATTGTATTTTGAAATATCAAATTGTGCTTCAATAATACATTTTTCTTCTTTGTTTTTTAACGAAGTCAAATCGGCGCGTTTTCCTAAAACCAATCCCAGAGCACCTAAAATAATGGATTTTCCCGCACCTGTTTCTCCTGTAATAATCGAAAATCCTTTAGAAAAATCAATAGTTAATTTCTCTATTAAAGCATAATTTTTTATAGATAGCGCAGTAATCATTAATTGTTTTTATTTATGTAGTTGTGTAAAGTAAATTTAAGAAATCAAAAAAACTAATATTTCAGCATAGCCCATTTTGATGAATTCATAGGCGAAATTTTATTTAAATTTTCTACTAAATCAGTAATGGTAATGTTTGGTCCTCCTGAGAAAATAGATGCAACTTCATCTGATTTTGCATCAAAAAAAACACGCGTTAGATAAGCATTAGGCTTTGAATTATACAATTTATTTAGAGACAACAAAGCCGATTTAATTTTTTCCTTTGCCAATTTTGAATTTTCAGTCATCAAATCCAAACCTTGGTGGTAATCGAATACTGTTTTTCTTATTTCATTATAAGTAGGCGATAGCAAATCATTAATCAAAAAATAGCGGTTTTGGTTTCCGTCAAGCTGACTCCATCCCTTATTATTACTTTGTTGAGCAACGGTAGCAATGGTTTGTGCCGTTTGAAAATAAGGATCTCCAGATTTGAATTCGAATGTTTCCCGATCCATTCCAACAATCATATAAGTATAAAAAGAAATAACCGAAACCAAATTAGACTGAAACGAATTAACATTAAAAATTAAATTTTCAAATTCTGTGTAAGTAAAACCAAAATCCTTATCATTGATATTCAGCACTGGAGTTTCATAAGACGAATTAAAAACAGGACGCGAGGATTGTACCTGAATAGTTGCCGTAAACTGATCTGAATTATGAGAAAGTAAAGTAATATACATTGAACAATTAATCTTTTCTTGCTGTTTGTAACTTTGCTCCGTCCAATCGGTTTTATTTACAAACTCATTTAAAGAAGTTTCTAGAGTTTTATATACTTGCAGGTTGGGATTACCCATATTTTGAGCATTCACGGTAACTGAACAATTCAGTTGTTGTGCATGAACATAACCAAAGCTTAAAAACAAAAAGAAGAAAACTATCTTATTCATAAAAATGCATTATTACTTTATTTAGAATATCATCAGCAACCGCTTCTTTGGATTTTAATTCCATCGGCTCTATTTTAAAATTTTTATCGATAAAAGTAACTTTATTGGTTGTTTTTTGAAAACCAGCTCCTTCATCCTGCAAAGAATTTAAAACAATCAAATCTAAGTTTTTTTTCTGAATTTTAGCCTTAGCATTCTCAATTTCATTCTCGGTTTCTAAAGCAAAACCAATTAAAAATTGCTGTTTTTTAGCAATTCCTAATGATAATAAGATGTCTTTTGTTTTTTCGAATTCAATAACAAAATGATCCGCAGCTTTTTTTATTTTTTGCTCCGCTACATTCTTGGGTTTATAATCAGCAACCGCTGCTGCTGCAATAGCTACATCTACATCGGTATAAAAGTGATGACAGGCATCATACATTTCTTGTGCCGAAATTACTTTAATTACCTTTATCAAAGAATGATTTGCAATACAATGTGTTGGACCAGTAACTAAAATTACCGAAGCTCCTAAATTAGCCGCACTTTTTGCAATATCAAACCCCATTTTTCCAGAAGAATGATTACCCACAAAACGTACTGGATCGATAGCTTCGTAAGTGGGACCAGCAGTGATTAATATTTTTTTACCTTTTAAAGGCAACTTGCTTTCTAAATCGGCTTCAAGGAAAGCCATGATGTTTTCAGGCTCTGCCATTCTTCCTTCACCAGATAAACCGCTAGCTAATTCTCCGCTTTCGGCTGGAATTATGGTATTTCCAAATTGTTCTAAAGCTGTAAAACTAGCGAATGTAGAAGGATGTTTGTACATATCTAAATCCATTGCAGGAGCAAAATAAACAGGACATTTTGCCGATAAATAAGTAGCAATAAGTAGATTATCGCAGGTACCATTAGCCATTTTAGACAGGGTATTTGCTGTTGCAGGTGCAATTAACATTAAATCTGCCCAAAGCCCTAATTCTACGTGATTATTCCATTTTTCATTTTCTTCATCTTGATTAAAAAATGAGGAATAAACTGGATTTTTAGATAAAGTGGATAAGGTAAGTGGGGTTACAAAATCCTTAGAAGCAGGTGTCATTATCACTTGGACATGTGCACCTGCTTTTATAAAAAGTCGTACTAAAGACGCTGTTTTATAGGCGGCAATTCCGCCAGAAACTCCTAGCAAAATCTTTTTACCGCTTAAAACTGACATAGTATTTTATTTATTTGATTCTCTGTGATAAATTTTACCATCTAACCATTCTTGTACTGCTAAAGCATGTGGTTTAGGTAATTTTTCATAGAATTTAGAAACCTCAATTTGTTCTTTATTTTCAAAAACTTCTTCAAGACTGTCATTATAGGTAGCAAATTCCTCTAATTTCTCTGTCAATTCTTTTTTAATTTCAGAATTGATTTGGTTTGCTCTTTTAGCCATAATGGTAATTGCTTCATACACATTTCCAGTAGGTTGCTCAATATGCGTTTTGTTATACGTAATTGTATTTACTGGAGCATTCGTCTTTTTTAAATCCATGACTTTTATTTATTTAGTATATTTTTGTAATTCTTGTTCAACACGAGCATACATCTCGTCTGCTTTTTCTTTATATTTTGTATCCACATTAAATTTTATCAAATTTTGATACGATAATTTTGCTACATTCAATCGCTCTTCCATTTTTTCAGGTACACTATTAATACCTAATTGGTAAGCTGAATCTAATTTATAATACAATGCATCTTCTTTGAATTTAGTTCCAGGATAATCTATAATAAAATTATCAAAAGCAACTATTGCTGATTTAAAATCGGAAATTGTATTGTAACTTTTAGCATTTTCGTATACTTTCAATTCGATTTTTTCAGATAACAACTTTGTTAAACCATTTGCCTCTGCTAAATATTCTGAATTTGGGAAACGATCAATAAAAGCTTGTAGTTTTTCAATAGCTTTAAAAGTATCTACTTGATCTAAGCTGTATACAGGCGATAAAATAGCGTAACTTTTAGCACCTAAAAAAGAAGCTTCTTGAATTTTTTCGCTTTTAGGATAACCAGATGCAAAACTCTCAAATTGATAAGCGGCTAGTGTATATTGTCTGGTTTTATAATACGATTGAGCGTACATATAAAACAGTTTCTCTGCCTGTGGCTTACCTCTAAATTCTGGAGCTATTTGTTCAAAAAGGCGAAGTGCTTTTGAGTACTTAGCCTGTGCATATAAGGTATCTGCCATAGCAAATTTTACCGCAACATTTTCACTTTTTAAGGCTTTTTGGTATTCATTACATGAACTAAAAAGAACTACAAGAAGCAATAAGGATACAATTTTTTTCATTATTTTGTTTATTTTTCTAATACAAGCTAACTACAGCCTATAAAAAATCATACCGAAGTTTCGGTGGCAAATTTAGTTATTAATTTAGCGACTACAAAATATTTCTTAGCTTAAAAAAATACTTGCAAAAAACCTTTATTTATCTATTTTTTGAACAAATTCGTTTATTCTGTTTTGCAAATCTTCATCTACGCTTACTAATGGCAAACGGACTGTATTATCAGCAATTCCTAAAGCTTGAAATACTTGTTTGATTCCCGCTGGATTCCCTTGTTCGAAAATCATATCTATACAATCTGATAATAAATACTGAGATCTAAAAGCTTCATCCACTTTACGATTCAAACCTAAACGAATCATCTCTGAAAATTCTTTTGGAAAACCTTGAGCTATAACCGAAATCACTCCAGAACCTCCTGCTAAAATCGTTGCCAGCGCCGTCATATCATCACCAGAAATTACATGAAAATCCTTTGGTTTATCTTTCAATAATTGCATGGCCTGAACAATATCACCAGCTGCTTCTTTAATAGCAACTATGTTTTTAAAATCATTTGCTAGACGCAAAACGGTTTTTGGCAACATATTGCTCGAAGTTCTACCTGGTACATTATATACAATTACAGGAATTGGAGAAGCCTCAGCAATAGCTTTAAAATGCTGATAAATCCCTTCCTGTGATGGTTTATTATAATAAGGAGAAACGGAAAGAATGGCTATATAAGGAGACATATCTCTTGTTTTTAACTCCTCAATAATTTTCATAGTATTATTACCTCCAACTCCTAAAACTAATGGCAAACGACCATTATTAGCCTCAATAACGGTCTGAATAACCAATTCTTTTTCGTCATTGTTAAGTGTTGCATTCTCTGCAGTAGTTCCTAAAATAACCAGATATTCCACTCCACCATCTACAGAAAAATTTACGATTCTTTTTAATGCTTCGGTATCAATTGAAAAATCTTCTTTGAAAGGAGTCACTAGAGCAACACCAGTTCCTATTAATGATTGCATGTTTTTAGATTATATTTTGTTTAATATTTTTAAATACCTAAATAATTCTTGGACAAAAACTTTATAATTTTCCAGATTAGTAATAATCATTAAATTATTCAAGCGTTTGTCTATTGTTGAAAAACCAACTTTAAATTTAGCTTTCGATTCGTGAGTAACCACAAGCAAAATGGCTTTTTGAAAATCATAATAACTCACTAACAAATCAAAATCCTTAACGATAAAATCATTAACCGCTTCATTTTTAATTTGAGCATTCCAATTTAAATGGTTGAATTCTAATTTTGTTACAGTAGTTGTAAAATTTACATTTGATTTACTTTTATAAACCAATAATTCAATGTTTTCTTTTGCAATTCCATTTGCTACAAACTCTTCAATTAACAATTGAGTATTAGCAAAATGACTTTCATCTACAACCAATCCTATTGTTTTTACACTACCAGAAAACGAGCTACTCTTTACATTAAGTAAGCTGTTTTTTACTATTTTCTTTACTGAAAATCCTTTTAAGTAATTTAAAAACATAACTTATCCTTGTTAGTAAACAAAATTAATTAATTAAGTTACACTATAGCCGGCAAATCTAAAAAAGTATAACGATGATTTGAAACTTTTTGTTAAATTCTTAACACTTATTTTCGAATACAAATAACCGAATTAATTACAGTGGACATTAACTGGAAAGTATCATATCCATAAACTCCGTTTCTGAAATAATAGGAATATTTAATTTATTGGCTTTATCGAGTTTAGCAGGCCCCATATTATCACCAGCCACAACATAATCGGTTTTAGAAGAAATAGAACTTCCCACCTTTCCGCCATTGTCTTCTATGGCTTTTTTCAATTCATCTCTCGAAAATTGAGCAAAAACTCCTGAAACCACAAAAGTTTTACCTTCTAATTTATTAGTAGCATTTGGATTTATTTTTTCAACAATTTCAAATTGAACACCATAACTTTTTAAACGTTCAATGATGATTTTATTTTCTTCATTTTCAAAAAAGTCAACAACACTCTGCGCAATTCGTTCTCCAATTTCATCTACCAAAACTAAATCCATCAAAGTAGCTTTGCTCAAAGCATCAATATTTTTATAATGCTTCGCCAATTTTTTAGCCACTGTTTCCCCTACATAACGAATTCCTAACGCATAAAGTACACTTTCAAACGGAATGCTAGTCGATTTTTTAACGCCGTTTACCAAATTCTCCGCCGATTTTTGTGCCATTCGCTCTAGAGGCAAAATATCCTCCACTTTCAATTCGTATAAATCAGCATAATTTTGAACTAATTTATTATTAAAAAGTAAAGCCACCGTTTCTCCTCCAAGCCCTTCAATATCCATTGCTTTTCGTGAAATATAATGCTGGATTCTTCCAATAATTTGCGGTGGACATCCATAAAAATTTGGACAATAATGATTCGCTTCGCCTTCATTTCGAACTAATTCCGTTTGACATTCAGGACAATGTGTAATGTATTCCGTTGGCACAGAATATTCAGGACGTTTAGTCAAATCAACCGCTATAATTTTAGGAATAATCTCTCCTCCTTTTTCAACAAAAACAGTATCATCAATGCGAATATCTAATTTTTTAATTTGATCGGCATTATGCAACGAAGCTCTTTTTACGATAGTTCCAGCAAGCTGAACCGCCTTTAAATTAGCCACAGGAGTAATCGAACCCGTTCTTCCTACCTGATACGAAATCGATTTTAACTCCGTCGAAACTTGCTCTGATTTGAACTTATACGCCATTGCCCATCGCGGTGATTTTGCCGTATAACCTAATTCTTCCTGGTAATGTAAATTATTCACCTTCACGACAACACCATCAGTTTCATAAGGCAATTGATGACGATGCGTGTCCCAATGATCTATAAAATCAAAAACCTCTTGTAAATTATTAGCAACTTTAGCTTCGTTTGGCACTTTGAAACCCCAATTTCGCGCAGCAATCAAACCGTCAAATTGAGAAGAAAAAGGAAGTTTTTCACCCGTAACAAAATACAACAAACATTCCAAAGGTCGTTTAGCAACTTCAGTACTGTCTTGTAATTTCAAACTACCCGAAGCGGTATTTCTAGGATTCGAATAAGGTGTTTCACCAATTTCAATCAACTCCTGATTCATTTTTTCAAAACCAGCAAAAGGCAAGATGATTTCTCCGCGAATATCAAATTTTTCAGGATAATTATTTCCTTTCAAAGTTAACGGAATCGAACGAATGGTTTTAATATTATTCGTCACATCATCTCCCTGAAAACCATCACCACGAGTTACGGCACGAACTAATTTTCCGTTTTCATAAGTAATACTAATCGATGCACCATCGTATTTTAATTCGCAAGTATATTGCAAATCAACATTACCCAACACTTTTTGAATTCGAACTTCCCAATCCAGTAAATCTTCTTTAGAATAGGAATTATCCAAAGAATACATGCGCTGTCTATGCGCTACCGTTTGAAAATTTTTAGTGATTGTTCCTCCCACTCTTTGTGTGGGAGAATTGGCATCAAAATATTCAGAATGTGCATTTTCTAAATCTTGAAGCTGTTTTAATTTTATATCAAACTCATAATCAGTTATTGTTGCATTATCTAACACATAATAATTGTAATTATGAAGATTGAGTTCTTCTCTTAAATTTTGAATTGTATTTAGCACATCCATATAAAAAAAATTGATCATTTTAGTTGCTGTAAACAGCGTACTAAAATAACCAATTTAAAAGAAACCCACATCAAAAAAACACTTTTTCCTAATTAAATATAGTGGGTTCCTGACAACCAAAATTTAAATATTATTCAGGAAGAAATAATACTCAAATTACGACTCAATTATCGAATTTATTTGTTGAAATAATTGTCCATCACTTAAAAAAGCACCTTGTTGAATCAATGAAAAAATAGAAGTATTTCGCTCTTCGGTAAATACTTTTTTCCCCACTTTCATTTCAATAGTCTCAGTAAACATATTATCACTCAACCATTGCAATCCTTCCTTAGTCAAAAAATCAACTTCAGATACTAAGGATTTCAAAACAATTGATTTTACTTCGGTTTCAAAACATTGGAAAAGAAAAATATGGTTTTTAGAAAAATGCTCTAAATATTCTGCCTTAGCCAAAACGCCTTCCCATATCAAATCAGAAAAAACATCTAGTTCCTGTTCTGCTACTTCTGGCTTTTCAACTTTTATTTTATCCCACTCTACTTTATCAATAGATTGAGTTGCTAAAAAGTTAGTGAATTCCGGATGCAATTCTTCAAATTGCTCTTTTGTAAGTCTTGTGTATTTCATTTATGCTGAATTTATTTCAGCATCTTTATCAAGATGCGTATTCTGTTATAAAAAAGATCTGAAACAAACTGAACTAAATTCAGTTCAAGAATTCAGATTAAAAAAAATCCCGATTTCGTTGTAGAACGAATCGGGATTTTAATATAATCATTTAGAAATTATGCTTTTTCAGCAACAATTTCATAAGGTAAATCAACGATAACATCTCTGTGTAATCTTACAGTAGCTGAATATTTACCAGTACGTTTAACGATTCCAGAAGTTACAAATTTTCTATCGATTGTTTGTCCTGCTTTTTCTAAAGCTGCAACGATGTCAATATTTGTGATTGAACCAAATAATTTTTCACCACCTGCTTTAGCAGAAATTTTAATCTCAAGTGCTTTTAAAGTATCAGCTAATGCTCTAGCGTCAGCAACAATTTTAGCTTCTTTGTGCGCTCTTTGTTTTAGGTTTTCAGCCAATACTTTCTTTGCAGAAGAAGTAGCTAATTGAGCAAATCCTTGTGGGATTAAGTAATTACGACCGTATCCGTTTTTTACAGTTACTACATCGTCTTTAAAACCTAAATTTTGAACGTCTTGTTTTAAAATCAATTCCATGTTGTTGTCCTTTGTTATAGAAGTTAGCCCGCCGTGGCGTGGCAACAACTTTATATTTATATTATTTTAATAAATCGGCCACGTATGGCATTAAAGCTAAGTGACGTGCTCTTTTAACAGCTACTGAAACTTTTCTTTGGTATTTTAATGAAGTACCTGTTAAACGACGAGGAAGAATTTTTCCTTGCTCATTAACAAATTTCAATAAGAAATCAGCATCTTTATAATCGATGTATTTGATTCCTGATTTTTTGAAACGACAATATTTTTTTTGTTTGTTAGTTTCTATATTTAAAGGAGTAAGATATCTGATATCTCCGTCTTTTTTTCCTGAAGCAGATTGTTGTAATGTTGCCATGATAATTAAGCTTTTTGAGATTTAAGTTTTGCTCTTCTTCTTTCAGCCCAAGAGATAGCATGTTTGTCAAGACTTACAGTTAAGAAACGCATAACTCTTTCGTCACGTCTAAATTCAGTTTCAAAAGCAATAAGAACTTCTCCTGATACTTTGAATTCGAACAAATGGTAAAAACCAGATTTTTTGTTTTGGATTTCGTAAGCCATCTTTTTAAGACCCCAGTCTTCTTTAGATACCATTTCTGCTCCTCTACTAGTAAGAAAATCTTCAAATTTGCTTACTGTTTCCTTTACCTGAACATCAGATAAAACGGGATTTAAAATGAAAACAGTTTCATAATGATTCATAAAAAATAATTTATTTGTTAAATTGGCTGCAAAAGTAATCTTTTAATTCTAATAAAAAAACAAAAACAAACTTTATTCGTTGTAATACAAAAAAAACCGATAAAGATTAGTTTTTATAAACAAAATATAATACTTTTACTCATCCAAATCTTAAAATATAAAAATTATGAAACTTAATTGTGTCGTAGTTGATGATAGTTCAATACAACGAATGATCATCGCAAAGTTAGTCAATAATCACCCTAATCTACATTTAATAGGTGATTTTTCCAATGCAATTGAAGCAAAAAGTTGCATATCAATACATACCGTTGATTTGATATTTCTCGATATAGAAATGCCTGTAATTAGTGGGTTTGACTTTTTAGACGGACTAAAAACAAAGCCTCAAATTATATTCATCACTTCTAAAGCTGAATATGCGCTTAAAGCATTTGATTATGACGCCACAGATTATCTACAAAAACCTATAGCTGTAGATCGTTTTAGTGCGTCAGTAAAAAGAGCGATCGATTTACATTCACTTAAACAAGATATTAAGGAAGAAGAAGGTGAACACATTTTTATCAAAAGTAATTTAAAAAAATTAAAAGTGTACACTTCAAAAATCAAATGGATTGAAGCTTTTGGAGATTACGTAAGAGTAGTTACTGAAGACGATAGTAACTTGGTTCTTTCTACGATGAAATCTTTTGAAAATGATTTATCAAAAAAGAAATTTGTACGAGTTCATAAATCCTACATTATTAATATAGATAAGGTAGAACGTTTCAATAGCAAATTTGCTGAAATTGGCACAACTAAAATTCCTTTAAGCAGAAACAAAAAAGAAGATTTAATAAAAGCTTTATCTTTTGCTTAAAAGTTAATAAAAATCGACATTTAGAGCTACTTTAATAGCTCTATACTGCACCACATTATCAAAACTATTCAATATTTTTTGGATAGTTTTTTTTGTTCCTAAAACCGAGACATTATGAGGAATTTTAATCATTATAGTTCTAATATACTCATTTCTAATTCTATTAATCCCAGGCTCTTCAGGACCTAAAACCGGAATTCCCAAATGCTGACTCAAAACCTGATACAACCACATAGAGCCTTCTTTTAATTTTTCAAAATCACGATGTTTCAATGTTAGTTTTATAATTCTAAAATAAGGCGGATATTTATAGATTTGGCGGTCATACAATTGCTCCTTATACATTCCTTCATAATCATTATTGGTCACTTGTTGAATTGTATTATGCTCTGGATTATAGGTTTGAATAATTACTTTTCCTTGTTTTTCTGATCGACCAGAACGTCCCGCTACTTGAGTCATAGTTTGGAAACTTCTCTCAAAAGCTCTAAAATCAGGATGATATAGCATATTATCAGCATTCATGATTCCCACCAAACTCACATTGTCAAAATCCAATCCTTTGGCAAGCATTTGCGTTCCTACCATAATATCAATTTCACGGTTTTTAAAACTATCGATAATTTTTTCGAAACCAAATTTCCCCCGAGTTGTATCCTGATCCATTCGACCAATTTTTCGCTCTGGAAACAATTGGGTTAATTCTTGCTGAATTTGTTCGGTTCCAAAACCTTTAGTCGTTAAATCAACACTGGAACAACTATGGCAATTAGTAGGTTTAGCAATCGAATAACCGCAATAATGACATCGCAACTGATTTTTATGTTTGTGATACGTCAAACTCACATCACATTGTTGACATTGCGGCACGTGTCCGCAAGTCATACATTCTAATAACGGCGAATACCCTCTCCTATTTTGAAATAAAATTACTTGTTCACCTAAAGACAAAGCCGTAGTAATTCCGTCAATCAAAACATCACTAAAATGTCCCGTCATTCTTTTACGGAAATACTTGTCTTTTAAATCCACCAATTCAATTTCGGGCATCATTACATTTCCGTAACGCGCTTTAATTTCGACCAAACCATATTTATCTACAGTTGTATTATAATAGGATTCCAAACTTGGCGTAGCCGAACCCAGTAAAACCTTAGCCTTAAAAAAACTGGATAAAACTATCGAAGCATCCCGAGCGTGATACCTTGGTGCAGGATCTACTTGTTTAAAAGTTTGTTCGTGCTCTTCATCAACAATTATAAAACCTAAATTTGAAAACGGTAAAAACAAAGCTGACCTTGCTCCTATTACAATTTGCGCTTTCTCCGAATTTTGTAATACCTGATTCCAAACTTCTACACGCTCATTATTACTGTATTTCGAATGATAAACAGCTACTTTATTCCCAAAATACGCTTGGAGTCTGGTTACTAATTGAGTGGTTAGTGCAATTTCGGGCAACAAATACAAAACCTGTTTTGCTGTTGCCAGATATTCTTCAATCAGTTTGATATAAATTTCGGTTTTCCCACTCGAAGTCACTCCATGCAAAAGACAAACTTCTTTTTCCTGAAAACTAATATTGATTTCTTCAAAAGCTTTTTGTTGCGCTTCACTTAATTGTAATTGACTCGAATTAGATTCTCCTGTAAAATTAACGCGATCTTGCTGCAACAAATAATCTTCGAAAATTTCTTTATCAATTAAAGCTTTCACCACCGCTGAAGTAGCATTCGAAGCTTCGACTAATTTCTTAACCGAAATTGGTTTTTTCTTTTCAGTTGCACTTAATTGAAAATAAGTCAAAACTATTTCTTTTTGCTTGTTAGCATTTTTTAAAACTTCCAATAAATTATTCAATCCTTGACTGGATTCGTATTTAGAATGCAAGCGGATGTATCTTACTAATTTAGGCTTGTAGTTTTCCTGCATTTCATCTTGCAAAACCAAAACATTTTTGTCTATCAGTTTTTGAATAATAGGAAAAATATTTTTCTTATTCAAAATACCAATAATGTCTTGCACTTTTAAAGACGATTGTTGTTGCAGCGCCTGATAAATCAAAAACTCATCATCTGTAAGCTGACTTTCGTCTACAAAACCACCTATTTTTTGAGTAATTAAAGTTTCATTTTCCAATAGCAAAGCACTTGGCAAAGCACCGCGATAAACATCGCCAATGGCGCACATGTAATAATCCGCAATCCACTGCCAATGTTTAATTTGGTTTTCGGTAACTATTGGTTTTTCATCTAATATTTGATGAATCTCTTTTGCTTCGTATAAAGCAGGTTTGTCTTGATGTAAATTGATTGCTAAAGCGGTGTAAATTTTGCTTTTACCAAATGGAACCGCCACTCGCATTCCTTTTTGAATATAATTATATTCCGTTTCAGAAACACTATAAGTAAAGGTTTTAGCAAGAGCAAGCGGTAAAATTACTTCAACAAAATACATGATTGACAGACAATAGGATTAAGCGGCAAATATGAGGAAATTAAAAATCATTTTTTAACTCTTTGCCAATATTGTGTTCGCCCTAATAATGAAATCCCAATATAACCGCGAACTTTTAATTTATCATTACCCTCGAGAGTGATAAAACACTGGTATAATTTTCCGTTTTTAGGATCCAATATCTTACCCGAATTATATTCTTTACCATCTTGAGTCAAGCCTTTTATTACAATCAATCCAAGGATAGGTTTACTAGCATCCTCACCAGAACATGCTGTACAAAAATCATTTTTATGTACCATATCCAGAATTTCTATTACTTTACCATAGATTTTCCCTGATTTTTCATAGATCTCCACTATTGATTTCGGTTCCCCTGTTTCATCATCAATAGTTTTCCATTTTCCTAAAACTCCTTTGTTTTGGGAATAAAAAACACAACTAACAAACAATACAACTATAGTTAGAATCTTTTTCATAATTTATTTTTTAAGTACAAAAAAGGGAATTGCATCAAAACAACTTTTAATCTCCATCAAATTAATTAAAAAATGACCGACACTACTTTTAAATTATGATGGTTGTTTCTCGCTTTTTTATTTTATTAATAACCTCGTTGAGTTCAAAACCCAACAATAAAATCATACAGTTAATCCATATATAAAACATCACAATCAACAAAGTACCTATGGAGCCATACAGTTCATTGTATTTTGAAAATTGAATAACCCAAACTCCAAAAAAATAAGAACTAATAATAGTTAAAATTGTAGTAAACACTGAACCAATAGAAATAAAAGATCGGGTTTCTTGGTTTTTAGTGCCAAATTTAAACAGCACTGATGTGGTGGTTAAAATCATTAATATCAAAAATACATAACGCGCCAGAACCATGAACGGTATCTTATCGTTGAAAAAATCACGAGCATTTAACTTTTGAATAAAAACTTCAAAAACAACAATGATTGCCACAGTAAGAATTAACAAAAATGCCATAAACAATGACAAGCCTACAGCAATAAAATATTGGTTAAAAAAACCTCTTTTTACTAAAACGTGTTTGGAATTTTCAAAACCGCCCAAAATAGCATTTAATCCATTTGCCATCAAAAAAACCGATAATAAAAAACCTGATGATAACAAACCCGAATGACTATTGTGTAGAATATCGTTGATGATGTTTTTTACAGCATCAAAAGTATTCGGAGGAACACCATCAGCCACAAATTTAAGAAAATCATCCTGAAAACCTTCGATTGGAATAAACGGAATAAGGTTTAATACAAATAGCGCAAAAGGAAACAAAGCCATAAAAAAACTAAACGCAATAGCCCCTGCACGATTAGAAAGAGCACCTTCGGCAATACCAATAACGTATAATTCTATTAAATCATACAAAGGCAATCCACTAAGCCATCTCAGTTTTATGCTTTTGGACCATCTAACAAAATTTCGCAATAAAGGAATCTTATTAAGTTTTTGTTCAATTTCTACTGACATTCATTTTCTTTTTAATAGAACAATTAGTCTATTGCTTTTAAACTTAAATCCATATTATAAATTGAATGCGTCAAGGCTCCCGAAGAGATATAATTTACACCACATTCAGCATATTGACGAATAGTATCTTCATTGATATTTCCTGATGATTCCGTTAAACTCGCATCACCAATAAAAGTGACTGCTTCTCTAGTCATTTCATAATCAAAATTATCTAACAAAATTCTATATACTCCACCTGCAGCCACGATTTCTTTTACTTCATCCAAATCTCTTGCTTCAACAATAATCTTTAAATCGCGATTGGTTTCTTTTAAATATTCTTTGGTTTTGGCTATCGCCAATGCAATTCCGCCAGCAAAATCAATATGATTGTCTTTCAACATCACCATATCATACAATGCAAAACGATGATTCTCTCCACCTCCTATTTTTACAGCCCATTTTTCGGCAACACGAAAACCTGGAGTCGTTTTACGAGTATCTAAAATTTTAGTATTCGTTCCTTCCAACAATTGCACATAACTATTGGTTTTAGTCGCAATGGCCGACATGCGTTGCATCGAATTCAAAACCATACGTTCTGCCTTTAAAATAGACTGAGAACTTCCCGAAACATGAAAAACTACATCTCCAAATTGTACCGGAGTTCCATCTTCTATAAAAGTTTCTATTTTCAAATTAGAATCCACATAATTGAAAATCATTTTTGCAAATGCAACACCTGCAATTATTCCATTATCTTTCACTAGAAGCTTTGCCTTTCCTTGAGCAGTTGCTGGAATACAAGCCAGTGAACTGTGATCTCCGTCTCCTACATCTTCCCTAATGGCATTTGCAATTAATAGTTCTAACTCGTTTTGAAATTGTACTTCGCTAATCATTTTTACCAGAAATTTATATGTTGCTAAAGTAGGACATATTTTGTGGAATAGAAAATTTGTTTCCACATCGCTTAAAATTATTCTGAAGTAATTCTGCCAAAGATTTATGTTTTACATTTGAAAAAAATAATCCAATTTTGTCAATAAATACAATTATAATGTCTGAAACAACATCTGAAAACGATAAAATAATCGAATTGGTCTCTCAATATATCGATTTGAGTGTAACGCCTTTCAATAAACCAGAAAGAACTGTTGTAAAAGTAGATAAGCGCAATCCAATGTACGGAGGAAACGGAATTGTTTACTTGCTACAAATGTTTGATGAAGGCGAATTAACAAACAACCGCATTGGTGCTTATATGGTTTTCTTCAACAAAGGCGATGAAGCTGGTTTTCATACTCATGGAACCCGAAATGAAGAAGAACTTTATATCGTAATGCACGGTGAAGGCGAATATTCTGAAATGACAAAAAAAGAGGGTATCATTCGAAAAAAAATAATCAAAAAGGGAAGCATTACTGCTATGAGTGGCGAAGGTTTTCATTCGCTAATCAACACTACAGACGAAGTTTTAATTGTTTTTGTAATTACCACAAATAATCCTAAATAGTTAATCATTACTTTCTAACACCAGGGCAAACGCACCAGTTTCCAGAAATAAAAAAAAGTAGCCACGAATTACACGAAATAACACTAATTTGGATGTTATAATATTCCACAAACCTGCCAAAGGCAGATAAAAATTTGTGCAATTTATTTTAGAATCAATACTATTTGTGCTAATTCGTTTAATTCGTGGTAAAAATAAAACTGGTGCGTTTGCCCTGTTTCTAACACATAATTTGAAGACGTTATACCTAAATGTTTTTTATAGCTTCTTATCCAATATTAAAGATAGAAAACTCAATATCAATACATTAAAACAAATTAAACTCAGGAAATCACTGAGTTTAATTTGTTAATTTCCTTTTAGTCGCATGAAAACATTTTTCATTAAAGCCATTCCATCTCTCTTTCTTTTAGGAACTTCTTGGGCTTTTAAAACTCCGTTTTCCTCTTTAAAAACATAACTAAAAGCAAATTGAGTTTTCTCTGAATCAGAAGTTAACAAACCAAATCGCAAATCATTAAAATAAAATTGATTCTCGTTTTTTGTAATAATAAACCAACCTTCACTTATCAGCCTTAATTTTTTAAAATCACTGTTGCCTTCGAGTTGTCGAGTCAAATTATTGTTTTTTGGATACTTCTTAAAAGAAATGGGTTGTGTATCCAATAAAGAATAATCACCCAGAAAATAGGCGTCTTTAGTAGCTACATTCGCATTCCACAAAATACAATTGAAAGCTGTTGGCTTGACAATTAAATCATCATACGCTATATTTTGTACTTTAAGTGCTTTGTCAAATTGTTGTAAAGCATACAATTTTAAACTACATGTGATTAATAAATAAAATGAACTCAAATAAATACTAGTAAGCACACATTTCTTTCGAGAAAAGAAATCATCTTTTTTTCTCCAGGCTAAAATCAGACAAATCAGTAACGGAATGGTATATAAAGGATCAATTACAAAAATAGTTTTTAAGGCAATCCGATCAGGAAACGGCCAAAATACTTGTGTTCCCCACGATGTGAAAATATCCAAAAGAACATGGGTGAGTAAGCACCAAAAAACCATTTTAGTTGCTGAACCAAAATTAATTTTATCCCGTTCTATTTTAGTAATTAACCAACCTAAACATGGAGAGAGTAATAAAAAAAACAATACAGAATGACTCATTCCCCGATGAATAGCTAGTCCGTCAACAGGATTCAGAAACTGACCAATCACAACATCCAAGTCGGGTACTGTTCCTAGAATGGCTCCATACAAAAAAGTTTTACGTTGCAGCTTTTTACCAGCACATAATTCGGCTGTAGCAATCCCTAAAAGAACCTGAGTAAATGAATCCATTAAAAATATTTTTTACAAAAGTACATTTATACCCGCAAATTGAGGTAATCCTAAAAATCTAAAACTAGTTTAATATCTTTGCCGCTTCGAAAATCATCCTTAAAATGAATATAAAACTCATCGCCATAGGCAAAACGGATAATAAAGCGCTTCAAACCTTAATTGACGATTATACCAAACGTTTGTCTTTTTATATCAAATTTGATTTGGAAATTATTCCTGATATCAAGAATGTAAAAAACTTATCTGAAAGCCAACAAAAAGAAAAAGAAGGCGAATTGATTTTGTCGAAAATAACTCCAACAGACCAATTAATTTTATTAGACGAAAACGGAAAAAACTTTTCCAGTGTAGGATTTTCGGAAGAATTGCAAAAGAAAATGAACTCAGGAATCAAAACACTAGTTTTTGTAATTGGTGGACCTTATGGTTTTTCGGATACGGTTTACGCTAAAGCACATGGGAAAATCTCGCTTTCACTAATGACTTTTTCACACCAAATGGTACGATTATTTTTTATCGAACAATTGTATCGTGGTTTTACCATTTTAAGAAACGAACCGTATCATCATCAGTAAAATTGCTGATTTTAGAATGCTGATCTTAGTAAATAAATTCTATTGGAGCAATTGGATTTACACTATATAAATCAAATTTTCGAATTAGAATCTTATTTTGAATGTAGTCTCCATAAGACATATCCCTGTCAAATTGTATTACAATCCTTGGTTTGTTTATAAATCGGATACTAAAAATTTCTTGTAATAAATCGGATTTTTTTACCGCTCTTCCGTTTAACCAAACCAAATCGTTTGCTTTTTTAAAAGATATAACAAAGTCATTATTTTTAGGTTTTCCAATGGTATAATGCACTTTTGTAAAAGGAATAAAAGCCATGTTTTTCCCAATCGAATCGGCATAAGAATAATAATTCTCGGCTTTTTCGTTTTGATGTGCTTTTTCTTTGCGTTTTTTATCCTGCAATTTCATCACTTCGGGAATGACTAATTTCAAAGGCAAGCGTTTATCGATATTCAGAATCCAATTAGTCGTAATAATACTGTTTTTCCGATTGACTTCTGCCAAAGTATCTTTCTCTTTTATTCGAAAAAAAATATAAATAGGCGAATGATCTTGCACATCGCTAATAACTGTTGTACCTGATTTTGGAAGTAAAATATCTTCTTTATTTCCGCAAGAAATTAGAAACAAAATTACAATCAGACTAAAATATTTCATGTTTAAAAATTTATTTTTTCGTATAATTTTACACATTCAACTGCTTCTTTTACATCGTGTACTCTCAAAATCTGGGCTCCTTTTGTTAAAGCAATCGTATTTAAAACAGTTGTACCGTTTAGTGCTTCATCGGCAGTAATTCTCAGTGTTTTATGAATCATCGATTTTCTGGAAACACCTATCAAAATGGGCAATTCTAAACCTTGAAACAACTCTAATTTTTGTATTATTTCATAATTTTGTGCTATGGTTTTTGCAAATCCAAAACCCGGATCTACAATCAAATCGTTGATTCCTAAACTTCTGGCTTGACTTATTTTTTCTGAAAAATAAAATAAAACATCCTTTACAATATCTTCATATACGGTCAAAGATTGCATGGTTTCAGGCGTACCACGCATGTGCATCATGATGTAAGGGACATTATATTTGGCAATAACTTCGAGCATTTTATCATCGAGATTTCCTGCCGAAATATCATTAATCATAGCGGCTCCATTTTCGATACAAACTTTTGCTACTTTACTTCTAAAAGTATCAATTGAAATTAAAATTTCTGGAAATTTTTTAACTAATAATTGAACAACAGGAACAATACGATTCAACTCTTCCTCTTCCGAAACAAATTCGGCGCTGGGTTTACTCGAATAGGCTCCAATATCAATAAAAGTAGCTCCTTCAACTAGCATTTTTTCGACCTTAGCTAAAATTTCCTTTTCGCTTGAATACCTTCCGCCATCAAAAAAAGAATTGGGCGTTATATTCAAAATCCCCATTACTTTAGGTTGAGATAAATCAATCAGCTGTCCTTTGCAGTTAATAGTCATTTTTTAATCTTTATTTTAAAGTTGAATCTTTTTAAAATTTATCCCTATTTTTGAGAAAATTTTAGACAAATATACATCAATAATGAAGAATACTTCTCAAGAATATGATAAGGTAATTGCAATTTGCCGTTCTTTATTTGCTAATAAAATGCAAGATTACGGCAGCGCATGGCGCATTTTAAGATTACCTTCTTTAACCGATCAAATTTTCATCAAAGCACAAAGAATTCGAAGTTTACAAGAAAATGAAGTTCGAAAAGTAGACGAAGACGAATCGGGCGAATTTATCGGAATAATCAATTATTCAATTATGGCTTTGATTCAGCTGGAATTAGGTGTTGTTGACCAACCCGATTTAGATTCCGCCAAAGCAATTCAATTGTATGATGCAAAAGTAAAATTGACTAAAGAATTAATGGAAGCTAAAAATCACGATTACGGCGAAGCTTGGCGTGATATGCGTGTAAGTTCATTGACCGATTTGATTTTGCAAAAACTACTTCGCGTAAAGCAAATTGAAGATAACAAAGGTAAAACAATCGTTTCGGAAGGAATTGATGCTAATTACCAAGACATGATTAATTACTCTATTTTCGCCTTAATTTTAATGGGTTTTGCCACTAACAAATAAGATTTATGAAGCAATTTATCACTCAATTTTCAAGACTGTTTGTTGGTGTTTTATTCATTATTTCAGGTTTAATCAAACTAAATGATCCTGTAGGTTTCTCCTATAAACTGGCGGAATATTTTAGCGAGCCTGTATTTAACATGCCTTTTTTAATTCCTTTTAGCTTGCCATTAGCCTTATTTTTAGTTATTGTAGAAGTACTTTTAGGAATCATGTTAATTATTGGCTATAAATCAAAATTCACAATTTGGAGCTTGTTACTCATGATTGTGTTTTTTACCTTCCTGACTTTTTATTCTGCTTATTATGATGTGGTAAAAGATTGTGGTTGCTTTGGAGACGCTTTACACCTTACACCTTGGCAATCATTTATAAAAGATATTGTTCTACTATTATTCATCCTTATTTTATATGTAAACAAAAAACTAGTAAAACCCTTATTTTTCAATAAAATTTTTCAAAATAGCATTGTTTTTCTAGGATTAGCAGCCTGTATTTTTATGGCCTATTCTGTTTTGAATCACTTACCAATAATTGATTTTCGACCGTACAAAGTGGGAACAAATATCCAAAAAGGAATGGAAATTCCCGAAGGAGCTCCTATGCCAGTTGTTGAAATGATTTTTATTTATAAAGTGAATGGAGTTAATCAGGAATTTACCGAAAAAGACTTAATGAATATCCCCGAAGGAGCTGAATTTGTTGACAGAAAAGACAAGATAATTAGCGAAGGCTACATTCCTCCTATTCATGATTTTACGATGACAAAAGACGGTTCAGATTATAAAGACGAATTGCTGCAAGAACCAAAATTGGTAATGATAGTAACTTATGATTTGACTTTATCAGATGTGGATGGAATGCAAAAACTTGCAAAGTTAAACCAAGATGCCACTGCAAAAGGATACAAAGTAATTGGAATGACCAATTCGTCTCAGGAAGAAATTGAAAAAGCACAAAAAAAACACAACCTAAAATTTGACTTTTATACCTGCGATGCTATTACCTTAAAAACAATAGAAAGAGCCAATCCAAGTATTGTAATTTTAGACAAAGGAACTGTGAAACAAAAAGTGCATTATAACGATATTCAAGATTTAAAACTCTAAAAAAATAGGCTCATAAAGACTAAATTTAGCATTTATGAGCTTTTTTTATGCTCTAAAAAAGCTAAAAAGACACCAAAAAAGCTTTTTTAGAGACTTATTTTAGATAGTATTTTTCGAATCGGAAAAATATAATATTAACTATTACGTTTTCATTTGTATTTTTACAACTTTTAAAGCTGTTTTTGTTATTTTATTAGTGATATTGTAAAAAATAGCTATCCAGAAACAGCAATCAAATTGTTTATTTTAACTTTGTTACAATGAAAAAAACAGAAAAATTTATCGCTTTTTTATTTCTCTTAGTTTGCGTTTCTTGTGCTAAATCGAATGCTCAAAAAACAGCATTTTCTAAGGAAGCTTTATCGGAAACTTTGATGGATACTCAGGACAATCAAGTAGCTTTCGAAACTATTTTATCTGAAAATAAAGGAAAAAATACGGTAATCGAAATTTGGGCTTCCTGGTGTGGCGATTGTGTAAAAGCAATGCCAAAAATAAAAGAATTACAAGCAGCACATCCTGAAACTAATTATGTGTTTATCTCAATGGATAAAACCGCTGATAAATGGAAAGCAGGAATAGAAAAACACCAGTTAAAAGGAGCACATTACATGGCTAATGACCAAATGGGTGGCGTTTTTGCAAAAGCAATGGATGTCAACTGGATTCCGAGATACATCATTATTGATAAAACAGGGAAAATTGCTTTGTATCGCGCCATAGAAACTGATTTTGAAAAAATCAATGCGACTTTAGATCAATTAGAAAAACAATAAATTAAGACTAACAAAAAATAAAATTCAAATATAACACTACTAAAATGAGAAAAAAGATTGTAGCAGGAAACTGGAAAATGCACAAAAATGCGGCACAAACTAGCGAATTATTAAGTGACTTACTTGCAAAAGTACCTGCAAATACTACAGCACAAGTAATTGTTGCGCCTACATTTGTAAACTTGGCTGCAGCAGTAAATCAATTAAAAGGATCTAACATTAATGTTGCTGCACAAAACGTTCACCAAACTGAAAGTGGTGCATTTACAGGAGAAATCTCTGCTGATATGTTAACTGGAGTTGGAGTAAACACTGTAATTTTAGGACACTCTGAGCGTAGAGCTATTTTTAACGAAACTGACGCTATCATTGCTGATAAAGTAAATACAGCTTTAAAACATGATATGACTGTGATTTTTTGCTTTGGTGAAGAATTAAAAGACCGTCAGTCTGACAATCATTTCAATATTGTTGAAAACCAATTGAAAGATGGTTTGTTCCAAATTGATGCTAAATCTTGGGATAAAGTGGTTTTAGCTTACGAACCAGTTTGGGCTATTGGAACAGGTGAAACTGCTTCGCCAGAACAAGCACAAGAAATGCACGAATTTATCAGAGAAACAGTTCTTAAAGCTTTTGGAAAAGAAATTGCTGAAAACGTAAGTATTCTTTACGGAGGTTCTGTAAAACCAGATAATGCTAAAGAAATTTTCGGAAAACCAGATGTAGACGGAGGTCTTATTGGTGGAGCTGCTCTAAAAGCAGATGATTTTGTTGCCATTGTAACTGCTATCTAAAAAAACATTTTTTATACTCTAAAAAGCGATAATTCATTTTATCGCTTTTTATATTTTTACAAGTTTCATAAAAGAGAAATACTACCTTTGCAAAAAATTAAATCAATTATGTCAAATATTTATATCGCCTACCATTTTAGCATTGAACCAAAAGAATTAGGTTCTGAAATTTTAATTGCCGAATTAGGCGAACTTGCTTTTGAAAGTTTTACGGAGACGGAAAAAGGAATTTCAGCTTTTGTACAAAAAGATTTATGGGACGAAATGATTCTTGAAAATGTAAATATTTTGCACTCAGAAGAATTTGAAATTGATTACAACTACGAAGAAATCGATCAGGTAAACTGGAATGAAGAATGGGAAAAGAATTTTGAGCCCATTGATGTAGATGGAAGATGTCATGTAAGAGCACCTTTTCACCCGAAAACAAGTGCTGAATTTGATATTTTGATTGAACCAAAAATGAGTTTTGGAACAGGACATCATGAAACTACTCACATGATGATTCAACATTTGTTAGAAATTGATGTTACAGGATTAAAAACCTTAGATATGGGTTGCGGAACTGCAATTTTGGCTATTCTTGCCGAAATGAAAGGCGCTCAACCTATTGATGCCATTGATATTGACAACTGGTGTTATTTGAATTCTATTGAAAATGCCGAACGCAACAATTGCAATAATATTAGCGTTCACGAAGGCGATGCTTCTTTATTAAAAGGCAAAAAATACGATTTGATTATTGCTAATATCAATCGAAACATTTTGTTGAATGATATGCAAACCTATGTAGATTGTTTAAATCCAAAAGGAACTTTATTGTTAAGTGGTTTTTACACTGAAGACATTCCGTTTATAGATGCTTCTTGCTCCGAAAAAGGCTTAACTTATGTTAAAAAATTCGAAAGAAACAACTGGGTTTCACTAAAATATGTAAATTAGTGCATTGTTTATTATCCAATAATTAAAGTACAAAAAACAATACAATGAGTACTAAAGAAAAAATTAGAGAAAGAGTAAGTGTACAAGAAGTCACAGCTAAAAACAACGAAATTATTGTCTACAATGATGATGTTAATACTTTTGACCATGTAATTGAAACCCTAATGCGTGTTTGCGAACATACTCCAGAACAAGCCGAACAATGTTCGTTAATTGTTCATTATAATGGAAAATGTACCGTTAAAACAGGACCAATTACAAAATTAAAACCGCAATGCACACAGCTTTTAGAAGCAGGTTTAAGTGCCGAAATTATTTAATACAACTACATACCCATAATACAAAAAGCATTCGCCTCGACGAATGCTTTTTTTTATGATTTTTTTAAAACCATTAAGAGATTTAAAAAAATTTAAATGTTCTTAAGTTTTTTTTAAAATAAATAGCAATAAAACTTTTCTTAATGAGGTAATTTATTTTTTAAAACTCCATATAAAAAGGTTCCAACCAAAGCTCCTACAAACACTAAAATTACACTGCTAAAACCAGCTCCTAGCAATATAAATATAGGTCCTGGACAAGAACCGACTAAAGCCCATCCTAATCCAAAAATCAATCCGCCTAAAAGATAACGAGCAGTTGAAGGTTCTTTTTCAGGAATACAAATAGGAATCCCTGAATTGTCTTTTAGTTTGTATCTCTTTATAATTTGGATTCCAATTATTCCTGTCAATACCGCAACCATAATAATTCCGTACATGTGGAAAGATTGGAATTGAAACATCTCATAAATACGATACCAGGAAACTGCTTCAGATTTGGTCAATACAATTCCGAAAACAAATCCAACCAAAATAAATTTTATTAATTTCATATTTTAATATTTATTGTTTTTAATAGGTAATATGTAATTCGCATAATACCTCTAGCTTTTTATAATTAATTTTAGTTTACGCTCATTTCATAAATTAAGTGGTAAAACTATATAATGTAGCATTTTGAAACGATATCATGTTGTTTAAAATAGTAACTTGTAGTAGTTTGAGCAATAAAGCCACTTTAGACTTTAAAACTTTCGACTAACTTATACAATTAAAGGTAAAATAAAATGAGCCATAATTAATCCGCCAATAAAAAAACCGATTACGGCTATTAATGATGGAAGTTGTAAATTACTCAATCCCGAAATAGCGTGTCCCGAAGTACATCCACCAGCATAACGTGATCCAAAACCAATTAATATTCCACCAATTATCAAAATCAAAATGGCCTTTGGAGATTCAAAAACCTGATTCGAAAACAAAGCCTCTGGCATTAATTTACCATCAGGAGCATCAATATTCATCTGCTCTAGCTGGAAAAGAGTCTGTGCATTTAAGCTTACATTAGTGGGATGGCTCAAATAATTTACTGCCACAAAACCGCCTAGCATTGCACCAGCAACTACAGCAAGATTCCATCGTTGTGATTTCCAATCAAAATCAAAAAAAGTGACTTTTTTCCCAGCACCAACCCAGCTGCACATAGTCCTCAAATTAGAAGACATTCCAAAAGATTTTCCAAAATAAATTAAAATCAGCATTATCAAGCCAATTATAAAACCCGAAATATACCAAGACCAAGTATGATAAATCAATTCCATATCTATTATTTTTTTTTTACAAAGTTAAATACTAAGTCTACAACTCAATGTGAGAAATGTTACATAAGGCAAAAAAAATATTCCCTTTAAATAAATACAAAAAAAACTAGCTTAAACTTTGAAGTTCTCAATATCTTTGTAAGACAATTAAGTGAACCAAACATTTCAAATTAATTCAATTTTATGAAATCGCAATTAATAACCAATTTACGTAAGCAAATACAAGAAAATAAAAAGCTAATACTCTTTATAATCTCCAAAAAAATAATTGTTACAATAATCTTAATGTTCTTAAGCAGCTCTTGTATTAGTACAAAATCAAGCTTGAAAAACGTAGATGATAACGCTCCAATACCTAAAATTTCTAAAGACAATACGTTTATCATTACTGAATACAGTAAGGACAAAAAATACGGTTATAATCAAGATTATCCCATCAATATTTTTTATTATAACACTAATAATGAACAGTTAAACGAAGAACGCTTTCTAAATGCTTTGGCTGGGCCTAAAGGAGAAAAAATTAGTTATACAAAATTAGAAACCTGCTGCCCGTTCCCATCTAAGAGAACAGCTATGGGAGCTGGATTTCTTAACGTTTATGAAATTCGTTGGGATGGTCAAAAAAAACCAATTCTTTTATATCTGAATATCTACGAAAAAGGATATTTAAAATGTCCTGTAGGGCTTTCGATAAAAAAGTAACAAATAACATACAATAGAATATCGGTATATTAGGTATTTTTTCTCTTCAATACCAAAAAAAACAGAAAATCAAAACTCTAAATAGCAAATCATAACTACATTTGCATTTACTAAAAAAACACCTATGAACATACAAAATATTCCTCAAATTAAGCATATCGAAAGTGGCAATTTCTTTTTACTTTCAGGTCCATGCGCCATAGAAGGAGAAGAAATGGCCATGCGCATTGCCGAAAAATTAGTTGGTATTACTGATAAATTACAAATCCCTTACGTTTTTAAAGGTTCGTTCAAAAAAGCAAATCGCTCTCGAATTGATAGTTTTTCAGGAATTGGCGATGAAAAAGCATTGAAAATTTTAAGAAAAGTATCCGAAACCTTTCATATTCCTACTGTAACTGACATTCATACAAATGAAGATGCGGATATGGCAGCTCAATATGTAGATGTTTTACAAATTCCTGCTTTCTTAGTGCGTCAAACTGATTTAGTTGTGGCTGCTGCCAATACAGGAAAAACAGTCAACTTGAAAAAAGGACAATTTATGAGTCCGGAAAGCATGAAACATGCCGTTCAAAAAGTATTGGATTGCAACAATCAAAACGTTATGGTTACGGATCGCGGAACAATGTTTGGTTACCAAGACATGATTGTTGATTTTAGAGGAATTCCTACTATGCAACAATATGCTTCAACGGTGCTGGATGTTACACATTCATTACAACAACCCAATCAAACAGCTGGAGTAACTGGTGGGCGTCCTGATAGGATTGAAACCATTGCCAAAGCTGGAATTGCAGTAGGTGTTGACGGAATTTTTATTGAAACCCATTTTGATCCTTCAAATGCCAAAAGTGATGGAGCTAATATGCTGCACTTGGACTATTTTGAAGATTTAATGACCAAATTAGTAGCTATTAGAAAAACCATCAATACATTCTAGTTTTAAACTTATAAAAACCTTCTTAAAAAGTTTATTCACTGCTTCTTGTGTAGCAGATGACAAAGCATCACAAGGTTTTTTCTTTTTCCAAAGAATTATTGCATTTGGAAGAATTTTTAAAAGATAAATAGAGTAAATCTTTATTTTTTTTATAAAGAGGTTTGTTTTATTACGAACCTCTTCCTTTTTCTTAACACCTCAATTAATTATTATATAAAATAAAAATGTATTTAGTGATTTAATTGCTAAAATAATTTATTTTTGTAAAAAAAAACTCTCCCAAGTCTTTTTTTAACCTATTTGCTTGTCCTAATACTATTTTAACCTTTTAGTGATTAATTATGACCAAGAATAGCGAGATTGACGTAACGTACGATTATGATGTGTTCAATAACTTTGAACAATTTTTTGATATATCGCACGACTTATTTTGTATAATTGGATACGATGGTTACTTTAAAAAAATTAACCCTGCTGTTTCCAAACTTCTAGAATACACTACAGAAGAGTTGTTAGCAAAGCCTATCAATTATTTTGTTTATAGCCAAGATAAAGAGAAGACCAGTTTAGCGAGAAACGAATTAAAGAGTCAAATTCCTCTATTTGATTTTGAAAACAGATACTTAACTAAAAGCGGACAAGTTGTATGGCTTTTATGGACCTCTACTCCTGTTGATAATGAAAAACTGATTTATGCTGTCGCTAAAAACATTACCTATAAAAAAGAACTAGAAGAAGAACGAAAATTACATATAAAAAAGCTAACTGAAATTAATAATGAATTCAAACAGCTAAGCTATTCCACAGCGCATGATTTAAGATCTCCAGTAAATAACATGCTTGCTGTTTTTGATTTAATGGAAACTGCCGATATTGAAAACAAAGAAACCTTAGAGTTCATCAAAATACTCAAAAGCACAACAGACACCTTAAAGGAAAATTTAAACGAATACATTAAACTTTTAAATTCTAAAAATGAAAGTAATTCGCAATTAGAAGAAATTGATTTAAATAGCTGCCTAAACGAGGTTTTAATTTCTATTAATTCATTAATAGAAAACTCAAAAGCTACAATTAACACTGATTTTTCTGAAGTTGAAAAAATTAATTTTAACAAATCTTATTTAAAGAGTATTTTTTTAAACTTAATTACAAACGCTATAAAATATGTCAAACCAAATACCTTAGCTAACATATCCATACATACTGTAAGAAAAAACAATTCTGTCCAATTGATTATTTCGGATAACGGAATAGGATTTGACATGGAAAAAGTAAAAGGAAAAATATTTGGTTTACATCAAACCTTCAATAACCATATTGATAGTAATGGAATTGGATTGTATTTAGTTCACAATCACATAACTAATCTTGGAGGTCATATTTCCCTTGAAAGTGAAATTAATAAAGGATCCAGATTTGTAATAACTTTCAATAATTAAGTGCGTCCTCCTTTATTTTTTTGGCTGTGATTATTTTTTTACAATCACAGCCAAAGGATTGTATTGTAGTCTAGTTTAAAATCAAATCGTACACCTGATTGGCTATTTCTAATTCTTCATTTGTGGGAACTACTAAAATTTTAGCCTTAGAATGAGTTGTATTTATTTCTCGAATGGCATTCGAACGAACTTCATTTTTTGTTTCATCTAATTCCAATCCAAAAAACTCCATGTCAGCACAAACAGCTTTTCTAATATAAGCAGAGTTTTCTCCAATTCCTGCAGTGAAAACAATGGCATCAATTCCGTTCAAAACTGCCGCATAAGACCCAATATATTTTTTAATGCGATACACATTCATATCCAAAGCCAACCTACAATTAGTATCTCCATTTTCGGCATTCGCCTGAATATCTCTTAAATCACTGTGACCGGTAAGCCCGAGCATTCCGCTTTGTTTTTGTAATACGGTGTTAACTTCGCTTAATTGATAACCTAAAGTATTGACCATATAAAAAATAACCGATTGATCGATGTCTCCGCTTCGTGTTCCCATAATTAATCCATTCATGGGACCAAATCCCATACTATGATCGATACTTTTTCCGTCTTTTACCGCAGTAATGCTACAACCATTTCCTAAGTGAATCGTAATTATTTTGCTGCTTTTCTCTAAAAAATCAATTGCTTTTTCCGAAACATATTTATGAGACGTTCCATGAAAACCGTAGGCTCTGATTTTATTTTCGGTCAATAAGTAATTTGGAATCGCATAACGATACGCCACTTCGGGCATGGTTTGATGAAAAGCAGTATCAAAAACCGCTACTTGTTTAGCCGAAGAAAAAACCTCCTCGGCAACAATAATCCCTTCTAAATTAGCCGGATTATGCAAAGGTGCAAGTTCAAAAAGTTGTTTTATCTTTTCTTTTATTTCATCAGTAATTAAAACGGTATTCGAAAAACTAGCACCTCCATGAACTACTCTATGACCAACAGCATCAATTTCTTGCGTGCTTTTAATTACACCAATACTTTCATCCAATAATAATTTCGAAATTTTCTCTAATCCTATTTTATGATTTGGAATAGGCAAGATTTCTTCCAATGAATCTTTATTGGTTTTATACGTTAAATTTGAAGTTTCTAATCCTATTCGATCAATCATTCCGCTACAAATTATTTCTTTTGTAGGCATGTCAATTAATTGGTATTTTATTGAAGAACTTCCTGAATTTATAATAACTATTTTCATTTACATTTCATTAAAAGATTAAAAAATTGAAATATTTAAAGATTCATTTTTAAATCATTTAATATTTCAATCTTTAAATTAAAAATTACAATCCCTGCGCCTGAATCGCTGTAATTACCACTGTGTTAATAATATCATCTACGGTACAACCACGGCTTAAATCGTTTACAGGCTTGTTTAAACCTTGCAACATCGGTCCAATGGCTAATGCTCCCGTTTCACGCTGAACGGCCTTGTACGTATTGTTTCCTGTGTTTAAATCGGGAAAAATAAGCACACTCGCCTGTCCTGCTACTTCGGAGTTAGGCATTTTACTTTTTCCAACTTCCATATCAACGGCAGCATCGTACTGAATAGGCCCTTCTATTTTTAAATCGGGACGTTTTTTCTTTACAATTTCAGTTGCTGTTCGCACTTTTTCTACTTCATCTCCTTTTCCAGATGAACCGGATGAGTAAGACAACATCGCTACTTTAGGCTCTATTCCAAAAGCCAGGCTTGAATCGGCAGAAGAAATGGCAATTTCGGCTAATTGTTCCGCAGTAGGATTCGGATTAATGGCACAATCTCCAAAAATAGAAACCCTGTCTTCCAGACACATGAAAAAGATAGAAGAAACTACACTAGAATTCGGTTTAGTTTTAATGAATTGCAAAGCGGGTAAAATAGTATGTTGTGTGGTATGCGCCGCTCCTGAAACCATTCCGTCCGCGTGACCTTTATACACCATCATTGTACCAAAATAAGACACATCTTCCATTAAATCTTTGGCCATAGCCATAGAAACATTCTTGTTTTTTCGAAGTTCATAATAGGTATTTACATAATCTTCATAATATTCAGATTCAATAGGACTAATAATATTCACTTTCGAAAAATCGAATGCAATTCCTAATTCGGCAACTTTATTCTCTATTTGTTTTTTATTTCCAATAATCGAAATATCAACTACATTCATCGCTAGTAATCGCGAGGTTGCAATAATAATCCTGTCGTCATTTCCTTCTGGTAAGACAATATGTTTTCGATGCTGTTTGGCTCTTTTTACTAAATTGTACTGAAACATTTTTGGTGTCATTCCTTCAGCTTCAAAAGCACTCAATTTGTTTGACAAATCATCTAAATCGACATACTTTTCAAACGTACTTATCGATGTTTCGATCTTGTGTTTATTCTCAGCGTAAATTTTAGATTTTATAGCACCTATCTTATTGGTTATTCGATATGTACCTCCATCTACTGAAATAATTGGTACAACACTATTTAAACCTTCAATAAGTTTTAAAATGCTATCTTCCGGCAGAATATTTCCCGTTAAAACGATACCAGAAACTGTTGGGTAATTAACGGATTCATTGGCTTGTAAAGCTCCCAAAATAATATCGGCTCTATCTCCCGGAGTAATCACCAACGCATTTTCTTTTAAGTGCAATAAATAATTTCGCAATTGCATAGCACCTACACTAAAACTTCCTACTTCATTGTTGATAAAATCTTTACCAAAGAGAATCTTAGCATCCAGTTCCTCCACTATTTCTTTAACGGTAGGATTATCTAAACTCGAAATCACAGGAATAGCGCTTACCAAAACTTCTTTGGGTAAAACACTTCGCAAACCATCTTCTGCCAATTTTAAGTTTTCTGGCTGAATTTTATTGGCTATAAAAGCCAAGACTTCTACTTCTTTATTTTTAAAAGAATCATACGCTAGGTATCCACTATCCAAAAATTCTTCCAGTGTTTTCCCAACTCCCGAACCTACAATTATTGCCGGAATTCCTAAGTTTTTAGCAATAAGAACATTCATATCTAATTCGATAGCTGTTCCTTCTCCACTAAAACTGGTTCCTTCTACCAGAACAAAATCAAAACGCTCTTCTAAATATTTGAATTTTTCAATAATTAAATCTAAAACATCGCCTATTTTTCCTTTATTCTTCTTCTTGATTAACTGGCTCTTGGTGATGGCAAAAGCATCTTCAAACCGAATATCCAAACCAAAATAAGAAATTACGGTTTCGATATGGTTATCTAATTTTCCGTCTTCAAAATCTTCAACAATAGGTCTAAAATAACCCACTTTAGCTGTTTTACCAATAAGCATACTCATTAATCCCAGAGTAATAATCGATTTTCCGCTATTACTTTCAGAAGTAGCAATATAAATAGCTTTGTTCATTTTATTGTTTTTTACACATTATATATTCGTTATAATTCAACTTTAATTATCATTTTCAATACTTAGAGCCTGTTTAAATTTATTTTTTTTTAAATAATTTTCTTTTTCCCCGTCCCGCCGCGGCGGGTGGAAAATTTCTTAAAAATTCATCAAAATTACATCCGCCACGGCGGAATAGGGAAATTAATTTTGATGATTTTTAAACAAGCTCTTAGAACCATTTAATTTTTTTAAAATAAGCTACCATTCCCATCACAATTAAAAACATCACACCAATAACAATATAATAACCATTTTTATATTGCAGTTCTGGCATGTACTCAAAATTCATCCCATAAACACCTACAATAAACGTAAGCGGAATAAATATGGACGAAATTATAGTTAGCGTTTTCATGATCTGATTCATTTTATGTCCTTGAGACGAGAAAAAGAAATTTGACGCACTCTCTACTATTTCCATATCCGACTCGATTTGCTCTAAAAGTTCCAAACTTTTTTGATGCAAACGAGAAAAATAGACATAGGAATCTATTTCAATTACATTACAAATAACATCTTCTTTCAAACTCTTAATTCCTGTCAAAGAATCACGAAGCGGAATAATAGCGCGCTTTAAAAAATTAAAATTATCCCGGTGTTTTTCAATTCTAATTAAAATCTTAGGATCAGCACTTACTTTAGAAAGCGTTAGTAATTCTTCCACCTTATCTTCTTCATTCTCAATTGTAATATAAAAATTTTCAATCACCGCATCCAAAAGCAAGTACAATAAATAATCAGCTCTTTTAGTGTGAACAATACCTGTTTTTGTGCGAATACGTTCCCTGATGTGTGTGAAAAAATCGCTTCTTTTTTCTTGAAAAGAAATCAAAACACCTTCTTTCAATAAAAAACTAATTTGTTCTACACTAATATTGTCGGAATTCTCAGCTGGTAAAATTGATTTTATGTTAAAAAACAAACTAGAGCTAGATTCTTCCAGTTTGGTTCTTCGAGTAGTATTTAAAATATCCGAAAGCCAAAAACTATCAATTTGAAAAAAAGCACCAATACCTTCTACAATTTCAATATCATTCAAACCATGCAAGTTCAACCAATTGTTTTTGCTTAAATCAATACATTGCTTTAAATCAGAAAGGGTTATATTATGATTTTCGACTAAAGAGGATTCATCATAAACAAACAGCTGCATTTCCGATTCGTACCGCTTATGTTTCCCCGTATATTCAAGTGGATTGGGCTGTACTTTTCGTGCTTTCTTATATTTAATTTTCCGCATACAAAAATCATTTGACAGTAATATTACAAAAAAAACTTGGCAAAGCAGAACAACTTAACATTAAAAAAACACGAATTAAATGAGAGTACTATTTCATTTTTTAAAAGGAAAAAGGGTTCAACTTTAAATTAAAGTCAAACCCTTTTTAGTTGCTAAATAAAATACTTTTATACAGTACTTTTTTTTAATATCTGTATCGAATAATTGTGAATTAAATTACAAATTATACATTTTCTTTCTTAATTCTTGAACGCCTTCGTTTTCTAAATATTCATCAAAAGTCATGTAGCGATCTATAGCACCATTTGGCGTTAGCTCTACTACTCTATTTCCCACTGTTTGAGCAAATTCATGGTCATGAGTGGTGAAAATAATTGAACCTTTATAGTTTTTTAAAGAGTTATTAAAAGCAGTAATCGACTCCAAATCCAGGTGATTTGTTGGTTCGTCCAACATCAAAACATTAGCCCTTTCCATCATCATTCGAGATAACATGCAACGCACTTTTTCTCCTCCTGACAACACACGACATGTTTTTAACGCTTCTTCACCAGAGAAAATCATTTTCCCTAAGAAACTACGAATATTAACTTCGTCACGTTCTTCCTCTGTTTTTACCCATTGACGCAACCAATCTACTAAGGAATAATCACTTTCAAAAAAAGAATGGTTATCTCCTGGTAAATAAGCCTGATTAGTCGTAACTCCCCAATCAAAAGTTCCTGAATCTGCTTTTTGATTTCCATTTAAAATTTCGTAGAAAGCAGTTGTAGCACGAGAATCTTTAGAAAACAACACAATTTTGTCTCCTTTTGCCATATTCAAATCTACTCCTTTAAACAAGGTATCTCCGTCCACAGAAGCACTTAAACCTTCTACATTCAGGATTTGATCTCCTGCTTCACGTTCCTGATCAAAAATAATGGCAGGATAACGACGGCTTGAAGGTCTGATTTCAGAAATATTCAATTTAGAAATCATTTTTTTACGAGAAGTCGCTTGTTTCGACTTCGCCACATTCGCAGAAAAACGACGAATAAACTCTTCCAATTCCTGTTTCTTTTCTTCGGCTTTCTTATTTTGTTGTGCTCTTTGTTTCGCAGCTAATTGACTTGACTCGTACCAAAAAGTATAGTTTCCTGAATAATGGTTTATTTTATTATAATCAATATCCGAAATATGAGTACAAACCGCATCCAGGAAGTGACGGTCGTGAGATACTACAATTACTGTATTTTCGTAATTTGCTAAGAAATTTTCTAACCAGGCGATGGTTTCAAAATCCAAATCATTGGTAGGTTCATCCATAATAAGTAAATCTGGATTTCCAAAAAGGGCTTGTGCCAAAAGGACACGCACTTTAATTTTTCCTTCCAAATCCCCCATTAAAGTATAATGATGCTCTTCGTTGATTCCTAAATTTGACAACATTGATGCAGCGTCTGAATCGGCATTCCATCCGTTCATTTCTTCAAATTGAACCTGAAGCTCTCCAATTCTATCAGCATTAGCATCATTATAGTCCAAATACAAAGCATCCATTTCGGTTTTTACTTTATATAAAATTTTATTTCCCATCAAAACAGTTTCCAAAACAGTATGCTCATCAAACATGTTGTGATTTTGGTTTAAAACCGACATACGTTTTCCTGGCTCTAAATGAATATGTCCAGAAGTAGGATCCATTTCGCCAGAAATTATTTTAAGAAAAGTTGATTTTCCAGCACCGTTAGCACCAATGACACCATAGATGTTACCGTGAGTAAAAGTGGTATTTACTTCGTCGAATAAAATTCGCTTACCAAACTGAACTGATAAATTATTTACTGTTAACATGAATATTTTTTATAAAATTTGCTGCAAAAGTACAAAAAAATACCTATTTATAAGAATGCTTTCTAAAGTTAGGATTTATCTTTATTTGTAGGAATAATTTAATATATTTGGGATTATAAAACCCGATAGCGCGGAAATTTTTTCCGTGCCCACAATGACGAACGACTTTGCCGAGTTACTTGATGAGATTCCTCCTTCGTCGGAATGACAAACTGTGTGTTTCTCTGCAAGGAAATTACTTGCTCCAATAAAGAAAAAAACTACAAAAAAAGCTTCATTTTTCAATGAAGCTTTTAAAATTGTCTGAACAATACAGCTTACCTTGTATAAACTGTGATGTTTCCTGCACTGTCTCTTAATTTAAGTTCGTTAAGAGATAAATTAACAATATCCTGGGTCTTTGCTGTCCCTCCGATTGTTGTTGTTAAATTATTATGCGACCTTACATACGTACCTTCTGTAGTTGCTAATTCACATTCACTACTAAGTATAGGTGTAGTGTAATCTCCAAAAACGACAACATTACTTACTCTTAAGTCCATATAATCTTTTTCGCAACCATTTTCATTTTCTGGCGCCACTGTTAATTGTTCGCTACCATCAACCACAGTTCCTACCATTGAAAGCTTCCATTTTCCCTTAAGTGGTGCTAAAGTTTCCCCGTCATTGTCATCACCATCACATGATATTGCAAAAATCCCGATGAATGCAATAAGTACTAGCATTAAGCTTCTCTTTTTCATTTTTTTATTTTTATAATTAATAATGGCAAAACTAACTTGAAACCGAGCCTTAAACATTACATAATTACTGCGATTTGTTACATAAATCAAAGGCATGGAATAATCAGAGCGTATTTATATAGCATGAATGTCCGCTTGTCGTACTAAGTAAAAAAATAGCCAACAGATGATACTGATGGGACAGATAAAAAACGAATTTTTATAGTTTTTTAAAGATCACAATCTTTGAAAATCCTTCACAAACCGTTTCTTCTATTTGCACTATTTCTCTGCTAGTACGATTAGCATAAAAACCCAAACACCATTTTAATATTTAAAATAAGAAAAAAACTATATTATGAAAGCTTATTACAGGTGAAATTTAGTCAAAACATGCACTTTTTAAACGTTTCGTCGAAAAAACAACATTTCGAAACAAAAAAGCAGGTAAACTTTTTGAACTAAAAAAAAATCAAAATACATTTACGCAAAACTTCACTAATAAAAAAAAGAATAAACTAAAATTACATCTAAAAAATTATGAATTCTGAAAATTTACAAACCAAATGGGGACAATTTATTTCTCTGGTAACCGTATTCTTCTTCTGGGGATTTGTTGGCTCAGCCAATGATATTTTAATTCCTGTATTTAAAAAGGTTTTTACCTTATCACAAGTACAATCTCAATTAGTAGCTTGGGCTTTTTATGCCGCTTATTTTGTAGGTTCTATTATCTTTTTTCTTGTTTCATTAAAATCAGATGTGTTACAAAAATTTGGATATAAAAAAACATTGGCAGCTGGTTTAATGGTTTCGGCATTGGGTTCGTTTTTATTTGTACCAGCTGCAACAATGGAAAGCTTTCCTTTTTTCCTAACAGCATTATTTACCGTAGGCTTGGGATTTTCTATCCAACAAATTGTAGCCAATCCGTTAGCCATTAAAATGGGAAGTCCTGCAACCGGAGCACATCGTTTGACTTTGGCGGGAGGAGTTAATTCATTTGGAACCACTATAGGTGCTATCTTATTAGGAATTGCATTATTCGGGATGGGAAATAGCGAAAAAACCACACTTTCACTAGAAGACATCAAACTTCCATTTATCATTTTAGGAGTTGCTTTTATTCTAGTGGCACTTTTTATGCTTATGTCTAAAATTGAAGATCCTGCAAAAGAAGAAGAAATAAAAATTGAAACGAGTAATAAAAAATTTGCCATTAAAGATTATCCACAATTGTATTTGGGAATGATTGCTATATTTATTTATGTAGGAACTGAAGTAACAATAATTAGTAATCTTCCTGCTTTGCTACAAACTGCCGAATTTGGAAATATCTTAGAAGAAGCCATTCCTCCATTTATTGCTTTGTATTGGGGAAGTTTAATGATAGGTCGCTGGAACGGTGGTGTCAATGTTTTCAATACTTCGAAAATGACAAATATGTTACTTAAGTTTATTGTTCCTGCATTGGCTTTTGGTGTAATTATCGTCACTAATGTTTTTGCAGAGCACAATGTTGATGCTTTTTATATTTATCCTATCTGGATATTAATCTTTATTCTAATCAGTTTTATTGGCGGCAAAAACGCGGGGAAAACATTAATGCTATTTGGTGTTTCTGGATTAGTCATGATGCTAATTGGTTTAGTTTATCCTGATCGAGAAATTGCAAAATTCTTTTTCATCTCAGGAGGTTTGTTCCTATCTATTATGTGGCCTTCTATTTTTGACTTAGCTATTGCTGGTTTAGGAAAAAATACAGGGAAAGCTTCGTCATTCCTAATTATGATGATTTTAGGTGGCGGTGTAATTCCGTTAATTCAAGGAAGTATATGTGATTTTGATTTAAGTAATCCAGAAGGGATAATGGGGATTTCATGGACTCATTTCTCTTATACTATACCTCTTTTAGGATTTGGTTATTTAGCATTTTACGGTTTTTATTGCCCTAAAATCCTGAAAAAACAAGGCGTTTTACACGTTGAATCTGAAGGAGGAGGACATTAAAAATACCCTGTTTTAAAAAAACTAAGCCATCTTTTTTTTGATGGCTTTTTTTATGGTTATAATCGTCAAGAAATTTTCAGCTTTTTATCAATGTCTTTTTTTGGTAATCTAATCTATAAAATTAATATGCCTATTCGATTCATATACCACTCTTTGAAAATGGCAAAAATGATAAACTTGTTTTGAAAATTGACCTAAGTAAAAAACAGGATTTAACGGTCTTTGGAGCCATAGCAAACTTTGATTATCGTTTTTAAATTCCAATAGCGTGATTGGGATTTAATGAACATAAAAAAGCTGCCCAAAAGGCAGCTTCAATAAAAAACTGATTCTGTTTTACTACAAGTATTTAACCAAACAGTTTTAAAGACAGTAATTAATTATTAAATCACTTTACTGAAAAAAAGTTATCAAACATCCAGTTTAACATTTGTATTATTAACAACTCATATCACATAAAAACATCACAGAAACACTGATTTTTAAGGTTTTAACAATATTGTTAATTCTGTTTGAGATGCTAAAAAAATTTGGGCTTTCATTGCAAAATGATTTTTGTTTGTTCTTTGTTTGAGCCATTCCAGCTTTACGTAGACTACAATGGACAAAACATAATGACTGGTTTGAGTTTTGTTTTTTTTGTTGGCAAATTGATAAAACCAGTGTTGTTTTTTATGGATTTATGATATTATTCTACACCCTACCATTTTTTGTAGATCGTAGTTATTTTGTCATATTTAAATCACTACAAGCCGCCAATTGTATCCTTCTTGTTTTTGAAAACTTTTTGTGAGCAACAGCGTAAAATCTAATTCTTTGAGACAAATCTCCACAGTTTGCTGTTCTAGCTTTAGTGTTTCAATACTCATCTATTCCTTTTTATCATTATTTTCTTTTGATAATGCTATTTTCTAATGTTTTTTAAGCCATAAAAAATTGGTTTTTCAATTCTTATTTACAGCAAATCATATACTTTGCCGATGAATACCAGCTTTAAGCCAAAACATAATCAAAATGAAATTTGCCATTGCATTATTTGAGTATCTTTCTGAAAAGCTCATTTCTTGTCACGCTAGCTTTACGCTTAATTTACCTGTTTTAGAATCAACTTCCCAAGAGTCTTTCTTCACAAATCCAACCCCAATAAGCAAAATACCGCCTCCATCAACTTCAAGTTAATCGTACAGAAAATTCACCGCTTTCACTAAGCTGCTAAAACTATGGTCGTAATGGCAACAAAGTGCGCTAACATCAGTATTTAATTTTTCCTCGATCGAATCATCAAAATTTAATGTGATGGTATCTTTGGATTATGTGAGTTCTTGAACGTATGATTTTACCCTTTCCAAAAAATTTTACTGTCATAATCTCTTTTGAATAATTCTTTAGAAACCTTGTGGTGCTTTATATTTAATAAACTAGACATACTAGTAGTGTAAGAGCTAGAACAGATCAAATAATCACTGTATAAATTTGATAATTTCTTCATCATATTCTACACTAAATCTTATCAATATTCCAAATGTTAAAATTATAAATACTTAAGCTATCCATACTCAATATGAGTTAATTAGATTATAAAATGATTTACAAATTCGAAAAAATATTGATCAATATGTATTTACACCTATTTAATGCAAATAACCATCTTTTTAGCATATTCTGTAAACCATTTATGAACAGGATTTGCACATGCTTGTGGATCATTATCATAAGCAATACCTCCATTAATAGATCCTTTATCAATAAGATTTTCTGGAGATAAAACATTCCAACTTACATTACCTGATTCATCTGTAAGAAGTTTAAAATTAGCTCCAAACCCCCAACCTCCTGCTGTTCCTGTTACTCCACCTTTTCCCCAAACGGCATACTTGTCTGGTCCCCAATCAATTTCTGTAACGGCAATAGGTGCTATATCGGCGACTGGTTTTATGTGTTCATTCCAATTGGCTCTAAATAACGTGGGATTATTATTGTCTTTACCCCAATATCCAGGATAGATATGCACAGCATAACCAATATTTTCACCTTCAATAGGATTAACAGCATATCCTTTATATTGTGATTGCCATCCTGAACCTGGAATCCAAAGGATATTATTAGCACCATTAGTTCTAATCATATCGACAATAGGTTGAAAAAATAATTTCAACTGATCAAAATGAGCTTGGGTATTAGCCCCATAAGTACCATCGGCAAGTTTAATTCTTACAGGTTCATTAGCCAGTTCAAACATCACATGATCTGAATTTTTAAGAGAAGGATGTTTCGAAATATAATCCCAAATTACTTTTAAATAATTATGATAAGCATCACCCACTGCTATATGCTCAGGACAAACACCAGGAGGACGCAAAATAATATACATTCCTCTTGTTTTAGCATGTGCAATAAGAGGAATAATCACTTTATCTACAGCATCCTTGAAACGATTGACATTAAATTGAGAAATATCATTTTCTTGAATACCTGAAACTCCTAAATTGTTAGTCCAATATGGATCAATATGCAAGCGTACATAATTAAGATACCAACCTTGTTTAGCATCAGATAATTTATTCATAATTGCTTTGTTATACTGCAAACAAGAAACAACATCATAATTATTCCAACGCCATTCGCCTACGGCTCCTCCATTGAACCAAGGGCTTGGAGTCATGGCAACCCCATGCAAATTAATTATATTGCCACAAGGATCTTTTAAATATTTACCAACCACCTTTAATTTAGGCGTTGCTAATGGCCAAGTAATTGTTTCTTCTACTGGAACTTCTTTTACAGGCTTTGTTTGGGTTGGAATATCATCCTTAGAACAGGACACTAACAACAAAAAAACAAGTTGTATGCTAAATAATTTATATAATTTCATTCTAATCGATTTTAAAATTATTAAACCCTTTGAACGTAATTAAAAAAATAAGTACGTCCAAAGGGTAAACTCAAACTAATTATTTAAGATGAATTCTAAATAATTGAATAGATTGTCAACTATCTATTCCTTATTTCATGGATTTAAGTCCTTCAGCAAATGAAGCATAAGAAGACTTACGAGTAAATGCTAGATTATAGATACCTTGATTTTGTCCAGGTAACCAAGATGAGTTTGATGGGCTGTCCGTTACTCCCCAAACAGTAATTCCATACCTTTGATTTGCTGGTATATACTGCATATACATATCTACAACAAACTTGTACATATCAGCTTGCAATTGAAAATCAAAAGCAGTTGGATTAAGACCTGCTGCTACATCAAGTTCAGAAACTTTAATAAGCTTTCCAGTGGCCGCAAGTAACTGAAACATAGTCTCAATTTTATCCTTGTCAGAATTTATAGTAAGGTGCATCTGTGTACCTATACCATCAACTTTTTGTCCTTTACTTTCAATATAATTCACATACTGAATAAGACCTTTACATTTATCCATACTGTATTCAAGATTATAGTCATTTATGAATAATTTATCCGTTGAATTACCATATTGTCTAGCAAGTCTAAATGCCTCAACTGCATAATCTTTTCCTAAATAATCTTGCCAGTAGAATTCATCAGCAGGCATATTGGTTCTTCCTACACCTGTTTTTAATTCATAAGGACGACCATCATCCATAGGCTCATTGACAACATCCCAAGCTTTTACGTAAGGTTTTGAAGCTGTTACCATTCCAGAAATCCAAGTGTCTAGCGCCTGAGTAATAATAGTTTTCTTTTCTTCAGGTGTTTTCTCTATTGTTTGAATACTACCTGTTGCGTTATATTTTTCTAGTTTGACATTATCAAAGTAAAAACTACTGGCAGTTTTTCCAAAATTAAAGGCTATTGTATTACAGTCTTTCATTTGTTCAGTAACCGTAATCTCTTTAACATATTCTGTCCATGTGGTAGTATAAGGAACATTGCCAAAGAAGTCCCAATGTCTATAACCACCTACATTTAATTGTGCTTGTGTAGGAGAAGATGCTGTAACATCAGCGCGCACATCCATAGTAAGTTTGTATTTCTCACCAACTTTTACAGCAGGAGAAAATTTTATGTAAAATTGTGCATCCCATTCATTAGTACGAACACTAGCATTGGTTAATTTAAGTCCTCTACCTGTCGCTTTTGCACCTTGACCAGCTGCAGTATAACTAACAGCTAAACCTGCATTAGCCTGATAATTAGAACTATTATCGGTCTCAAAATTATTTTCCATAATCAAATCCCAACCTGGGCCTGTTGATGATAAAACATCTGGAGCAATCAACTTTTTTAAATAAGTTGCATTTTGATTGGCATGCCAACAAAGGGTATGCCCAAAAACGGAAATATTAGCGGCAGCGGTAGCTTCATAAAGCTCTTGAACTTTATCAAGCTTTAGCGTTCCATCAGCTTGTACAATAGCACCATGTTTCATTTCATATCCCATAGTAACCTCGTCAAAATTACTATTAACCAATCTATACATTACTGATTTACTTGTATAATCAGTTAAAGTAATACCTGCTCCTAATTTAAAACCAGGATTTGCCTGTCTGTCCACATAAGACTTTAAATCGGAATAAGCATTTATTACCTCCTGATCTGCAATACTCGATGGTTTTTCTACTTCATAAGGAAGAAAATGAGCCTCAGTACATGATGCGAAAGAGAGCACCAATGCTGAAAGTGGTAAAAATTTAAATATATTTTTCATTTTAAATAGTTTTAATTGTTGATGAAATTATCAAACCAAATTAATTATTAATCACTGGAGTAAATACTTCAGCTTTTACCCCTCTATTTCTTAGAACTAAAGTATCCGTTGTAGTAATGTTAAAATTACCATAGTTAACATTGTAATTTAAATAAAGTGCATCTCGATCCTTAGCACCCCAACTATTTTTCTCTCCAAGTTTAACAAATTTCCCAGTTCCAGTGGCTGGATATAAAGTAGGGTTAGAAGAAGAAACACTAATATCTCCTGTAGTTTTGTTAATAGTTAATACCAAATTCAAATTCATATTATTTCCAGATGCATCTTTGTAAGTAACAGGGAAATCAATAGTCGATAATGAAAGTGTGTTGATTTTAAAAACTTGGTCTTGCTCAACATATTGTTGATGCCTCTTATCAGTTCTATTTTGAGTAGAATTAGTACTGTTTGTATAAACGTCAACTCCTCTTCTTAAATAAAAACCGTCCCATGGATTGATATACTTAATGGCATAGAAAATAAAATCCTTAGGAGCAGCAGACCACTGACTGATTATCGCTTTATTAGCATTAGCGATCAATGGATTGCCAGACAAAATTGTATCTGCATTCACTACATTAGTCATTTGCAAAGGGATAACATAGGTTTCTTTAACTGACAAAGGATCAGCAAAAAAAGCATCCGTCAATTGTACATCGATACCACCTGTTATTTGCCCTTTAGATATTACAATTTTATTGGAAAGTAAAGAATAATAGTTACTTGGCATTGCGACTATTTGAGAACCGCCTGGTCTAAACAATAGACCAGCGGTTAAAGGATTAGCCACTTCTACATCGATAGCTACATCTTTATCATTATTATAAACCCCACCTAAGGTAGCCATAATTCTACACTTGTAATCGTTGTCTAGAGACGTATCAAAAATATCTTCGCCCAATGTTATGGTTCTGACAGGAAATTGATATGCAAAATAGACTGACTGATAGTCAAAATTATTAAAATCAGTGTCTTGATTCGTACATGAAGACAATGAGACTAATATGAGGACTAAAACCGAAAATATTTTATTTTTCATTTTTTATTGAATTACATTAAATAAATATCAAATAGAATAGGAGGATTATCTCCACCCTTTGTTTTGAATCAAAGCATTAAACTTCAAAGTTTCTAAGTATGGAATTGGACCATAAATCATATCTGGAGTAAAAGATCTTTCTTCAACCTCAGGAATGATTGTAAAAGTAGAAGAACCAGAAGTTGTTTGGATATTAACACCTTTTGCAGGTTCTGTTAAATTTTCTTTCCAACGGCGTAAATCCCAAAAACGGAAACCTTCAAAACATAGTTCTAAACGACGTTCGTTTCTAATTAAAGTACGCATAGCGTCTTTATTATTCTTAATAGATTCTAAATATAAATCGGTGGTATTAGATCCAATTCCCGCTCTTCTTCTCAAACCTCTAATCACATCATAAGCAGAAAATCCAAAAGTAGAAGTTCCCTCAGGACCAAAAGCTTCATTTGCTGCTTCTGCATAAATTAAGTAAAGCTCTGTGTACCTCATTCTTGCATTGTAGTGTCTTTGCTGCGTTCTTGTTTGAGGATTCAGGTTAACATCTTGTCTCAACAACTTTTTCATGTAATAACCCGTTCTTGTTGATGTCTCAACACGGTTCAAACCGTCAATAGTAGTACTATTACTAGCTGTTGAAATTACAGTATTTGCCACACCAGCAGTTGTTCCATTTAATAAAATGTAGTGATTTAAACGTGCATCACGATTGGCGTAAGGATTAGCAGCATTATAGTTACTCGATGGATGTGTAATAGGGTAACCATTTGAAGCTGGGAATGCATCAACTAAATTTTGAGTTGGATTCAAACGACCACTACCAAAAAGAGAAGGTGGAAAATGTTCTAACTCAAGGTTATTGCTGTTAGCAATATCCCCTCTCCAAACTACTTCTCTAGAATTCACACCTGAACCAAGCGTTTCAATCTCAGGATTACGATACCAAGTTAATCCATTCGGATCGATACCACCTATACCTCCATTAAGTGATAACAATTCTCCAGCAGCATTTGCGGCTTGTGTCCAAGCAGCTTGAGAATTATTCAAATTAAAAGCAGGACTAGCAGCTAGCAATGCAACCTGCGCTTTTAAAAACATAACAATACGCTTAGTAACTCTACCTCTAGCTTGATTATCAAATACTCGATTGTAAATACTTAAATCAACATCAGGAAAACCGGCAGGTACAGCAGTGGCAGTCTCATAATCTAAAGGAAGTAATTGACTAGCCAATCCAATATCACTATAAACCTGATTCAAACACTCTTGAAAAGTATTACGAGGAATATTAAAATTAGAGGTTATTGATTCTGGTTCTAACAAAATAGGAACTCCTAAAAGTTGGTTGTTATCAGTTACACCTGAATGAGCTTGCAAAAGAAAATACATATATAATGCTCTCAAACCATAGGCCTCACCCTTAAGTCTGCGTGCAAAAAGCGATCTTACCACTTCATCATTTGCCCAATTTACTTTATCTACTTCTTGAATAAAAATGTTGAGATATTGTATAGCAGCTTTAGAATTATTCCATTGATCAAAAGGATTAAAATTAGAATCCCATTGACCAGTAGCAGCTCTTCTAAAGTTATTTTGCAAGTTATTAGTAACCGCATTGTCTGTAGCAACATCATTAAAACTATAACCGTTAGTCGGTATTCGAGTGTAACCATTTAAGAGAACACCGGCTGCAAACTCAGGATCTGCATACATAGCATCAAGACCTCTATTATTAGCAATATTAGGCTCAATCAAATCATCACAGCTCGTAAAAGTAAGAACAAATGCTGTTATTAAAATAAGAAAAAAATTATTCATGTCTTTAATTTTTATAATGAATTAAAAAGAGGCTTTCAAACCTAAATTAAAAAATCTAGTTTGTGGAGCACCACCAATATTTAACTCCATCAATTCACGCTCTTGAGATATCGTTAATAAGTTGGCTCCATTCAAATAAGCACTTAACTCGTTAACAAAAGTACTTTGTAATATTCGCTTAGGAAAATCAAATGAAATCTGAATTCTCGATAAGTCAAACCTGTTCGTGCTGTACATCCAAAAATCAGAATTTCTGTAATTATTATCAGATGTAAAAGTTGTCAATCTAGGAAAAGTAGCTGTTTCACGATTTTCAAAAGTCCAACTATTTCTAACATTAACAGAATATTTATCAGTTCCATCAATATTAAAGTATGCACTTTGATTTTTCATTGCATAAGCCCCAAATTGAGCTGTTGCCATAGCAAATAAGGTAAAGTTTTTCCATTTTGCCGTAAAGTTTAAACCTCCAAACAAAGGAGCACCATTGAAACCAGCCTTACCCAAGAATACTTCATCTTGTGCGTTTACAAGACCATCACCATTCACATCTTGATATTTAATATCCCCTGGCTTAACTGTTCCAAATGCAGGAACTGGACTATTAGCAATATCAGCTTCGTCAACATAAAAACCAAGATTTTTAAGACCAAAAATATTATCTATAGGTCTACCTTGTCTTAACTGATAATCAAATTCAGAAACTTCATCACGTTTGTCAATTCTACTGTGGTAATAGTTACCCGTAATACCTAAGGATAAATCGACAGCACCCACTTTTTTGTTGAAATTAATATTAAAATCAATACCAGAACGATCGTCGTTATTAACATTAGACCATGATACAAAAGATGAAGCAGGGAAACCGTTGCTAAAATAGTTTGGTGCTCTATTTGCTAATCGATCAATATTACCTCTCATTTGATTTCTGTAGAAAGTACTATTCAATGTAATCATGCCCTTAAAAAAAGACGCATCAATAGTAGCATTAATTTCTCTCCTTTGTGCAAAAGTTAAATCAAAATTTTCTCCCTGTCTGGCGTCTGTACTTCTATTCAACGCACCATCTCTCCAGCTAAACCATTGACCGTCTGTTTGAGAAAAGATTGGTTGATACAAATAATAGTTGTTAGCACTTAAATCAGTATGTAAAATACCTGCAGAGAAACTCAATTTTAAATTATCAACCGTTGTAGAATTCTTTAAGAAATTTTCTTCGCTCAAACGCCATCCTAAGGTAAGCGTTGGAGAGGGCATCATACGTTTTGACTCAGCAAATCTAGCAGAATGTACAATTGCTTGATTAAATTCCGCATAATACTTACCATCAAAATTGTAACTCATATTCAAACCTAAATTAGCATTACTTTCTTTGAAATATTGACCTGATGTAGAACGCTGAAAACCGTTGACAATGAACATAGCTCCAAAATTATTTTTTTCAATTTGACGCTTATAATCCAAGTGTGTAGAAAAGGTTAATACTTGTCTGTAAAAACTGTTTGATAAATTCTCTATACCGTCACGAGTATCATCATTGATTTTTTGAAGACTTCCAATCTGATCAAAACCTGCAAAAGTATTCCAAGTAGGATTATAAACAGCATAACCATTATTGAATGAAGTACTATACTGTGTATCATAATCAATACCAAAATCTGTGTGCAAAGAAAGTCCTTTCATAAAGCTATTCAAATTAGCATCTACACCAGTATTAAACTGAAATTGTCGACTAATAAAATTACTATTTCCACCAGCATAAGCAGCAGCAAAAGGGTTTGTCATTTCTAATTGGTTACCCCCCAATAAAAACCTACCGTCAACCAAGTTCTTACTATTTCTTATCAATAATTGTGAAGCTTCATCAGAAGCTTCAATCAAATCGATAGGAATTAATGGTGTGTAACGAAAAGGTCTAATAGTAGCAGCACTTTGCCAGTAATTAGCATTAATACCTCTGGAATTAGAATAGATGGCATTAATACCTAATCTTGCAGAAATAAAATCATTAATAGCAACGTCAACATTACCTCTTGCGTTGAAACGAGTAGTTTGGTTGTTAGCTGCTTCTCCAAAATTCAACAAATTACCATTATTAGAAAAGTTTACAATAGTAAAATATCTAGCAACCTCATTTCCACCATTTATTTCTACGTTAGCATCGTATCTTCTTGAGAATTCTCTTAAATACTTTGAAGAATAATAATCTACGTTAGGATAACGAAATTCATTTCCTGATGCGTGATTAAAAATATCCTCATCACTATAAAGTGTCGGAAGACCATCATTAGTCAAAGCTTGATTGTAATACGACATGTATTCTGCAGAACCTAAATATTTAGCATATCGCTTAGGAACATCAATACCTGCATTGGCACGAACACTAATTTGTTGTTTTTGAACCTTACCTCTTTTAGAAGTAATGTAAACAACACCCTGAGCAGCACGACTACCATACAATGCAATAGCGTTTACACCTTTCAAAAATGAAATTTGATCAATTTCTACTGGAAGAATAGAACCTGGATCACGTGGAAAACCATCCACCAAAACCAAGTATCCCCCTTGACCCCAGATATTGTAGTTAAACCCCCCCACTAAAGACTGCATTCCGTCTAAACTGTATGTAGAATAACTTTTGTTCAGTACCTCTTCAACATCGACAAAAGAAATACCACTGGAAAGATCTCTCTCATTTACTTTTTTGAAAGCAACTTGAACTGTATTCTCTTTTGATAAAATTAAATTTATATCATTTTGATTTGAACTTACTGTAAATCTTTTAGCTGTAAAACCTTTGGCAACAACTGATAATCTTGAACCTATAGGAACATTTACTAAAAACTTTCCATTTGAATCCGTAACTGTTAAAATATTGTCTTTTTCACTAACAAGAGAGGCACCAACAATAGGTTTTCCTTCAGCACTACTCACTATACCACTAACATCAATTTTATTAAATTGAGCAAAGGATATAGTAGGAGAAAAAGCAATAATTAAAAAACATAACACTATTCTTAGTTGTATATATCTCATTATTTTCTAATTTGTATTTATAATTTTTAAAATGATTGTAAGTAATTACCATCCTGGGTTTTGGAAAAACTCAGCATACATACTTACATCACTGTTTTTTAAAGGCAACCAATAGTGTTTATCTGAAAAATTTCTTTCCAAAATAGTCACTTGTCTCAAGTTATTAACTTTGTTTGTTTTAGGTGTAGCTGCATTAAAAGAAGCATCACGATCAAACTCAATTGATTTTTTTAGAGTATAAGGACTTTTTGTCAACAATAACCATCGACGTAAATCATTAAAACGATGTCCTTCAAAAGCCAACTCTACAGCACGTTCTCTACGTAGTTCAGGTAAAAAAGCATTAAGAGAACTTGTGAATCTACTCGCTACATGACCAACACCAGCTCTATCACGAACAAAGTTGATGGCTTCTACTGCAGTTTTACTGTAAGATGGATCTTTTGCAGTTGCTGAATTGTAAGCAACAGCAGTAGCTTCTGCATACATTAAATAAACATCAGATAAACGCATCCAAGGTAAATGAATATTCAAGTTACTACCCCAGTCATAACCACCATCATACATGTTAGCTGTAATAGGAATAAATTTGTATAATAAATAACCTGTACGACTACCCGTACTGATATTTCTATAACTTCCACCAGTAAATAAATTGGCATTACGATTGGCTACATTATTAGCTGGCATAGTACCATTAACCATTTTTACCCCATCATAAATGATGTCATTATAAAAACGAGGATCGCGATTTCTCCATGGATAAGATGGATCATATCCAGAAACTGGATCAGCTTGTGTTGGGTTCTCAATTGGTAAGCCATTAGCCATACCATAATTATCAACATAATTAGCTGTTGGTAAGAATTTAACATCACCATCTGTTAAAATTGGTGCAGGTTGGTATTGTTTTGCTGTACCATAAGTTGAGTTGTGAGCACCTAAGTAAGGACCTCTAAAAATAGCCTCAGTTCCACCTGGAATAGCCCAGTTTTGACCAGTTGTATAGAAGTTATCACTGTATTTAGCAAAAGGTAATAAAGCATGTTTAGAACCACCCGACTCTGTAATATTTAATAATTCAGCAAATGCCTCACTAGCTTTTCTACAAAATTCAGTATTGTATGATTCGCTACCTGTAGAAGCTTTATTCATTAATGGACTACCTGCCCACAAATAGTTTTTCCCTAGGTAACCCAATGCCATGATTTTGTTGATACGTAAGGCATTTTTAGTTTCGGTTCTTTTACCAACAACGGTATTGTCCCAATCTGCAGGTAATAAGTCTGCTGCTGCTCTAAAATCAGCTGCAGCTTTCTCTGCGCATTCTGCATAAGATAATCTTGGTAAAGTAATAGGCTCATCAGCAGGAATTACTTGATCTACGTAAGGAAGACCACCAAAATACTGCATGAATTGAAAATGAAACCAACCTCTAAAGAAAAGTAGCTGTCCTTTGATCAAATCTTTTTCTTCCTGAGTAGCTTCTTGTAAAAGATCAAGATTGGCTAAACCTAGATTGGCTTTACGAATACCATACCAACCTAAAGTGTATAGATCCTTATTGAACCTATTGTTGCCAGTATTCATATTTCCTCTGTTTCTATTCATCCAACCTGCTTGCCAGCCATCATGTTCAGACTGCCAACCCAAGAAATTTCCGTTGTCTATTTTTACCACAAAATGGAAATCTCGAGCCGTGGACTGAATCTCATCCTCTCCCCAGTTCCATGAATTAGTCCAATAAGCATTGGTAAAATCTGGAATACACATATACAACTCTTCAGTAAAACCCTGAAATCTTGTGAAATTTTCATAGGCAGCAGTTTCTGTAACAATATTCTCTGGTTTAACATCTAAATACTCTTCACAAGAATTTGTGGCAACCACCAAACTAAATAAAGCACTATATTTTGCTATTGATTTAAAATAATTTTTCATAATTCAAAAATTTAAAAAATAATATTAGCACCTAAATTAAAACGTCTTACAGTTGGGTAGGCACCTTGGGAGGCCCATCCCGTTCCTGCAAAATTACTCTCCCTATCATCAGGCATTTTTGACCAAAGGTATAGGTTATCTCCATTCACAAATACTCTTACATTTTGAATTCCAAGCGCTTTTACAAAAGAAGTAGAATCATCAAAAGTATAAGCAATTTCAGCATTTTTTAAACGAACATAAGAACCATCATACATGAAACGTTGTGCATTATTGTATGAACTAGGTGTTGACAACCAACGTGGCATAGGCACATCCGGATTGGTATTGTCTTTGCTCCAATAAGAGCCTTCGTCATAAACTACGGTATTTTGACCCGCTAAACTCCCTAAAACCACTTGACGTGTTACGTTGTTCACACCATAAAATTGAACAAAAAAACTAAAGTTTTTCCAGTTAACACCAAAATTTGCATTGTAAGTGTTTTGCGGCACACCTGCAAAACCGTATGGAATATCATCAAAAGCATTGATCACACCATCTGCGTTATAATCCAATAAATTTAAATTTCCGGGCAATTTGAATTGATCATTTGCATCTGTTCTAGTACTCGCATACAATTCATCCCAAGTGCTGTAATAGCCTTGAGCAACATGAGCCCTAGCTTGACCTAAAGGTCTTCCCACTCGCTTTTGATAATCTTCTAACAACTGTGGATCATCTAGATTTACCACATTACTTTTTGCATGGGTCATGTTCAAATCTGACCATATATTTAAGCCATTAGCAAAAGTATGATTCAATTTTAATTGCAATTCATACCCCCTGTTATCAACCCTTCCAAGGTTAGCAGGTGGAGGGCTAGAAGCGCCATAATAAGTTGGTATCGCTCTATTTGTACCTGCAATTAAGATATCGGTTCGTCGGTCTTGAAAAACATCTACCGAACCTTGAACAAAACCTTTTAGGAAACCAAAATCTACACCAAAGTTAGTTTTAGTTACTTTTTCCCATCTCACTTCAGGATTTCCAATTGAATTTTCTGTGTACCAAACATAAGGGCTTTGCTCTCCTCCTTCACCATTAAGACCTAAATTGGAACGACCACCAAAACCATACAAAGTTTCATATAAAAATCTACCACTAACAGAATCATCTCCAACCTCTCCGTAATTGGCTCTAAGTTTTAACAAATCGATAAATGATTTAGTCTTTTTCATAAAGTTTTCTTTAGAAACAATCCAACTCAAACCACCTGATGAAAAGAAACCATAACGATTAACAGTACCAAATTTTTCAGATCCATTGTAAGCACCATTGTACTCTGCAAAATACTTCCCTTTATAATCATAGGTAGTACGAAAAACCCAATCCTCACGACGACTTGGTATACGTGAACCTGTTGCAAACTCATTACGGTTTGCTAAAGCCAATGCACCAATATTATGATTTTCACTTATTGTTGTATTGTAGTTCAACTGAGCTTGATAAAACAATCTTCTATAGGACTCTCCATTATTTACAGTACCAGGATTAACAGTCCATCTAATCCCATCTTGAAAATCGAAACGATTGTTAGGATCAAATGCTCTTTTGTAGATAGCATTACCGGTAGCAGGATCAATCCATTTTTCCTGTGTATTGTTAAACAAATCATTTACTCCTCTAGAATCTTCACGAAAGCTGTTATCAAAAGCCAACATTCCTGTAAAAGACAAACCTTTTACAAATTTATCTAATTTTTGATTTAAAGAGAAATCTGTATTGATACGTGTAGTAGTTTGGTATTCCACCCCACTAAGTGCTAAACTACGAACAGAGTTTGAAGCCCTACCTTCATTAGGAGCAAAATACCCCCAAGAATTGTCACTTTCATAAAAAGGAAGGAACACATCTGGAGCTGTTGAATAAGCAGCATCCCACATCGTATACTCATTATTACGTGCGCCAGGCATTTTTCTTACACCATGGGAACCGGATAAAGTAACCTTAAAAGTAGTTGTAGGACTAAAAGTAAAGTCTAAATTTGTTCTAACATTCAGTCTGTCAAAACCATAACCCCCTTCATAACCTCTTCTATTATCCGCTTTTCTAAAAAGATCTCCTTCGTGTAAGTAATCGATGCTAGAAAAATATTTTACAAATTCGGTACCACCACTTACATTTAAACTAGCATTGTGAGACATCACAAAATCCTTAAACAAGGTTTTTGCCCAATCCACATTAGGATAACGTTCTCTTTCAGCTTGATCAGCAGGAAAACGATACTTATCAATGATATCCTGAGGTAAGTAATTATTCCAAGATCCTGGAGATAATGACAACTCATTTTCTATGGCTTGATTTCTTACCATTAGAGCATCATAAGCATCAAACTTGTTAGGTAAACGCGAAGGACTCTTCATGGTAGAGTTTACTCGCGCACGTATTAAAGCCTTACCCAAACTACCTCTTTTAGTAGTAATCAAAATAACACCATTAGCACCTCTACTACCATAAACAGCAGTAGCAGAAGCATCTTTTAATACCGAAACTGTTTCAACAGAACCGATATCAACACTATTCATAGGACGTTCAACACCATCAACCAAAACAAGAACATCAGAACCATTAGGAGAAGTAGCCCCACGAATTACAATACGAGGATCTTCTTCTCCCGGCATTCCCGTACTTGCATTGGTTACTAAACCTGGTGCATTACCGGTTAAAGCAGCACCTAAACTTGAAACACCTCCCGCACGTTCTAACGTTTTACCTGAAACTTGAGAAATAGCAGCAACTAGACTTTCTTTTTTCTGTGTTCCATAACCAACAATAACAACCTCTTCTAAGGTTGTTTGATCTGTTGCCATCACAATATTAATTACAGATTGAGAACCAGGTTTTCTTTCAATAGTTTTAAAACCAATACTAGAGAACACTAAAATATCATCAGATGACGTTAAATTGATTTTATATTTTCCATCAAAATCCGTTATAACACCTAAATTAGGCTTACCCTTAATCGATACTGTAACACCAGGAATAGGCAGCTTATCATCAGAGGAAGTAACAGTTCCCGAAACTGTAATTTGCTGAGTGAATGTTTTTTTGTCAGTTATTGATAAAGGAGTATCAATATCAGCTCCTTTAGCCAATAATACATTCGAAAACATAAACTGAAACAAAACTCCCATTACCACGAAGTTAGCTTTTCGTGGAATTTTTATTAATTGTATTTTCATATTAATATTTTGACATTTTTTAATTTATTACAAATTAGAACTTAACTTTTTAGTCACACAATTTCACAACTACAAACAATATTTAATTAAACATCATTACTTGGGCAGAATTTGACTGACGATTTTGTTTATAAAAATCACCCCCCAATAGTTAATATTTATTTTGAAACAAAAAAAGGGGGCATACTCTAAAAGAAATTGTTATTTCATAGGCTTGGTTAGTTTTTTTAGTTGTTAGTTAATTGATTGGTTATTTTTAGTTTAAAACAATAATTCAATAGAAGAAAATTATTGTTGTTTGAAATTTAAAGCGTACACATTAAATAAAAATATTATTGATATGTTTTTTCTTCATTCATCATTCGTTAACCTGTCTGACTTAATATGTTTTAAAATAGAATCAAAAAATCAGTTTTAAAAAACAACCGATTGCGAAAAAATAAAAAAAAATATTAGTTTACTTATTTAAAAGCCGAGAGTAACCAATTCTCGGCTTTAAATAATAAAACCAGACTAACTAAAATTTATGAAAATAAAAAACCATTAATTATTTACATTTTGTCACATTGCTATTATTAACAAAACATTAAGAACTAAACAAATATAAAATAAAAATACAATATACACAACCGATTGCGTTTTTATTTATAAAAAAAAGGTAATTAAAATTCATATTGCCTAATTTTTACTTATTAAAATTATCAATATATTAATAAAATCGCTTAAACTGAATAAATAATTAATTTAAAAACAAATTTTATCGTTTCGTTTTACGGAAATCATAATAATTTATTTAAAATAAAATTAACATTAAATTACAATACTTAAGTAGTAAAATAAATGTATAATCATTTTTTTTAGCAAAACCTCAACATTAAAAAACCTTAATAATTTAATGCCAGAGACTCAGCTCTGGCATTAAAAAAAATTGTAAATTATTAGTTATTTGGTAATGCGTCATTATTTGAAGTAGCATACAAGCCTAATAAACAACCTGTAAAACCTCCAGCAACATCAGTTGATAAAATATCTCCAGAAACAATTCCTCCTACATTAACAAAATCAGTTCCGTTTACAGAATAAGCAAATTCATAATCATCTCCGTTAGCTTTCATTTGGAGCTGAACTGGTTTTTTGATATCTATTTTAGAGCTTGCAACAATTGTAGAATTTACCACTGTGTCTCTTCTTGTTTTTTGATTTTTTTGTAGCACCACATAATACTCTTTGTCTTTCATTGTAATTCCAAAAACATAATTAGAACCCTCATTTTGTAAGGCTACTACACCTGCTAGTTCTTTGTCTGATTTTGGTTTGTAATCAATAGTCGTTGTCAAAGAAAATCTATTATGTTGTTGACGGTAAAACAAGGTAGAAGTTGGCTTCAACTCTTTAATGTTGGTATCAAAAGGATTAATTGTCAGTCCTTTTTTAGAAGTTGCAATAAATTTTTCTCTTGGCCCTCTTAAACCAATCCAACGGTAATCCAATTTAGATGATGTGAAATTATCGTTGAATGTAAAATTACCATTAGGAAAAAACCCTTCTTTACCTGTTTTGTTTTCAGTAACACCCTGTGGCATTTTTAATTTTGGTTCTAATGGAATTAATCCGTTTTCGAAAACTGGAAATTCTCCTGACCAATCTACAGGCAGCATAAAAGTTTCACGACCTGTATTAACTCTGCTTTTTTCGTTTGGTCTAACTGCTAAGAAAACGCCGTAGTATTTATCTCCAGGTCCTTTAACCAAATCAGCATGACCAGCCCAATCCACTCTGTTTTTTCTATCTCTACCAAAATATTTTTGTGTTAGAATTGGATTACTTGGTGCAGGAATGAATGGCCCTTTAGGGCTATCACTTTTAAAAATAACTTCGGTATGATTACCTCCTGTACCCCCTTCAGCACACATTAAAAAATATTTTCCTTCTTTTTTGTAAAGATGTGGTGCTTCAATCCAAATTGGGTTTTGGGTAGGGTCAACTCCTCCATCTACTATAATTTTATCTGTACCAGGAATTACTTTGTCATTTTCAACATCATAATCCCAAACTTTAATTACACGATGACCGTTGTAACGCTCTTTTCCATTATCAGGAGCATCATTATGAACGACATATCCTTTGCCATTATCATCAAAGAAAATGGCAGGATCGATTCCATTAAAACCTAATTTTATTGGATTTCCCCAGCCTTTCTTAGGGTCTTTTGTTTTTACAATAATATTATTTAAGCCTCCAGAAAATGCGGTCACAATCATATAGAATGTATCATTATGAGGATTATAGGTAATCCCTGGTGCATAAACCCCTTGACTAATACCGGTATCGTGAGGACTGAATTGGGTAACATCATTTAACACACCTCCCAAGTCGGTCCAGTTTACCAAGTCTTTAGAGTGAAAAATGGGCACTCCGGGAAACATTGCAAATGAAGAGCAAACCATATAATAATCATCTCCTTTGCGGGTAATGGCTGGGTCAGGATAACATCCTTGCAAAATAGGTGTGTAAAATTCGTCTGATTTTAATGGATTATCGGTATAAACTTTATCATTCCCTTGATAGCTGAAATTAGAAAATAAAGGAGAATTGCTCTTTTGTTTGTTTTGGCTGTTTGCTCCAGTAAAGGAGAACAGAACAATACTTAAAAATAATAGTACTTGTGTTTTTTTCATTAGGTTAAATTTTAATTGTTTATTATTTATTTGTAATTATTTTTATGCCTACTGCTAATTTAAATTTCTCAAAAACATTTTCTTCATGGTCTTAAACTCATTTTAATAATAAATCTTATGCATACAGAGAATGGTTCTTTTTAATATTTAAAAAGTTTAATTTTAAGTGTGCTAATATTATTGAGATAAACATCTGAAGCTATATTATACGGATTTGGTGGTAGTTTTATTCCAAACTCATCTCCATTTATAGTTCTCTTTTTTTTCCATTTGCCATCAACAAATTTTCCTTCTTCAACGGAAAGAAGCTGGGAATCTGGTTTACTTGAATCAGCAGACGCATACCCAACATTACAAGCATTTCCTGATATAATAAATTCATCTTCAGAAATCTGAATTATCAATCCGTATCCTTTAATAATTGAATCCTTTTGCAAATTGTAGTCAGGCTTAAAGATAAAGCCACCTAGTTGAAAAGATGCAGGTGATGCTTCATCACCTTCCATAAAACTGTTTATTTTATCTTCAACCTGAGCTTTGGTAATAAGTGGCATAAGATTTTCAAGTACTTCATAAGCTTTCTTTATGGAATGGGTACTGTGATAAGTATGATGATCAATACCAAATGGCGAAAAACCCATTGCTTTGAAATGTCCAAAACTAAAAAATGCTTTGGGTGCAGCACTTATAGTATCATTCATCCAAATTGCACAGGCTTCAGGTACGAGCAAAGGATTTTTGTTGTGTACAAAATTTTTAGCTGATAATCCAAATTTTGGTGAGTAATTATCATTGGCAAGAATATCTATATTAGGAGCGCCTGTTTGCCAAATATCAAGCATGAGGTAATTGGGACCTCCGCTAGGCCAAACACCCGGGATGAGATTACCTCCCGATGCATCCCAGGCATTTACGAATGTTGGTATATTATAAATAGCCTTACCCGCTTCTGCAAGTTGATTTACATATTTAGCATAATACCAAGCCATAAATATTTCATCTGTATGGGGTGATTTTCCAAAAACACCTTCCCATGTACCTTGTTTTTTTGAACCATTATTTACATATTGCTCATAAATATTTGGTTTTAATTTATTAAGATTATTGGTAATGTATTTGATTAATTCATTAGGAACTTGTTGATTAAAAAGTTTAGTGGCTTCGGGTGAAAAGTCCCTTGTACCTCCTAATAATCCAACCTCGTTTTCAATTTGCATCATTAATACAGTACCATTCTTATCAACCTGAACAATTCGTTCCATTAACTTTTTATAAGCTTTCAAATCGGCATTTAAACAATCTGTATTGATGTTTGAAATTGTGTTTGAAATTTTTCCATCTTTAAAAAGCATACGAGGAAAACGTTCCATATCAGTTTTAACCCAATCAGGAGTATAATGAGACTCGCCATTTTTCCAGCTTCCAAACCATAGAATAACCAGTTTCAGGTTATTATCATTGGCACTTTTTATATGGCTATCAATAAGGGAGTAATCAAAAGTACCCTCTTTTGGTTCAAATTGCTGCCAATTGATAGGGAGTAAAACAGTATTAACATTTAATGCTCGAACTTTTGCCCAAATATCTTTCATGTGCTCAGCACTCGACGCAGATGAATTTAATAGTTCGCCTCCAATAATTAGAAAGGGTTCATTATTTACATATAATTGTTTGACGTCTCCACTTTCTTTTATCATTGGCAAAGCTAAATTTCTAGCTGAGTTATCTGATTTTGAATAATTTTTAGCATTATTACATGCTACTAATAAAGTTAATAATAGAGTAAAAATTATAGGTAGTTGAATTCTTTTCATGTGTCGATATTTATTGTTTTTTTTAGGATCATTCATGTGTAATTGCTTCACCTATTTGCTATCGTCTGGGCAGGATATATTCATTTTTAGTTGTTTAAAAGTCTAATTTAAACTATTTCTAACACAAAAACAACCGATTGCTTAATTACTACAAAAAAGCGGATTATTCTGAAAATTTCCAATAATCAAAATACATGATATCATTTTTGGCTTTCCCTTTAAAAACGAAATAGACATCGTGAATTCCAGAAACCTTTTTTACATCAATCGTCTGTATTGCCCATCTGTCATTTCCTCCTGTCATTGGAACATTTACAGTTCCAACTAACTCTCCTTCTTTACTATCTAGTCTTACTTCCATAGTTACATTACTATTATGAGTTGTACCTATTCGGGCTGTAAACTTAGTAGCTCCCTCCTGACGAAAATCTACCTCTTTGACTTTGGTATAAGCATTATTATATTTTGCTGTAATAAAATTACCAACTTCATTATTTTTCATCGACTTCACGCCTTCAGACCATGCAATAGTTTCGGCTTCTGTTTTTACATAAGGATTCAATGGAGCTAAACTCTTTTTTATGCCTTCCGTCATATTCATCTGTATAATCGAACCGTCTTTATTAAACTTAGCCTCTTCTATACTAACAGAACGCGTAAAACCTCCTCCTCCGGGAAGAGCACCATTATGATAGAAAAAATAAGTTTTACCTTTAAAATCTATTACTCCAGGATGATTCGTAAAAGAACCTCCTTGTGTAGGCATCACAACACCTTGGTATTTCCATGGGCCTGTTGGCGTTTTGCTGGTTGAATATCCGATATGCTCTGATATTGGCCCTGCGGCAAAAAATAAATAATACAAATTATTGCGTTTGTACAACCAAGGCCCTTCTTCATAGGTGGTAGGCCTTTTAGGATCATCAACGGTACGTTTTCCAAAAGCTTCAATTGTATTAGGAATTTGCTCAACTTCTCCGTCAAGCGAAATCATGTCTTCATTTAGCTTTACAAAATGACATACCGGATTACCCCAAAATAAATAAGCCTGACCGTCATCATCTACAAAAACCGTTGGGTCAATATCCGCGTTACTGTTTGAAATTAACGGCTTGCCTAATGGATCAATAAACGGGCCATAAGGACTATCAGATACCGCTACACCAATCCCATTTTTGCCTTGACGATCAGTGATAGGCACATACATATAAAACTTTCCTTTTCTTTCTACACATTGTGGCGCCCAAGCATTCATTTTTGCCCAAGCAAATTCTTTATAAGATAATACGGCTCCATGATCAGTCCAATTGACCATATCTTCGGTGGTATACAATCGCCAATCGTTCATGGTAAACCATGTAGAATCATCTTCATCATGACTTGTATATAAATATACTTTGCCATTATATACCATTGGAGCTGGATCTGCTGTATAATTAGTTTGTATAATAGGGTTTTGTGCTTCGCCTATTGAACAATTTAAGATGGTAATAAGTATTGCAAATATTTTAAAGTTCTTTTTCATAGCTCTAATTAGTTAATACAAATCCTCCATTAGGCTGTATTGTTATTGATAATTGTCCGTTTTTAGAAACTTTTAAATTGCTTGTATACGTCTCTTTATCCGCTTTATCATTATACATAGTGATCGTTTGACCAGCAAGCATAGGTAATTTTAGTTTTAAAACTTTAGCTGTTTTTTCGGCATTTACACCTGCTACATACCATTTTTGTTTCTGTCTTCGGGCTAAAACACTGTATTTGCCTGGATATCCATCTATAAAAACCGTTTCATCCCATGTTGTTGGAACATTTCTTAAAAAATCCAATTCAAAGGCTGGCACATCTTCAAGATTATTGGGGGTTAGACCAAACATTTGAACAGGATTTTGAAAAAGAACCGCCGTTGCCAATTGAAAAGCATCAGTAGTTAATCTTAGTTGTCCTTTTGTATTTCCTTTGTTTAGATATTTATTTAATAAAACTCCTCCAAATTCCATACTACCTACTGCATTTCGAATAAATGGATGTAATGAGGCAAAATAGGCTTCTTTTTCACGTACATCCTGCGAAAAAATCAACATTTCAGAGGCTACTACAGCTTCACTTCCCACAAAATTTGGATACATTTTTTCCCAACCACGCGGCAATGTAGCACCATGGAAAACAATCATTAACCCATAATCATTAGCGTCTGAAAGGATATCTTCATACAATTTCATGGTTTCTTGTTTGTCTCCTCCAAAGAAATCTACTTTCAATCCCTTTACTCCTGCTTCTTTAAGCCACTTCATTTCGTTTTTTCGAGCAATAGCCGTATTCATTTTATTGAGAGGAGTCTGAAAAGCATCATTAACAGTACCATTAGAATTGTACCACAAGAACACCTCAACATTTTTAGATTTAGCATACTGGATTAGTTCTTTCATTTTTTCATAACCAATTCTATCATCCCACCACGCATCAATCAAAATATACTCAAACTTCATAGCCGCAGCCAAATCAATATATTTTACCTGATCTTCATAGTTCATACTATTGTCTTGCCATACAATCCAGCTCCAACTACCACGTCCCATTTTATACTCTTGCGAAGGCTTGTAAAGTGGTTTTACAACATCAAAAGGAATTGTTGTTTCAACTATTGGTTTTAGTGTTTCTCCCACAGTAATGGTTCGCCAAGGTGTTACACCTGGGAGGCTTATTTGTGCTCCCGAACTTCCAAAACCATTATTTTGTTTCGGATTTGGATATTCTACAGTATATATTCCGTTTTTATAAGCACTTAAATGTGAAGCGGTATACAAACTACTCACTCCTGTTTCAGATAATAAAACCCAGGCTTTATTGGCTAAATTGAAAAGTCCTGGAAATACATAACCTTCAGAAGATGTGGTTTTACTCAATGGAGCATCCGCTTCGTAACCACTTTCATAACTAGGTGCAGTACGAGCAAATCCTGTCATTGGTCGCATCATTGGAGAAAGAAAAGTTGTTGTTGATGACGGAAATTTAAACCCTGTTTTTTCTTCTGAAACCACACAAACTTTAGTATCTCCCCATGCTGGAAGCTCATATCTAAAAGCAATATTATTATTACTTACTTGAAACAAAACTGCTATTTTTTGTTGTTTAGCATTCGAAAATACACAGTTTAAAGTATTTGCTTTATAGCTTACTTGAGATTGTTTAATCTTAGTCTGATTGTAAGTTTCCTCCACTTTAGCTGGAGTTGAATTTACAAAATTCATATTAGTTGTAAAATCACCAGCATTAGTAATTAATCCTAGTGGAGAATCTTCTAATACAATTCCTCCTTTGTAAGTAACGGAATAAAACGCTGTTCCACTCTTGATTAATACATTTAATGTCAGGTCTCCACTAGGACTGGAAACCGACATTGTATTTTGTGAATAAACTGCTGAAAAAATTATAAAGCAGCATAAAAAAAATATTTTTCTCATAGTTTTTTTTAAAATTTATTTACCTGTAAACACAACACATTCTCTTTTATTTATCGAATGTGTTATCCAAAATAGTGTATTGACTCAATGACGAAACATCAACAGCTTTAAACAAAAACTGAGAGAACATATACAAACCATTTTTCCAAACTTTAAAATCATGTCCGCCTGGTTCTAAATAGTACACATGTGGTACATTGTTTTGAAGTAAATAATCGTGTGTACGTTTGCTGTAAGTAATTAAACCATCTTTATCACCACAAGAAATCCAAAGCAATTTTAATTTTTTCTTTGCTTCTTCTGGATTTGGTACTAAAACTTCTGGCATTTTAGTATTTGGCGCAGATGAAAAACCAGCTACCCAGGCAAATTTGTCTAAGTTCCCTAAACCAAAATTAAGTGATTGACCACCTCCCATAGAAAGTCCTGCAATAGCGCGGTTATCTCTATCAGTTAATGTTGGGTAATTTTTTTCGATAAACGGAATCAAATCATCCAAAAGATCTCTTTCAAAATTAGCAAAACCTTGTACCTTATCTGGAGCCATAATATCACCAATAGCTCGGTCGTCTTTTATAGCACGTCCATTGGGTAATACTACAATCATGGGTTTAATTTTTCCTTCGGCAAATAAATTGTCCAATATGATTTGTGGCGTTCCTCCGTTTAGCCACTCTTTTTCATCGCCACCAATACCATGCAATAAATAAAGAACAGGATATTTTTTGTTTTTTGAAAACCCTGGAGTGGTATAAACTAAAGCTTTTCTGGTTGTACTTACTGTTTTTGAAGCATAAGATATTGTATCTATTTTACCGTGAGCAATAGCTGTTCTTCGCTGATCAAATCCTTTTGGACCTTCTTTTTCTATTTTTTGTGCAACAACAATTAGATTACACATAAAAAGCATTGTTGCTGTAACAATAATTTTTTTCATTATATTATTTTTTGGTTGGTTGATATATTATTTTTTTAAAGCCTGTTTAAATTTATTTAAAAAAAGAAATTTTCTTTTTTCCCTGTCCCTAAAGGGTGGAAAATTTCTTAAAAATTCATCAAAATTATACCCTTTAGGGATAGGGGAAATTAATTTTGATGAATTTTAAACAGACTCTTAATCCTTAAAAAGCAAAGGAGCCAATTCTTTAAAACTACGGCGCCAAGTTTGAAATTCGTGTCCTGTTCCTTCTGAAACATAAGAAACAGCATTGTATCCTGACTCTTTTAGACTTGTTACTGCATTTTTCACACCTTCAGGACGCTCTTTACTTCCACAACTTAAAAATATAAGTTTAACCTTAGATTTATCTTTAATATCTTCTGGCTTATAAGTACCTCCACTAAGAAGTGCGTAATGAGAGAAAACTTCTGGTTTGTTAATTGTTATCGTTTTTGTTTCCATTCCGCCCATTGATAAACCGCCCATTGCACGATGAGTTTGTTTGTTAATTGTTCGAAAATTAGAATCAACATAAGGAATCAATTCATCTACAAGAACCGTCTGAAAAGGTTCTATCTTGAAACTTGCCATACCTCCCCATTTAACTTCATTGGTCATTCCGTATGTCATTACAATAATGAATGGTTTTATTTTCCCTTCGGCTATTAAATTATCCATAATTAAATTGACACGTCCCTGATTACTCCAGGCAGTTTCAACTTCGCCCCAACCATGTTGTAAATACAAAACAGGAAAACGTTTTGATTGTTCTTTGGAATAACTCGGTGGTGTATAAACATAGGCACGACGTGAAGTATTAGTGCTTTTTGAGGGAAAAAGAATTTGCTGTACAGTACCATGAGGAACGTTTTTTAACGCATAAAAATCTTGATCATAAGCTGGTATTTCTATTCCACTTTCCCAACGCGTAGATCCATAAAAATTTAATGCTCCTGGATCGTTAAAAACTCCTCCATCAACTGTAACATGATAATAATGAAATCCTTCATCCATTACGCCTGCAGTAGTGCCCGTCCAAAAACCATTTGCTCCTTTGGTAAGAACAGTGCCGCCTTTTGCTCCTCCTAGTCCAAGACTTACAACAACCGATTGTGCTTCGGGAGCTAAAATTTTAAATCGGGCGTATCCCTGAGAATTAACTTGTGGGTATTCTTGTCCTGGTTGATTGACAGTAGATGGCTTAAAATCTTCTACAATGATTTGTCCTGAACACAAATAATTAGATAAAAAAAATACTAATAACATAACATTTAAATACTGTTTCATATATGTGAAATTTATTTTTTTGTGGTCATATATGTTATCGCCTTTTATTTATTGGTGTTTGCTTACGCAAACTTCTTGTTAATGGCGATTTCATATTCTACATTTTAAGTTTAAAAATTTAATTAATTTTTGGCTCTATAATCTGATAATTTCCACTAAGATGCATTAAACTAAATAGATACATCAAACCATCATAATAAGGGTCAAAATAGCCATCTTCATAAGGCTCTAGTTTAGCATTCCAAATAGCATGAACAAAATCTATGCTTTGTTTATCTTTATTGACAAGCGAAGCAGTTGCTGCAGTGGAAACCAATCCTATAGAATGTCTCAACTTTTTAACTGGACCCGCCTGAAGGATAAAATCCGGAGTAGATCCATCTAAATTGAATTGATCCTCATAAGTTTCTAATCCTTTCGATCTAAGAAAATTTTGAAATCTCTTTGCATAATCTTCCTGCCATTTTTTATCTTTCCCATACCAGGTATAATCCATCGCTATATTCATTGGAACACGCCAGGAATCATATCGAAAAGCTGCTGGCATCCAACGTGTCGAATGTGGTTCTCCATTAAACTCAGTATAATCTGCATTTAAACCCGTTACAGGATGACAGGCTTTATGTAAGAAATCTCTAGAAACATCGGCACATTCTTTATAAAACTGCTCGTGACCATCTTTAGCATACAATGCCCAAACTTCATAAAAAGCAGGCAGATGATAAGAAGGATCGGTCCAATTATAACTTCCTCCTTCAGGAACAAAAGTTATTTGTTTGTGTTCTGTATTGATAAGATTGTATATGTTATCAGTACCATCTTTTTTCCACATGGCGTCTAATATTCTTCGGGCTTCCTTGTAATAGTCTATTCCAGTATTGTTTCCCCATTTATTAGAAGCAAATAATAAACTGGTTATATAATACAGTTCACCATCCGAGGCAGAACCTTGTGAATTTTGTTTTTTGGTCTGAGGATTTACACTCCAAGCAAAATACCCTTCTCTTGGACCGCTTTGATGCTGCATGTATTTTACTGACCAACGCCAAAGACGGTCAAAAACATCTTTTTTATCCAATTGAACTGCGACCATCATACCATAAGACATGCCTTCGGTACGAGCATCATTATTTTTAACATCAGAGACGTAACCTAAAGAATCTCCTTCTTCAAAATATACCCGATTAGGACTTTCAAAAACATCATAATAAGCTTTTGCTAATTTCTTATCTATCTCAACCTGAATATAACCTGCTTCTTTAAAAATATTGCGATATTGAGGTGATTTGAATTCTGATTTCTTTGTATTGTTTTTATTTTGACTCATTGCCAAAACTGGAACAATCAAAATAAGAATCAGTACAAAAATTCGAAAATAATCTTGCTTATGTATTTTACTAATATCCATAGTTATCTTTTTAATTTAATTATTTAATCCTGAACCAATCAAAATCTACATATCCACCAGTATTTTTGGTAGCATAATTAAACAAACCAAAACGGTAACCCATAAAATGAGGTAGTGTATAAGGTAATTTTATAGTGTTTCCAATACTAATCCATTCTTTTCCGTCTAAACTATAATAGAACTTTCCTTTATCAGCTTTGTTTTTAAAATCGCATGTTGCTTTAAAATACACTTTGTCTTGATTTAAAGCTATACTAGCAACTTCTTTTGGAACTTCTTTTACAGCATCCATCATTACAATTTTTTTAGAGCCATTTTCGATTCTTACAGCGATAAATCCATATTCCTTTTGTAACAAAGAAAGTCCTGCAAAGTCTCCTTCTTTCATTTTAGATACTTCAACAAGTGTAGTTGCTGAACTTTCTGGTCCAAAGGTTCTTTGTGTCAAGGTGTTTTTTGCTTGAACAAAACTGCTGTCTATTCTCGCTGTTTTTAATCTTAAATAGCCTTTTCTTTCTCTAACAGACCAAAGCGCATTGTCTGGATTATGATTCCATTGCCAAACTAAAGGCAAAGCTGCATCTCTTTTTTTACGTTTAAATTCATCTGAATTTGCAATTCCGGGAATTAGCCCTTTACTTGGAGGTAAATCTAAATATTCAGGAACTTTTCCATTCACTCCTAATATTGGCCAGCCATCTTCCCATTTAACCGGAACTAAATAAGGTATGCGTCCTACACCTCCGGCATCTTTGAATAAATAAGAAAACCATCTGCCATCGGGAGTGTCGATTAGTCCTCCTTGTGCAACACCTTGATCTTGTAGTCCATTTTTTCCTTCCCAAGGACCATTGATGTTGTCGGCACGATGAATAATTACGGTACGCATTCCTCCTCTTGGCCAGTTGATATTAAATAAATAATATTTTCCATAAACTTTAAAAAGTTGAGAACCTTCAGATTGCAACATTATATTGTTTCCAGCAGGAGCACTTGCATTTTCTATTAAGACTCTTTTGGTTTCTTCTTTTACGCCTGAAAGATCCTTGTTTAGCTCTATAATTTGAAGTTTTCCTGCTCCCCAAACCATATACACTTTTCCATCATCATCAAAAAGAATGGAGTGATCGTGGTATGAATTATTTAATACAATTTTTTTCCAAGGTCCTTTTTCTATGTTTTTTGTTGAATAAATATATGTTTTACCAGTGGTTCCTGAAAAAGTGCTAACATAATAAATTCCTTCATGAAAACGCAAACAGCTAGCCCATGAACCTCTGCCATAATCATTTTTTCCATTGTCTAAATTGAGTCTGTCATTATTATCCTCTAATGTTTCGTAAGCATAATTAACCAGTTTCCAATTGACTAAATCAGTAGATTTCATAATTGGAACTCCTGGATTAACGTGCATTGTAGTGCTGCTCATGTAGTACGTATTACCTACTCGAATCATTGATAAATCAGGAACATCTGCATGAATCAATGGATTTTTAGCTTTATTTTCCTGCGCATAATTAGTAGTAATTGTTAAACCAACTAGCAAAACAATATAAAAAAAGGTATCTCTTATTTTCATGTCAATTTTTATTTTAAAGCTTTTACACCTTCAGTAGTTTGTACTATTTTTTGAATAGTTCCATCCTCATTATAATACATATAATCTACACAAACCGAACGTCTATAACTTCCTCCTGTAGGCAAAGCTCCGTTATGGTAAAAAAAGTATGACTGTCCTTTGTAATCAATAATTCCTGGATGTGTAGTAAAACTGTTAGTTACATTTTCCTGAATAATACCCCGGTATGTCCATGGTCCAGCTGGATTTGTAGCAGTACAATATTCTATCATTTCTGGTTTTGTACCTGCACTAGCATAAACTAAATAATAAAGTCCCTTTCTCTTATAAACCCACGGTCCTTCGATATAATTTTTAGGTTTAAAAGTGGTAATAGGACCATCCATTTCTATCATGTTCTCTTTCAATTTCACCCATTTACAGCTTCCATTCCCCCAAAACATGTAAGCTTGTCCGTCATCATCCACAAATACGGTAGGATCAATATCATCCCAAGCGTGAGGTAAATCTTTGGTCATTTCGTTAATCACAAGAGCTTTACCAATGGCATCTTTAAAAGGACCTGTAGGCGTATCTGAAACAGCAACACCTATAGCAGCTCCACCTCCACTAACTCCATCTTTTTTATGAAACGTAGAAACAAACCAGTAAAATTTACCATTTCTCTCGATACACTGTGCTGCATAAGCATCACCTGTAGCCCACGAAAAAGTACTCGGCGAAAGTGGTGCCCCGTGATCTTTCCAAGTGGCCATATCGGTTGTAGAAAAAACATGCCAATCGGCCATTTTATAATTAGTATCAGCTTCGGTAGCGACATCATGCCCTGTGTATAAAAACAGCGTATCTTTATGTACTATTGGCGAAGGATCAGCAGTAAAAATATGCTTGATGATAGGATTTTGTGCTGTAATTTCAATCATCGACAAACAACAAAACGCCAATAAAACCTTGGTATTCAATCTCATATTTATATTTTTTTGGTTGGTTATTTTAAAAGACTAGCCTGATTTAAATTTTATTCTTTTTCATTATCTCAAGCATCTTTGAAGCATATCGTTTCCCTAACATTCTATATCCTTCGGCTGTAAAATGAAGATTATCTTCGCCATCCTGACATCCGCTGGAAGAAATCACATAGGAATTGGGTATTGTTTGTGGCAAAGTGGCAATTATTTTATTCATACTGGCACAAATTCCATTCTGATCGGCATGAACCACTTCACCAGCCAGTAAAGGCGTAGATTCAGCCTTAAGATTTAAATCTTTCAATAAATTATCATACACTACTTTTACCTTTTTTGTCCAAAGCGTATCACCAGTATTCGATTCTCCCTGATGCAATAATATCCCTTTTATCACTCCGTCTTTCTGTGCAATTTTAGCCATTTCTAACAGTCTAGCATACGGATTTCCATCATATTGAGCTACCGTTGATTTCAGCCATTGTGGTGCTGTGCTCACATAAGTTTCATAATTATCTTTATCGAAAAGTTCAATTTTACATCCTCCTACAGCTACATTAATTACACCAACTTTTACATCTTCAGGTAGATTTGCAATCATTTCTCTTCCAAAATAATCTGCTGGGGTAAGTCCTGTAGTACAACGACTCAAAGGTGGAACTGCAGTATACCATTGTCCTTTTTTTCTATTTAAATTATCACAATCAACTGCTTCTAATACCTGAAAACGTTTGTTTACTATAGTATCCTGAGGTTCAATTTTAGCACTTCCTTCCATATTAGATTGTCCTAAACAGAGATAAATATGAAATTTAGGATTCTGTGCAAATGTATTTGTTCCAAAAAACAATAGTGAGACAGCAAAAAGTAGATTTAAGTTTTTTTTCATTTCAGTTCTATTTTAGATTTTATAAAATTATTTTATTTACTAACGAATGTATGAACACTTCCTTTTTTTGTTAAAATATCAACTAAAACTGTAGGTTTAAGTTCGAGTGGTTTTATATTAGATTTATTAGAAATAATGGCTGCTGCCGTTTCATCAACAAAATAAAAAGGATTCGGATTTTCTCCATTTGCCATTGCTAATTCAGCACCTGATTTTTGTTTGAGATTATTTGGCAAACGCAACCTTAGATTTCCTCCTAATGTTGATTTTACAACTAATTTAGTAATCTTAGAATTATTCCATTTCATCTCTACAATTTCAAATCCACCTCTGGCTCGTATTCCTTCAATATTCCCTTCTGTCCAAACATCTGGTAATGCCGGAAGCAAATGAATAGCTCCATCCGAGCTTTGAACTAACATTTCAGTAATTCCCGAAGTACATCCAAAATTTCCATCAATCTGAAATGGAGGATGCGCATCAAAAAGATTATTATAAGTTCCTCCACCTCCAGGATTTACACCTAAAGGAGTCAGTTGGTTTTTTATAAGAGAAAAAGCATGATTTCCATCTTGTAATTTTGCCCACCAATTAATTTTCCAGCCCATACTCCAACCCGTGGATACATCGCCACGGTGAAGTAAAGTATTTTTTGAAGCAGTAAATAATTCAGGTGTCTTATATGCAGAAATTTGATTAGAAGGAAACAATCCATAAAGATGAGACACATGACGATGATTGTCTTTAGGATCATCAATATCATCCAACCATTCTTGAAGCTGATTGTGTTTTCCCACATGCATAGGAGCTAATCGACTGCGTAATTGTTTCAGTGTATCTATTAAAGTAGCATCTTCTTTTAAAATTTGCGCTGCGCGAATTGTCGTAGAAAAAACATCATAAACGATTTGGTTATCCATTGTAGTTCCGGCATCAAGCGATGAACCATTATGAGCCTGTGGAGCATTTTCTGGAGAGTTCCCGGGATTTACAACCATCCATTTATATTTCGGATGCTCTACAAGAAAATCTACATAGAATAAAGCGGCACCCTTTAATACAGGATATATAGATGCTAAATATTCTTTATCTCCTTTATAAAGATAATGTTCCCACAAATGTTGACTCGCCCATCCGCCTCCCGCTGTCCATAATCCCCAGAAAGCACCATCTACTGCGCCAGTAGCACGCCAAATATCAGTATTATGATGCGCCATCCATCCTCTTGTTCCATACATGGTTTTGGCAGTTTCCTGTCCTGTAACAGCTAAATCTTTTACCATTTGTAAAAAAGGTTGATGCAACTCTGAAAGATTAGTTTTTTCAGCGGGCCAATAATTCATTTCTGCATTGATATTAATCGTGTATTTACTGTCCCAAGCAGGAGTAAGACTGTTATTCCAAATTCCCTGTAAATTAGCTGGTTGTCCTCCAGGCTGTGAAGAGGATATCAGTAAATAGCGACCATACTGATAATATAATGCTACAAATTGTGGATCATTGGTATTTCTAAAATTTTTCAAACGCTCATCTGTTGGGAAATCAGCTGCTGGAGTTATCCCCAAATCTAATTTAACCCGATTGAAGTATTTTTGATAAGCAGCAATATGTTTCTTCTTAAGTGTTTCATAAGATTTTCCATAAGCAGTATTTATATAATCAGCAGCACGTTTCGCTTCATTACCGCTTACATCATTATAACTATTAAAATTAGTAGCCATCGATATAAAAATAGTAACAGCATTGGCATTTTTCACAATAAGGGAATTATCAGTTTGTTCTAATTTTCCATTATCTAATTTAATACGGGTTATTCCTTTAAAATTAATCAAACTCTTTACTCCTTCATGATCGCTTGTAGTACCTGTAATTTCAAGATCTTTTGAATTGCTTACCGCAAAATCCTTAATCTTATGTGGCGAAGTATAATTAGCCGTGAATGAAATACTTCCTTTTTTATCTGCTGTAAGATGAATTACAATTACTCTTTCTGAAAATGAAACAAAAGCTTCTCTTATATATGTTACACCATCAACCTGATAACTGGTTTTTGAGATTGCATTTTCTATGCTAAGTTCTCTCCTATAGTTAGAATACTTTTCATGTCCTTCAAAATTCAAATTAAGATTTCCTACTGGCTGAAACATTTGTCCATGTGATTTTTTTGAAATAAAAGCTTGGTTTGCTAATTTTTCAGCATCCTTATGTTTCCCCTCAAAAATCATTTTTCTTATTTCTGGTAAAGCAGCTAAAGCATTTGGATTATCATTTCTATTCGGTCCACCACTCCATACTGTATTTTCATTTAACTGGATAATTTCATGTTCAACATTTCCATAAACCATGGCACCTAAAAAACCATTACCAATAGGCAAAGCATTTTCCCAAATTTTCCCTGAAGGTTGATTATACCAAAGTTTAAGGTCTTGTTTGTCTTGTGAATAACCGAACGCTAAAGTAAGAAAAAAGAAAGCGTATATTTTTTTTTTCATATCCCCTATCTAATTGTCTTTAAAATAGTTATACCTATTTATTAACTTAATAATAATGTAAAAGAAACATGAAAACATGAATCGTTTCTAACATCTAAATCATAAACAAAAAATTATGTAAACAAAAAAATACATAACATTACAAATATACTATTTTACACAATCGGTTGCATAATAATATTAATTTTATTTTTACAAAAAAATAACGTCTTTTTTTTATAATTAGATGTTTTAACTTAAATAAATCAATAAAAAATTAAATACCTAAATTGGGACTTAAAAAAACATCACTAAGAATTACCAATTATTTTATATCAATACTTCGGTAGATTTACAGTTAAACATCTGTTTATCTATAAATAATAATGAAAAAATACGCTAAAATTAAGAGTTTCTATAAAATAATAAGATTGATTTTAAATTATATTATTTTAAGTTTACAGGTAATAAACAACATAATACATTGATTGTTGGCGTTTTAAACAATAAAAACGTTTAACTGTTTAATAAATCTAGAAAGAAATTCATTAAGTATGCATTTGTATCATTTATAAGCATAAATAGTAGAATTAATTTCCTTCAGTTGGAAAGATTTGGAGAATATTCAGAATGTACGAATCGTAAACAACATAAGGAAAAGTTTGATTTTTACGAGTTTAACAAAAGCTGGGTAAATAATTTACAGAGGAGGTTATATTAGAATTTAACTTTTCTTATCTTTCTAAATCAGGAAAAAAAACATGGTGTTGGCTATTTTGGTCTGGAATTGCAGGGAAATCGAAATGGGTTTTAGAATTTGCAGGTTTTGCAACTATTAATCCTGTTCTGAATACCGCTTATCATCTCGATGCGTATCAAACTCCTGCCAATCAAGAGCTGGATTCATAGGGAATGACGTTATTGGTTTACTATGCGAGTTTTATAACAAAAAAGTTTAGAAATCCTTACTTACTGCAAAGCTAGACTTCAGGTAGAATTCATTATCAGAGATAAAAACAATTTATAAGAGTTATTACCCGTGAATCCAAAAGCAAAAATAAAACTAATCTTTTATGTAAATACCGATTTAATTGTTGTAAATTTTGTGTGGGTATGTTGGTTTTCAAATGGGAATAATAATAAGTCTTTTTCTATTGCCAACTATAAAAAACACTTCAACAACGAGTTAATTATAAACAGATTTTTTGGCCTGTTCAGGATAAACCCTAACAAGTATAAAATAGGGTACTCATTCGGGAACTTTTGAATTATGAAAAAACAACAGCTTAAAATCTAACGAAGTATTGAAAATAGTAATGCCTCCATATTGGCTAATCGGTTTCGGGGATCATTTTTCTTGTCGAATTTAGGAGCTTGGTGGCGTTCGATTAATCATGTAAGCAAAAAAAAACTTAATCACGAACAGTTCTTTTAGAGACCGAAATTACTGATTCAGATGATTTATCTTTTACAATTCAAAAAACCAATTTTTAGTTTTTTCATACCACAAATGTCCCTGAGAAACTTCAAGTGGGCAGTCAAAATTATTAGTATAAAGTCCTCCGGTTCCCAATCCTTGAGGCATTAAATTATGCTGTAAAAATGTCCATTGTGCAATCGCATTTAATCCTACATTACTCTCTAAAGCGGAAGTAATCCACCAACCAATTTGGTGCTTTTCGGCTAACGAAATCCACTCTTGAGTTCCTCGAAATCCGCCTACAAAACTGGGTTTTAAAATGATATATTGCGGCTTGATTTTTTGCAATAATTGCTCTTTTTCAACCAATGAGAACACACCAATTAGCTCTTCATCTAAAGCAATAGGAAAAGGAGTTGTTTTACACAACTCTGCCATCCTGTCAGTATTATTTTTTTGAATAGGTTGTTCAATACTATGTAGTTCAAAACCATACAATTTATTTAATTTATATAAAGCTTCATTTAAACTAAAAGCACCATTAGCATCCACCCGAATTTCTACTTGTTCCGGAGTAAAATGTTCCCGAATAAAACGCAATAACTCCAATTCTTTATAGAAATCTATAGCGCCAATTTTGAGTTTTACACAACGAAAACCTTGTGCTAGTTTTTCCTCGATTTGCTGCTTCATAAAAGCCGCTTCGCCCATCCAAATCAAACCATTAATTTCGATTGATTTTTCGCCTTCGGTAAAGGCAGAAGGAAACAATAAAAAAGGACTTTCACTAGCTAAAGATTGAAATGCCATTTCAACACCAAACTGTATCGAAGGAAAGTCCATTAAAGCTTCCCAAAGTGCCTCTTTCCCTAAATGAATATTAGTGCAAGTCCATTGCAATTTGGCTTCATAATCCGGTCGGTCATCCGCACTTAAACCTCTTAGAATTCCGCACTCTCCTATTCCCTTTTTTCCGTTCTCTTCCAGAACCAAAAACCAAGTTTCTTTTTCGGTCATCACACCACGAGAAGTTCCTGATGGTTGTTTGAAGTTAAGAATGTATTTATAGTAAGTTGCTTTCATTTTTTTTTCTGCAAAGATTCGCTAAGATTTATCATTAAAAAGTTATAGACTTTACTTGAATTAACAAATCTTTCAACCAAGCTCTTTCCTCTTTTTTCTTTATTCTATTTTCTATTTTACCAACTTCAAAACCTTTTCAAAATCTTCACTTTGAATTCCTGCTTTCGCAAAAGTTTGATAATCATCTTTTATTTTTTGCACCCAGCTTAGGCTATCGGTTACATTTTGATTTTGATATTCCTTGTAAATTGTTTTTGCTTTCGAATATTCGCCATTCAATAAATAAGCGTGTGCCAAATTCAATTTGACTAACAACTCTGTATCGTCCAGTTTTTCGCCTTCTTTCAGGGTTTTAATCGCTTTTCCGTATTGTTTGGTCAATAGATACCCATAACCCAAATTGCTATAATCTAAAGCAGTTGCTTTTTGTTGATTGACAATTTCGTTGTAATTTTTTATTGCCGAGCTGTAATCGCCTTTTTTAAGATCATTAGCAGCTTTTGCTCTCAAATCATTAAAAACGGTGTTGGCAATGCCGGTTTCTTCAAAACAACTCGCACCAAAATCTTTATACGCCTTAGCTTGCTCCATAGCCAAGAGTTTTTGGAATTCCTGGAAACTATATTGTTTTTGGATTTTTTCGCCAATACAAACGCAGAAATCGTCTGAATTTTCCATTTTTCTAGCCAAGGCCGAAGTTTTGCATTGGCTAATGATGTTTTTTCTGTTTTCCAAAGTCCAGCCTCTACTCAATTTCGTATCAACCCAAGGCACTACTTCCAAAACAATTTTCTGTTTCATAAACCAATTGGAACTTTCGAAACCAAAATACAATTTGGTCGTATTTGTTTTAATACAACTCGATTTATCAATTGAAAGTCGCTTGGCGTCTTTGCTCAAAGCCACATTTTGAGCTAAGCAGGCATTAGTAGTTTCTCCTTTTGAGCTGTAGGCTTTGGCTAATTCATTCGTAGAAAAAATAGCGTATTTGCATTTATCATCGCCTGAAATTTTAGACAATAAAAAAACCGCTCCTGCTGAACCTTGACTGATTCCTGTTGGATCCGGAATGGATTTTAGCACTGAAACTAAACTACTTGCCATTTGTTGATTGTTATCCAAAAGCGTAATTCTATAAATCAATTCAGTTGTTCCTGTGGGAAAATCATCGGTTTCTACAACGATTCTATCCCTTGCCGTAACAACAATTTCTTTATAAGTGGCTCTTTCTTTGTCCCAATAACCTGATTTCTGAGCAAATATGGATTGATAAAAAATGCTAATCAATAGCAAAAAAATTATTTTTTTTAACTTCATTTAATTTAGTGTTGATAAATTCTAAAGAGATAAATTCTTTTTATTTTACAATTCGATACTATCTCCTATTTCAAGTAACATCAAGTCTTTTCCTTTGTCGAAAAATCGTTGGATAGCTTCTTTTTTATTGATTTTTATATATCCAAAAGTATCGTAATGATAACCTAAGATTTTATCGCATTCGACAAAATCAGAAGCCAGAATAGCATCTTCTACATCCATCGTGAAATTATCACCTATGGGGAAAATCGCTAAATCCAACTTAGTACGCATCGGAATCAATTTCATATCCATTGTCAAAGCGGTATCACCAGCAATATAAACATTTTTATGTTCGCCTTCGATAACAAAACCGCCTGGATTTCCTCCGTTAGAACCATCAGGAAACGAACTCGAATGAATGGCATTTACATATTTTACTTTTCCAAAATCAAAATTCCAGCTTCCACCGTGATTCATAGGGTGCGTTTCAAAACCTTTGGCAGCATAATAATCTGCAATTTCAGCATTAGAAACAATTACCGCATTTGTACGCTTTGCAATTGCTTCAACATCTAAAACGTGATCACCATGCGCATGCGTTAGCAAAATATAATCGGCTTTTAAATTGTTTATATCAATGTGTTCCGCCAATGGATTTCCTGAAATAAAAGGATCTACAATAATATGTTTTCCACCCACTTTAATCCCTAAAGCGGCATGTCCGTAATAAGTTATTTTCATATTTTTATTTTTTAAGTGATAAGCAACTAGTGAAAAGTACCTAGCCAATAAATTAACTTTTAGCTAATCACTAATTAATTCTCACTAGTTACTACAATTTATCTTCCGCCTAAAAGCGTGTTAACAACTATATCTGAAAAAAAGTAAATCATACACAAAGACAACAAAACCGAAAGCAGAAAAGTACTCAAGGCTAGCTTTTTTAATTCGGGATCTAAAGCTCTAGGCTCTTGGTTTTTAGACACCGTAACTAAATGGTTAGTTAAAGGAATATAAGCCAATAAAAACAGATATTGGTCAAATTTGAATCTGCTTATAATGGCAAATACTAAAGTCAAAACCATGGCGCTGACAATTAAAAAGTAGTGGTATTTTTTTGCTTTTGCTCCACCAATTTTTACCACAATGGTATTTTTGCCTGCCTTTTTATCGGAAGCTTCATCGCGCATATTATTCAAATTCAAAACACCTACGCTTAAAAAACCGATAGCCATAGCTGGTAAAACTAATTCGAAATCCAATTGTTTTGAATATAAAAAGTTGACTCCTAAAGTACTTACCAATCCAAAAAAAACGAATACAAATACATCACCATAACCTCGGTAGCCGTAAGCGGTATTTCCAACAGTATATCGAATAGCCGATAAAATGGCCAGGATTCCTAACGCAAGATAGAATAGCGAATAAAACAAATTTGTACCTCCAAAAGCGTAATAAATCAACGCTATTGCTGAAAGTAAGGTCAAAAACGAAGTGATGATTATAGCACGTTTCATAGCAGCAGGTGTAATCACACCGCTCTGAATGGCGCGTTTAGGCCCTACGCGATCTTCATTATCAGTTCCTTTCACTCCATCACCATAATCATTGGCAAAATTAGAAAGGATTTGTAATCCTAAAGTAGTCAGAATGGCAAAGCCAAAAAGTCTCCAGTTAAAAACGTCGGTTGGTGTTAATATTTCTTCGGTAGGATGTGCCAGGGCGTACATACTGCCCACAATAATTCCTGATACAGACAAAGGTAAGGTGCGCAATCTTGCGGCTTCAATCCAGTGTTTCATTATAATTTTATTGTTTATAGTTTATGGTTTGCGGTTTTTAGTTTGCGGTTCTAACTGAATACTAAAAACTGAACACTGCCTACTAAATTATGGCAACCATTTCTTCTCAAAATTAGGCTTTCTTTTTTCAAGGAATGCATTTCTACCTTCCTTCGCTTCTTCGGTCATATACGCTAATCTTGTTGCTTCACCTGCAAAAACCTGTTGGCCTACCATACCGTCATCGGTAAGATTCATTGCGAATTTTAGCATTTTGATTGATGTTGGCGACTTCGCTAAAATTTCCTGAGCCCATTCGTAAGCCGTAGCTTCTAATTCGCCATGAGGAATTACAGCATTTACCATTCCCATCTCAAAAGCTTCCTGAGCCGAATAATTACGTCCTAAAAAGAAAATTTCACGTGCTTTTTTCTGTCCAACCATTTTAGCCAAATAAGCTGAACCGTAACCTCCGTCAAAACTAGTTACATCGGCATCTGTTTGTTTAAAAATAGCGTGTTCTTTGCTTGCCAAAGTCATATCGCAAACCACGTGCAAACTATGCCCCCCGCCTACAGCCCAACCTGGAACTACTGCAATAACTACTTTTGGCATAAAACGGATTAAACGTTGTACTTCAAGAATATTCAATCGGTGCTGACCATCTTCACCTACATATCCTTGATGTCCTCGGGCGTTTTGATCGCCACCGCTACAAAATGAATACACTCCATCTTTAGTTGAAGGCCCTTCGGCAGATAACAAAACAACACCTATAGAAGTATCTTCTTGAGCATTATAAAAAGCGTCATACAATTCAGAAGTGGTTTTAGGTCTAAAGGCATTTCGAACATTAGGTCTGTTGAATGCTATTCTGGCAACACCGTTACATTTTTTATAAGTGATATCTTCGTATTCTTTTGCTGTGATCCAATCCATCTTAATGGGTTTAAATTATTTTAGCGTAAAAATAAATCATTTTTTAGACTTTATCTAAGCTATCCCTTATTTAGCCTGAAAAAAGAATCGCTAACTCAAATAAAACACATTCAACTCCTAGGGTGTAACTAATAAAAATGTCAGTTCTGGTGTTTTTTTTGTGCAGTCCAAACACTTTTTAGGACGAAACAAAAAATGTATCCAGAATCGGTTGCAAAGAAAACGCTCTTGTTTTCGATACATTTTGCTGTGAAGAATGGCTCCAACTGACAAAAAATTATCAACTTAAAACAAGTATTTTATTACTTTATTTTTTATATTTACAGTAGTTCCTAATATAAGTAAGTCGAAAGTTTTAAAGTCGTTAAGTTAACAGAGGATTTATTAGTTTAAATAACTACAAATTAATATTTTAAACAAAATTATATCGTCTAAAAATACGACATCATATAGTTTTAACTACTTATAAAACACCTTTTGATTATGAAAATATGGAATAAATACACTTCAATTGTCAGGGAAAACATCTTGTTTTCGTCCAAAAAAAACACAGACTTAAAATATTGGCGAGATGATATGTTTGCAAACACCATAATATATATCATCCCATTAAGTATTATAGCTTTAATCCCTTCGGTCATTTGGGCCTTTGAATCACAACACTACATAATGGTCTTTGTTGATATTTTATCTGTTTTATTAGCTCTTTTTACTGGTGTTAAAAAAAGTATCAAAATAAAAAAACGCAAACTATTGTTTATTGCAACAGTATACACTTTGAGTACTTTCTTAATCTATTTTGTTGGATTAAACAGTACCTTGTATTTGCTTGCAGCTTGTTTTTTAGCCACGTTTATATATACATTTAAAAACCAATATACTCCAGCTCTCTTTAATGTATATATTTCTGTTTTTTATATATGCCTATATTATCTTGACTTAACTCCTCCACACAATATCAATTTTGATTCAAAAGAACTTTTTGCGGTTTTTTCAAATCTAATTTTTCTTAGTTTTTTAGTTTGTTCCTTAGTTCCAAAATTATTCAATGGTCTTGATGAAAGTTTTAAAAACAATATTCAACATACCCAAAAAATAGAAAAACAAAATGAAGTATTAAAAGAAATAACTAGGATTCAATCTCATGTGGTAAGAACACCGCTGTCGCGTTTAATGGCAATAACTAACCTTTTAAAAGAAAATGATAATACAGAAGAAGAAAAAGTATTTCTAATTGAAAATATAATTGTGTCCAGTAATGAGCTAGACGAAATTATTAAAGAAATTGTCACTAAATCCGAAAGCATACGGTCTACAGAAAATTAATTTAAGAGCCTGTTTAAATTTATTTAAAAAAAGAAATTTACTTTTTCCCAACCCGCCGAGGCGTGTGAAAAATCTCTTAAAAATGTATCAAATTTACATCCGCGGCGGCGGAATGGATAATTAATTTTGATGAATTTCAAATAGACTCTAAGATGATTTGATTAAGAGGTAAAAACTATATAATGTAACCCGTTGGGTTAAATTAGCAAAAACGTCAGTTCGAGTGTTTTTTGCATAATGAAAAGAAGCGAAAAATGTATCGAGAACCGTTTTCTATTCAATATTTTCTTGTTCTCGATACAAATTTTCCGAAAAAGCTGTCGCGTTTTCTGAAAATTCACTCGAACTGACGAAAATTTAATATCCAAAAACAATTTCACCCAACGAGTTATAATGTAGCATTTTGAGACGATATAATTTTGTTTAAAACACTAACTTGTAGTTGTTTGAACCAATAAAACCTCTTTTGACTTAACGACTTTAAAACATTCGACTTACTTAGTACTTTTAAATAATATCTTTTTTATCATTTCGTCTTAAATTGATTTTTCAGTAATCCTTATCCCATTAATCTTTTAAAAATGTTAAATTTTGTCAAATAAAGACTTTTTTTGAAAACCGAAACATTTTTTTTATTAATTTAGACGTAGTTAGTTGAGGATTTAGTTAAATATTTACAACGCTAACTAACATTAAGAGTCACTTCACTGATTTATTAACTTAAAAGAAGAATATTGAAACAAACAACACGCTTTATCACTCTTTTTTGTACGTTACTAAATTTAAACTTCGGAAGAAAAGAGCCCAAATGGGAAACACTAAAGCCTATTAGAATTTATTCAAAGTAGCACCTACGGTAAGCATTTGGATTACTATACAAGATGGAATCATCATTAAAATGAATTTGTAAAATCCAATTTTTTTTTTATACCAACGGTTTTTATTGCAAAATGAAATTCCAAATAGTTTTTAGAAGTTAAAAAAAGATAAAGAAAGAACAGTTAACGTGAAACCGCAAATTATGGTTTCCAATTGTTAAATACATTATAGCTAATTAAACTAAAAAAACAGCTATAAAAAGAGAAAGACTAACCACAAGGATTAGTCTTTCTTTTTTTTTTATTCTTTTATCAGATAAATTCCGTCTTCCTTAATTTCAATTAATTTCTCTTTGTACAAAGCTCCAATGGCTTTCTTAAAAGTCTTTTTACTCATCTTCAATACCGTTTTGATGTCTTCGGGATGCGAATTGTCATTTAATCTTAAAAAACCTCTGCTCGCTCTTAGTTCGTCCAAAATTTTCTCGGCATTCGGTTCGATACTTTCGTAGCCTTGTTTTTGTAACGAAACATCAATTTTGTTATCAGGTCGAATGTTTTTAATAAAACCACGCATTCTGTCACCAGTACGAATTGCATCATCATAAACCTCATCTTTATACAAAAGTCCTTTGTGCTTCTCGTTAATAATTACATTAATCCCGATTTCAGTAATATGCGAAACAATCAATTCTACTTCTTCGCCGTTCTCCACCGTAAGATCATCGTTATTAAGAAATTGATTCGTCTTACTTGAAGCCACCAATCGATTGGTTTTTTCGTCCATATAAAGGTAAACCAAATAACGCTTCCCTTTTTCCATTGGTCTGGCTTGTTCCTTAAACGGAACCAGAATGTCTTTTTCCATTCCCCAATCCATAAAAGCACCTACCTGATTGGTGTAATTCACACGCAAAAGCGCAAATTCATTCAACAAAATATAAGGTTCCAATGTAGTAGCCACCGGACGTTGTTCGTGATCTAAATAAACAAAAACTATAAGCTCTTCGCCTATTTCAAATTCGTTAGGGACATATTTATTTGGCAAAAGGACGTCGTGAATTCCTTCTGGATCTTTTTCGGGATTACCCAAAAACAATCCCACTTTAGTATCACGTAATATCGTTAAGCTGTTGTATTTTCCTATTTTAAGCATATTCTTCTTTTTTCTAAGCCGCAAAGGTACGATGTTGTAAGATGATTTTACCGCAAAGTTCGCAAAGTTTTTCGCAAAGGTCAGAAAGTTCAAAAATCTGCATATTGAAAACTTTTCTCGCAGATATTAAAGATTCAGCAAATTTAAAATAAAACTTTACAAAGCTTTTACATTTACTTTGCGTAAGCCTTTGCGAACTTTGCGGTTCATTTTAAAGCAAATTATTTTTTCACCAAAGTCACATCGTCTACTAAACAAAACGCATTTGCAGTTCCATTTGCAAAAAAACCAACGGTTATTTTACCATTTTTTACCAAAATATCTGAAATACGAATGCTCGTCCACGAGGTATTCTTGGTTTCAATACTAAATTTATAATTAACACCGCCCGTATTAGCATGCATTTTAAGTCCGCTGAAACCTTGGCTGTTTTTAACTTTGGCTGTCAAATTGTAAACACCATCTTCTAAGGCTACATAAGAGGAAGAGGTAATTTGTTGCGTAATTTCTCTTGTAAAATCGACTGTGTCGGTAATATTTAAACTTTTTTCGCCTATGACTTCTTTTCGGTCATTTTCTGTATTGAAATAATTCAATTGTGGCGAAATTTCACTTTTCACTTGAATAGGATTTCCTTTAATCACTTCGGTTTTCCAACCTAACAATTGTTCCTGAATGGGCTTAAAATTGCTTGGAATTTTGTTTCTATCGGCTTCAAAACTGCCGTTTTTTACATAATTGTTATCTGTAGCAACAGTCCAATCTCCTGTTTTTTCGTCCAGATTCCATGAACTTAACGAATTAAAATAAGGTTTATGTCCATCAAAAGAAAGCGGAAACCATTGGTTATACCCTAAACCATTACCAGCAAAATCAGCCCAACGATCACCACAATAAATTACGGTTTCTTTACCATTTCGTTTTATAGTATAGAAAAAACCAGTTTGTGTTACGTGTGCATAATCTTCGGTAGAACCTGCCATAATTTGCATATCATTGGTTGGTAAATAAGGTCCTCTAATATTATCTGAAACCAAATAATAAGCGAAAGAAGCATCCCAACCATAAATATTCGAAGCAGCCATGTAATACTTGTTTTTGTATTTAAACATACAATTTCCTTCCCTACTTTCTCCTTGAAAAACTTTAGTACAATCTAAAATAGTTACTTTTCCGTCTTTTACACCTATTTCAGAAACATAAATTTTATTTCGCCCTTTTCCATAGGAATAAATCAAATAAGATTTTCCATCATCATCTGTAAAAACAGTTTGGTCACCTGTGTTTGTTGTACCAATCCATGGTTTCATATTTATTTTTTGATGCCAAGAAAACGAAGCTGTAGGTGAATCTCCCAGCAGAACAAGAACCTGACTTCCATGTTGAACAAAAAGGGCATATTTATTCATTTCTTTTACAAAAGCAACTCCCAAGCGTCCAACCCATGTTTTTCTTCCATCAGGAAATGCGTTTTCATCAGTAAAAACATCACCTTCAAAAGTCCAATTCACTAAATCAGTGGAACTATAACAAGTTATCGATTTAAAAGTACAACGGGGATAGGTTATAATTGGTTCTTTGCGGTATTTCTCAGCTTCTTCATAATGCACTCCGTACCAATAGTACTTTTCAATTCCTGTTTTAGGATTTTCAAACTTAAAAACACCACCACCCTGACTGTAAATAGGAAGTCCTTCTTTGGTGTCCCAAAAAACATCATTTTTTATATTTTGGTTTTGTGCTATTATTTTAATTGTGGAACACAGCAACAACATCACAATCCATACTAGTTTAGAAATCTGCTTTAAACCACTCTTTTTTATCATATTTTAGGGAATTATAATGTTAAAGAGGCTAATATAAATTAGGAAAAACACAAAATCATCCTGTACTGTCCCGATTAAATAAATCACAACAGAAAATTATTTATTAATGGTGTAATAACTATTCCTAACCACAGGAATTCCATTGCTTGTAATCCCTTCTAAAGCTATTTTTACTTTTGTTTCTACTTTAGTATTGAAGTAATTCACAGTTGCATTACCATCTTTGTCTGGATGTACATACGGATTCCAGTACAGGGTATTTCTTACTGTTTCTTTAATGTCTAAAGTCAAAAGTTCTTGTTCATTCTTTGGTGCATAAAAAACACGTGCGGTCTGAAAACCTTCTATGTCTTGCTTGATGTAGTTAAAACCGCTTTTTTCTTTTATTGTTTTGTTGGGTTTTGTAAAAATTGATATTATACCACTTGCTGCTTGCTCACCATAAAAAGTGGCTGCTTGAGAACCTCTTACCGATTCTATTTTCAGAACGTCTTGTGGCAGTATAAAATTTAATAAACCCGTATTGTCTATCATATTATCAATCAAAATAAGCGCCGAACCTTGAAATCGAATGAAACGAATTGATTCATTTTCGATGATAACTCCTGGGATTTTTTGCTCTATTAATTCAAAAATAGAAGTAAAGGTTTTTAAACTTTCATCAGCAACATAGGTGTTTTCTGGAATTCCGTATGCTCCTACGAGTTTGTTATTCTTTTTAGCAACAATGCTAACTTCTTGTAACACATTTTCAGGTTTTACTCCAAAAGTGGTGTATTTTTTAAAAACATTGTCAACAATTAAGCGATTGGTTGGATTCCAATCAATTGTTTGTTTTTTGAAATCGACAGCTATAGCAGGTTGCTCAATTGGATTTAACAAAATTTCGCCTTTGTATTTTCCTTTTTCATCTTTAGAGCTTACAGTCATTTGCATTTTTTCAGAAAACTTTAAATTTTCAAACTTGAATTCTCCAATAGAATCGGTCGTTGTCTTAAATGTGTTTATGTGTTTTGAGTTTAATAAGACGAGTCCAATTGTGTAGTTTTCTTTGGTTTTATCTCCAAAAAGTTGCTTGACTTTCCCAGATATGTTAATGCCTTTTTCTGCAATATAATTTTTTGTATCGCTTGCTTTTGGCATTGTTTTCCAAAGAAAATCTCGCCAACCTTGGGTTAAAAGTAAATTATCTAAATGATCCAATCGTTTTAAATTGGTCGCATCAAAATAATAGGCTGGATTATGTATTTCGCCTCTAATGTCTGCCTCCAGCAAGAAATTAGAACTTATGTTTGTGCCAAAATCTTTATTTTCTTCTACTCCATTCATGTCCGTCACACTCATTGAAAAACTACCCGATTTGGCACTTCCAGTTTTAGTTTTTGACGAAAAAGTGACAGTCGCTTTTTCATTTGGCTTATAAGTGGATTTGTCTGTAGCTAATTGAATGTCTAAATCCTGTTCTTTTTCGATATAAATCAAACGCTCACTTTGTGGTTTTGAATTATTGTCAATTAAAGTAATTTGGCTAATGCCCTCGGGTGTGCTATTTTTATCTAATTCAAAAGAAGATGCCGTTTGCGTTATTGTTAATGTATTTTCTAAATAAGAAACCCCTTTTGACTTGCAAACAACCGTTATTATGGCATTAGGATTTTGCAATAAAGTAGCTTCGTTGGTTAGTACAGAAACAATATTTTTACCTCTTACTACTCTATAATTTAACAAATAGCCTTGGTTAGTCACTTTTGGCAGTTCTTCCCGCAGTTCGGTTCCGTCTTCGGTTTTTATTTTTGCATAATAATTTTGAGCATCCATGGGAATCATTTGAAATTTACCCATTCCATCATGAACGCTTGAAAAAGAGCCAACTACTTCGTTATTGCCATCAAAAATTTCTCCAGTAATAGGTATGGGTTTTCCGTTACTATCAACGGCTTTGAAACCCACGATGCTAGCAACATTTGTCAAAAGGGAGCCACTTTCTGGAAAAAAATCGACCTTTATTTTACGCTCAACAATAGCTTGTGCTTGTGGTTTAGTCTTTCCTTTGGTTTCTGTGACTGTTATTGGTGTTTTATTATCTTTGGAATTCGATTCAAAAACATCTACAACTTCAATATTTTTTTTGAAAACAAAATCTTCTCCAAAATTTCTGTTCCAATTAGTGTAGGCTCTCAATTGATAAACACCCGGTTTTACGCCAAGTGAATCCGTTAATTGAAAATCACCATGACCCAAACCTATTTGAAGATTGGTTTTGTTTCGGGCAAGAATTTCTTGATCTGGTGAAATTAATTCTACATATAAAATAGTACTATTATCAAAAAGAACATTATTTGTTGCACGTACATTATAGGCTTTGTAAAATAAATCATCGCCAACAAAATACAGAGACTTGTCTGTGTGAAGATATACTTTTTCTATATCAGAAACCTTTTTTTGGTCTTGAGCATTCAAAAAACCAATCGAAAAAACTAACAAAACCAAACAAATAAAAGGACAATTTTTATTGCTTTTAAAAACTTTTAACATCTATAATCTATATTTATGTTGAACAAATAACAAAAGGATGAAGATATGTAAAAATCTTCTTAATTTTCATTTAATTCCTGTTAATTTTTGATTGTATAATAAACATTCTTAACCACCGGAATTCCGCTAGCTGTAATCCCTTCCAAAGCAACTTTTACTTTAGTTTCTACCTTGGTATTGTAATAATTTACAGTTGCGTTACCTGTTTTGTCAGGTCGTAACTCTGGATTCCAATAAATGGTGTTTCTTACTGCGGCAATAACATCTAACTCGGCTTGTTCTGGAGTTGGTGCATAAAAAGTACGCCCTAAATAATAACCGTCTATTTTTATTTTAATCGATTGATTAATATCTTTTTTGGGTTGGTTGCCAGTGCTTTTCCCATTTGTAAAAATAGAGATTACTCCTAAACCTGCATCTGGTCCGTAAAGAGTTTTGAGCATTTCAGTACCACGCAACGCTTCTATTTTTTCGATTTCTTCAGGAGAGACAAAATTCAATTGTGCCAATTCATTTATTGGATTTCCATCAATCAAAATGACAGGAAGTCCCTCAATTGTCGAAAAAGATTCTGGCGAAATGAGTTTATTAAAATCGAACATCTGAAACTTATCCATAATCAAATCACTAGCACTAGAAAACTTCAATCCTTCTTTATCCATTTTATAATCAAAATCAGGTCGTCCATATAATACAGTTGCATATTTTTTCTTTGCTGTAATTTTCACCTCGTTCAATCTGTTTTCGGGTTTTATTCCAAAAGCGGTATATTTCTTTAACACATTATCCGCAATTGATTTTATGGTTTCGGAAAAGCCAATAGATTCATTTTGGAATCCAACTGGTGGCGGTGTTCTGTAAACGGAATCTAAAACTATTTCACCACTGAATTTGCCTTTATCGTCTTTGGTGCTTAAAAAGAGTTGGGTGGTATTGTAAAAAATCAGATTCTCAAATTTGAATTTTCCAATAGAATCGGTTGCTGTATTAAAAAATTGCATTCCTTTTTTGCCCATTAAAGACAATGACATATTGCTGTTTACTTTTGCCTTTTTACCCAATAATTGTTTTACCCTACCTGATATTTCAAGTCCCTTTTCTGCGGCGTACCGAATGGTTTTGTTAGGATTTGGATTCGTTTTCCATATAAAATCACGCCAACCTTGAGTTAAAAGCAAATTGTCTAAATGTTCTAATCTTTTGGGATTAGTTGCATCAAAATAATAGCCTGGATGATGCACTTTTCCTCTAATGTCTGACTCCATCAAAAAGTACGAACTAATAGTTGTACCAAAATCCTTGTCTTCCACTCCATTCATATCCGTTACACTCAATGAAAAACTAGCTGATTTGGCAACTCCTTTTTTAGATTTAGAAGAAACATAAACTATTGTCTTTTCATTGGGTTCATATGTTTCTTTATCAGTTACGAGTTCAACCTCTAAATCATTTTCTTTTTCGATATAAATTAATCGCTCGCTTTGTGGTTTATTAGCATTGTCAAACAATGTGATTTGGCTTATGCCTGCTGGAAATTTATCTTTTGGCAATTCAAATGACAATGTGGTTTCAGTGAGCGTTTGTGTAGTTTCTAAATACGTAATTCCTTTGGCTTTGCCAATAACTGTTAAAGCTGCATTAGGATTTTGTGCTAAAGTGGCTTGGTTTGTATTGATACTTACAATGTTTCTGCCTTTCATTCCTTTAAAACTCAATGAATAGCCCTGTTTGAGAATGTTAGGGAGTTCTTGACGAAGTTCTATTCCTGTTGAAGTTTTAATTTTTGCATAATAACTTTTTCCTTCCATCGGTAACATTTGGAATTTTCCCATGCCATCGTGAACACTTTCAAAAGCAGTGACTAATTCGTTATTCGAATCGTAAATTTCTCCGTTAATTTCTATTGGTTTTCCGTTATTATCAACCGCTTTAAAACCAACAATACTGGAAACATTTTCTATAAGGGAGCCGCCTTCCGGAAAGAAATCGATGCGAAATGTGTTTTGTTTAGCGGCTTCTTTTTTAGTGATTTTAGTTTCCGAAGCAATATTTTGAGCCGTCTTGGATTTATCATTCGATTCAAAAACATCGATAATTTCAATATCCTTTTTGAACACAAAATCATCTCCAAAATTCCTATTCCAATTCGTATAAGCTCTTAATTGATAAATCCCTGGTTTTACGCCCAAAGAATCCTGCAATTGAAAATCGCCGTGCCCTAATCCCATTTCTAAATTAGTTTTGTTTTGAGCAATTATTTTAGATTCCGACGAAATTAATTCGACATACAAAATGTTGCTGTTATCAAAAAGTAAGTTATTAGAAGCACGCACATTATAGGCTTTGTACCATATATCTTCACCAATAAAATAAGTGGATCGATCGGTGTGAAGATAGACTTTCTCTACATCAGCTTTGATTGTCTTTTTGTCTTGTGCCTGCAAAAAAACAATTGATAATACGAACATAAAAAAGCAAACGAAGATGCTTTTTTTATTTTCACAAAAAACTTCAACCATTTCAAATCTAAATTTATATTAAAGAATAAAAAGATGAAGATATATAAAAAAAGAATTGTTTTACAAAACCGAGCACATAAAAACAAGAAAAAACCTATTTGTAATAGATTACAAAAAAGTTATCCTTGATAAAAACTTATATTTCAAAAAAAGGTTAAACTAATTCTTTAAAAAATTGCTTCAAGACCGCATCATTTTCAAGAGTGGGTGTAAATACTTCTAAAATTGAAGCTTGGTTATTTTGAACATACAATTGTTTTAAACCAATTTGCAAAGTCGTTTCATCCTTCGCAATTATATATTCAAAACCATACATTTTGGCTAAATGTTCCGCCGTCAAGCAATGCGAAGTTTCGAAAAAAGTATTAAAAACAGGCGTTTCTTCGTGACCAGGTAAAATTCTAAATATACCTCCTCCTCCATTATTGATGAGGATAATTTTAAAGTTTTTAGGAATGTAATTATTCCATAAGGCGTTGCTATCATACAGAAAACCAATATCGCCAGTCATAAAAACAGTCGGCTTATTATTTGCAACAGCGGCACCTATGGCAGTAGAGGTACTGCCATCAATTCCGCTAGTTCCTCGATTGCAAAACACTTCCACACTCGAAGGTATTTCCATTAATTGTGCGTAACGAATAGCCGAACTGTTACTAATTTGTAACTGACTATTTTCTGGTAAGGTCTTGAGTAGCTTATCAAAAACATAAAAATCTGAGTACGAAACTTTTCTTAAAAAAAGATCTTGTTTTTCTTTTCGAATGGCTTGAATGCGATTCATTTTTACAAAATAATCACTTTTTACACTATGGGTTAAAGGCAAGAAATTAGCAAAAAAAGTATTTGGATTGGTTTCAAAATGTTTAGTCAAAATTCCAAAAGTATCATACGCGCGTAAAGTATCAATGTGCCAATGTTGTTTCGGTTTGTATTTTCGTAAAAAGGCTTTGATGCGTTTAGAAACAATCATTCCGCCAAAAGTGACTAAAATATCGGGACAAAAATCTTCAAAATCCTCATTGGTAAACGGAGTAATTATAGTGTCAATATTCGAAATAAAACTAGAATGGTGTAAGTTAGAAGTCGTTTCGGTCATCACCACCACCGATTCGTCATTGGCGAAAGCCTCAATAGTGGCATTCGAAATAGCATCAGGATCATTTACTCCTACCAATACTAATTTTTTTGTCGATTGGTTCCAAATGTCCACAAAAGCTGTCAAATCTTCTAACGGAGTTATTGGATTCAAACTAGCAAAATTATCAACCATTACATCTACCGAAAGTTCGGAAACAGTTTCATACAAAGGTTCTTCAAAAGGAGCGTTGATGTGTACAGGCCCTTTTTTATAAAAAGCAGCGTCTATGACCGCGTTGATTTTGTGATCGTTTGTTTTTGAAGCTTCTTCGGTTAAATTAGCATTGTACAACGAATGATTTGCAAAAACATTTTCCTGACGAATGGTTTGTCCGTCGCCAATATCAATCTTACTTTGCGGTCTATCTGCCGAAATAACAATTAAGGGAATCTGACTGTAAAAAGCTTCGGCAACAGCGGGATAATAATTCAATAATGCCGAACCTGAAGTACAAACTACGACTACTGGACGCTTGATTTGTTGGGCAATTCCTAATGCAAAAAATGCTGCACAACGTTCATCGGCAATGCTGTAGCACTTAAAATCAGGATTAGAGGCAAAACCAATTGTTAAAGGTGCGTTTCTGGAACCTGGAGAAATTACGATATCGAGGATTCCTTTGGCTAAACAAATCTGAATAATGCTTTGCGCTAAAGGTATTTTGGGATAAATCATTTTTTTTATTTCGAATCACAAAGTTACGAAGATGACATTACTTTAACATAAATACGAGAATTAATTTCTTTACTATTTTTTATAAAAAAAAGCGATTTCTAAATCAAGTTAAAAATCGCTTTTTTGTAAAATATAAGATTCTTTATTGCTTGATCCAATTTACAATTTCAGGTGCATCAGGTTTTGTTTTAGAGTAATATACTTCTACCAAATGTCCTTTTTCGTCGATCAGGTATTTTTGGAAATTCCATTTCACTTCCGAATCTTTCACTCCGTTTTTCTCTTTTTGAGTTAAAAATTGATAAATCGGACTCATATCTTTTCCTTTTACTGAAATTTTATCCATTATAGGAAAAGTTACTCCGTAATTAATTTTACAAAAAGTCTCAATATCTTTGTTTGTTCCTGGTTCTTGTCCATTGAAATTATTAGCTGGAAAACCTATAACTGTAAAACCTTTGTCTTTGTATTCTTTGTAAATGGCTTCTAATTGTTCGTATTGTGGGGTAAAACCGCATTTGGAAGCCGTATTTACAATTAAAACTTTCTTTCCTTTTAAAGTGGAAAAATCAAATGGTTCTCCATATAAATTATTCACTTTAAATTGGTAAATACTTTTTGTATCCATGGCTTTTGTTTTTTTATTTTGTGCCTGAGTAAATCCGTTAAGGAGTAAAAACACACTGCACATAATAAATAATAAGTTTTTCATATCCGTTTATTTTTTTTTATAAAATTAATCAAATTCACTGCTTCACAATTCTTTTCAAGAACTAATTTTAATTAAACAATTGTTAAAAATAAACTAACGAGAAATGTGTACATAAATAAGATGCAAATTATTTTGTTTTCAAACAACTAAAAAAAATAGTATTAAATGGAAAGCGAAACCCATACAAAACATAGGATTCAATATCTTAGGTGTAAAAAATCATAATGGTATATTTGATTTGTTTTTCAAAAGATTGAATGAAAAACACCATTTTAATTTCTGAACTGAACAAAACCTAGCACATTTTTAAATAAGTTTGCATAAGTTTGTATGCGTAAAAAAACCAAAAACTATGAGCCAAGACGAATTATTAGTTTTAATTTATAAAAAGGACGAAAAAGCCTTTACACATCTTTATGATATGTATGCTAAAAGTTTATTCTCCGTTATTAGTGTTCTGATAAAAAACACAGAAGAAGCAGAAGATGTTCTCCAGGAAGTATTTGTTAAAATTTGGAAAAATCTTGATAGCTATAACGAAAGCAAGGGACGTTTTTACACTTGGATACTCAATATTGCCCGTAATACTTCAATTGATAAATTACGTTCTAAAAATTTTAACAACAGTCAAAAAAACCTATCTACTGATAATTTCGTAAATCTATTAGAAGACAGTAATAAACTTGTGAATAAGGTGGATGGAATAGGAATGCAGGAATTTATTAAAAGGTTAAAACCAAAATGCATCCAGATAATAGACCTATTGTTTTTTAAAGGGTATACTCAACAAGAAGCAGCTGAAGAACTAGAAATTCCGTTGGGAACCGTAAAAACACACAACCGAAACTGTATTAATGATTTAAGAATCTACTTGAAAGTATAGTATAATGGAAACAAAAGAATATATAGAATCTGGCATATTAGAACTTTACGTTTACGGTTCGTTAACTGAAACCGAAAGCGAAGAAGTAGCAGTAATGGCTAAAAGACACACCGAGATTAATGCTGAAATTATAGCAATTGAAAAATCAGTTGTAGCATTATCTTCCAGTTTTTCACCATTTCAATCGGCTGAAAATTATGCTAAGATTAAAGAAAAATTAGGTTTAAAAACTGCCGAAGTAATACCAATGGCTTCTGATAGAAATTGGTCTCAATACATTGGCTGGGCTGCTGCAATACTGTTATTGGTTGGTATAGGATTCCAATACAACCAACTGGAAGAAACCAACAGGCAAGTTGTTACAACCACAACCGAGAAATCTAAAATTGAGCAAGAAAAAAACCAATTGATTCTCGAAAAAACTGCTATTGAAACTAATTTGGCCGTTGTAAAAGACGATAAAAATACAGTAGTTGCTCTTGGAGGCCAAACGGTAGCACCAGAATCATCGGCAAAAGTGTATTGGAACAAAGAAACCCAAGTGGTTTATGTAGATGCCTCAGGACTTCCTGAACCGCCAAAAGGTATGGTATATCAAGTTTGGGCATTAAAACTCAACCCGCTTACACCTACTAGTATTGGTTTACTAGAAGACTTTGATAACAATGGCCAACGCTTCTTTGCTGTCAACAATACGGGAGATGCTGAAGCATTCGGAATCACATTGGAACCAGCTGGAGGAAGTTTATCGCCTACTATGGAACAATTATATACATTAGGAAAAGTGTAAATTAAATATTTATTATTTTACCATTAAGAGAGTTAAGAAAAATTAAGCAAAAAACTTTATGAAACTTAAATCTCTTAATGGTTAAAAAAACTCCATTTTAGAATAAACCAAAGACTTTCCGTTGAAAGTCTTTTTTTGTTTTACAAAGTGTAGTTTGCATTGATTATATTTGCGCAATTCTATTTTTCATGAGCTATACCCTTCTTTCTTCGCCACTCCAAGGATTTACTGATTTTCGTTTTCGAAATGCACAAAATAAATATTTTGGAGGGATTGATACTTTTTATTCGCCGTACATTCGTTTAAACGGAAAACTGATTATCAAATCGTCTTATCAGCGCGATTTATTGCCCGAAAACAACAGTAGTTTAGAAGTAATCCCGCAAATTATCACCAATGATGCCGACGAATTTTTATTTGTTTCCAAATATGTTCAGGAATTAGGATATAAAGAATTGAATTGGAATCTCGGTTGTCCTTATCCCATGGTAACCAAATCAGGTATGGGGTCAGGATTGATTTGTCAAACCGAAAAAATCAATAGTATTTTAGAAAAAGTACATGCCGAATCGGATATTATTGTATCGATGAAAATGCGTTTGGGATATGATTCGCCTGAGGAAATTTTGAATGTATTGCCACTTATTGAAAAATACCCCGTTAAAAATATAGCTATTCATGCCCGTATTGGAAAACAATTGTACAATGGTGGAGTAAATTTAGATGGTTTCCAGCAATGCGTTGATAATACAAAATTGAAACTGTATTACAATGGCGACATTACTTCGGTTGCTCAATTTCACAAAATGCAAGAACGTTTTCCATCCATAGATCACTGGATGATAGGTCGCGGCTTAATTGCCGATCCATTTTTACCTTCCATGATTAAAAACAACAGCTCCGAATATCCATCGAACAAAATGGAATTATTCAGTAATTTTCATGATACTTTATACGCCGGCTACAGCGAATCTTTATCTGGAGCCACTCATATTTTGCTAAAAATGCACCACTTATGGGAATATTTTTCAGTTATTTTTTCGAATCCTCATAAAGTGAATAAAAAGATTAAAAAGGCTAAAAGTATTCGGAATTACGAACAAGCGGTTAAGGAGATTGTTAAGGAGGGGTAATTTTTTATTTTAACAAAAAAGGTTCAAACGTAAAAGTTGAACCTTTTTATTAGATTTTAAATCCCATTCTCTTTTAATAAACGCTTTATTTTTTATTAAAAATTATGCAGGATCATCTATTAAATCCCCTGTTACATAAATACGTTTTTGACCATTAACAGTAATTACATTTACCCTAACAGTTCCTTCTGGACGAATCTTAAATTCTCTAACATTAGACCTAGTAGTAGTTGAATAGCTACTATTTGGAATTTGGTAATAAAAAATTTCATTATTGGCTTCAACAGTTAAATAATCATTTGATTTAGTATTTATAATTGTACAAGTAAATCCAGCAGGAAGATTATTAGCATAATTAAAAAGAGAGCCATTAAAATTACTGTCCGAAACATAAATCACTGATCCCGAGTAAGAATCATCTAAATATACATTTGTACTATTAAAAACCGTAGCAAGACCTCCAGTTGAAGGACTCGTCCAGCTTGTTGTTCCATCGCCATTAGTTGATAATACTTGTCCATTTTGTCCATCCGTATTAGGATAAGTCACATCTCCTACTTTTAATGTGCTTACCGTTGACTCCGTTACCACACTTCCGTTTTTAGTCAGTGCTTGTGCTGAATTATATTGTGTAATCAAGACTATTGGTACTATAAAAAGATATTTTTTCATAATTGTATTTTTAATAAAATAATTAAACAAATCAACCGGCCTTAGTTATAATTATTAGTAGCCGAATAATCAAATTGTATTCTATCCCCATCAGTCAAAGTATTATCCCCATTGTTTTCAGGATAGTATGTTAAACTAGTTTCGTTTATGGTGTATGCAGTATTACTTATTCTGATTCCGTTGATGTACATTTTTACTTTACTATACACCGTGGGTGTTTGAGTCAATGTAAAACTAGTTTGAGAAGCTGTGGCTGTAAATTCATCGGCAACTTCTATTGCAACAGTACCATCAGACATCATATATCCGTTAAGCCCGTCCCGACGTACAAATGAATTTGCAAAGATATTTCCACTAGTGGAAACACTAGTTATCTGATTATTTCCTAATTGAATAGTATTACTTCCATTTCCTATAGCTCGATATCCAATAACTATCTGATTAGTCTGAGGTGGCATATTCCCATTATTATTCTCATAATCAAAACTTTTTGTTTCAGCTCCGATAAAAACCGAATTGTCCATTACATTATTTAAAAACCCCCTTCTATCAGTAGCACCAGCATTTTTACCCACAGCAGTATTATTATCACCATCAAGAAGTACTTCGATAGCGCCTGAACCTATGGCCGTATTACTTTGACCTCTACCAATTTGTGAAAGTGCGAAGTAACCTAAAGCAGTATTATATGTTCCCATACTTAAAGTACCAAGTGCTGAAACTCCCATAGCAGTATTAGTAGGAATACTTCCGTTTCCTAAACCAACAGTGATGCCGTCTACAGTAAGGTTTGAGCTGAACGTTTTATTCCCAGCAATAGTTTGATCAGTTGTTAAATCTACAAAATCGTCGCTTGAAGCAGATGTGGGGGTCGTCCAAGATAAAATACCTTCTCCGTTTGTACTTAATACTTGTCCTAGCGTTCCATCTGTATTCGGTATCGTTATTGCTCCTGTTGTAATAGAACCGCTCGTTTTAACATCTGTTACTGTAGTATTACCTAATTGAATAGTATTACTTGCTGAAACTACAGCAGCATAACCAATAGCAGTAGCATTATTCAATTCCCCTGAAGATACATTTGCTTCAGCACCAATTGCGGTATTGTTAGTTCCTGTCGTATTATTGAAAAGTGCTCTGTACCCGTGTGCAGTATTTGAATCCCCAATGGTATTAGAAAAAAGTGTTAAATATCCACTACTTGTATTTTTACTACCTGTTGTATTAGAAAAAAGTGAAACTCCACCATTACTCGTATTTTGCCCCCCTGTTGTATTAGAACGAAGAACTCCCTGCCCTAGAGCAGTATTATTTGCTCCTGTTGTGTTACTGTAGAGTGCTTCTAATCCATTAGCGGTATTCTGACGTCCAGTTGTATTAAGATGAAGTGCTGATTTTCCAACTGCAGTATTAGAATCTCCGGTAGTATTTGACAATAGCCCCTCATTACCAATTATTGTGTTATCATAACCAATCCCTTTACCAACAGTTATTCCGTTGACTACAATATCACTACTAAAAGTTTTACCCCCATTAATGGTTTGCGCAGTAGTCAAATCAACAACGTTTTCGCTTGCAGCAGCCACTGCAGTAGAAACAAACTGAGTTGTAGCAATTTGATTTGAATTTGTTCCCGCATCAGCAGTAGCAGCAGTTGGTTCTCCTGCTAAAGCTATAGAGCTTGCAATTTTATCCGAGGTCACAGCTCCGTCTAATAACTTTGTTGTAGATAC